>CAZRND010000618.1:0-1527 GCA_964601345.1 uncultured Acidobacteriota bacterium | reverse complement strand
TGGACCGTGGCCTCGCGTCGGGGACCGGCAGGCTTGACCTCTAGTGCAAGGCTCACTATCGCGGTTTCGTCGGCCAATCGACCTACCTTGCCGCCACGCTTTGAGCGCTTGCCAAGGAACCGAGGCGGCTCACGGCTACAGGTCCCTGGTCAGATCGAGGAGATCTTGCGCGACAAATCCGCGCGTACGCAGCGACCGACGAACCTCGTCGTCCATCAGCGGGGACAGCGCCACGCGGTCGATTTGCCATCCATCGAATTTCGGGAACGCGCCAAGGAAGCGGTCCACGTGCCCAGCGAACGTTGGCAGCGTCGCCACCAGTCGCTCCGAAGAGCGTTTGCAGTGCCCGAACCGGATCCGATGATTCGTCTCGTCGAGTGCCACGAGATCGATCTCGGTGTCCGAACTGTCCCAGTAGCCCTCGATGCGGGCAGTAAGCGGAAAGTCCCCCAAGGCGCGCCGGCTGCGCTCCTCATAGAGGACTGCGACGAGCCGTTCGAAAGCGTGTCCCTCGATGTCCTCGAGTCGCCGATCGGCCTCGGCGACGAGCTGGTCCTGCGGAACGAAGCTGAGCGCCGCGACGGGACCAGAGAGAGCGCCAAGCCACGCGGTCAGGAAGTTGTCGGTGAGATAGTAGCGACCACGCCTCGCCTTCGGCGCCCCGAAGATGGGTAGCTTGCGCTCTATCATGCGGTATCGATCGATCAAGACTCTGAGATAGCCGGCGATCTGCTCGTCCGACTCAGGGCTCGTGTTCCGGACCTGCTCCAGCATGTCGCCGTGAACGCAGCCTGGCCGTCGGGCGATCAGCTTTAGAATCGCGTCATACCGACCGTGGAGCTCCTTCAGGAACCAGTTGTCGGCCTCCGACCGCAAAGGCGAGGAGCTCAGAAAGAACATCTTCTCGAGTAGCTCCCTCCGCGGCGACGCCAACACGCCCTGTTCGAAGCAGTCGCGATAGAACTTCGGGACGCCCTCGAACAGCGTCCAGAGGAAGAGCAGTCTCATGACGTCAGCCGCGTCGTGGGCGCGTAGGAGCTCAAGGAGCGAGGCGATGTCGAGGTGGCCGAGCTCGATCTCGTCGGTCACGCGGTTGTAGAGAGGCGCCGAGCGATCGTCGAGGATCGCCATCATCTCGGTATGGATCGATCCGAGCACGAGCAAGCCGCCGGAGATCCTGTCGGCGGCGGCGGAGAGCTGATCGATCTCGGTCTGGAGGTGGGATGCGAATTCGCGGAGCCGCTCGCGGTTGACGTACTGGAACTCGTCCAGCGCCACGACGTACCCGGCGCGCGCCAGGGACCCGATCGCCTTCGCGAGTTGAAGGAGGCAGTCATGCTGACGCTGAAGATTTTAGCGGGCCTCATCCAATTGCATGGCCCAGGCGCGACGGTTCAGAGCGATCATAAAGGCATCGATGAGCTGCTGAACAACCTACGCGAACAGAACTCCGAGGCTGCTTCCAACAAGGCAGCGCCGACACAGGTTTACTCACGACGCGTTGGTTTTGCTAAAGGGGCGAATGCG
>CAZRND010000617.1:0-1555 GCA_964601345.1 uncultured Acidobacteriota bacterium | reverse complement strand
GATCAGGATTCCCCTCGGCCTGCCTCCCCTGCCCGCCGATGCCGCGCCGGCGACACCGGCACAGATCGCGCTCGGCAAACGGTTGTTCTACGACACGGCCCTCTCCGTTGATTACACGGTGGCGTGCGGCACCTGCCACGATCCGCGCTTCGGATTCGCCGATGGCAAGCGCATCTCGCAGGGTGTGGGCGGCTCGCGCGGAACGCGCAACGCGCCGACCATCGCCAACGTCGCGTATTTCCATGAGAACTTCTGGGATGGACGTGCACCGGGCCTGGAAAAGCAGGCAGAAGCGCCGGTGGAGAATCCGGTGGAGATGGCGCATTCGCTGGCGGGCGTGGAGAAGCGGCTAAGCAGCGATACGAGCTATCTGCCGCGCTTTGCCGATGCTTTCGGGAGCGGCCCGATCACCTACGACAAAGTCGCGCGTGCGCTGGCCGCTTTCGAGCGCACATTGCTCGTCGGGAATTCTCCGTTCGACCGCTGGTATTTCGGGCACGAAGAGAACGCGATCAGCACGGCGGCGAAGCGAGGGTTTGAGTCGTTCCGCGACCCGAACCGCGGCAATTGCACCGCGTGCCATGAGATCGGCGAGACTTCGGCGCTGTTCACCGACGGCAAGTTCCATAATACCGGCGTCGGCTGGGTAGACCGCACACCGCGCGATCCGGGGCGGTACGAGGTCACGCACGAGCAGGCGGACCTGGGCGCGTTCAAGACGCCGTCGCTACGCAACGTGGCGCGCACGGGACCGTACATGCACGACGGAACGTTACTCACGTTGGATGACGTGCTGTGGTTCTACACCAACGGCGGGAACCCGAACCCCAACATCGATCCCAAGCTCCGCTCGCGGCTGGGCGCCCAGGACCGCGAAGATATCATCGAGTTCCTCATGACGTTGACCGGCGACGTGCCGTGGGAAGCTCTGCCGCTCGACGTTGATTTCGGAAATGTCCGTCGCAATCACTAAGTACCCTCGGAGTGTTCGTTGGAGGATTGAATGGCGCAAGATCGAGAAAGCGGCGCTCGAGCGAGTTATTTCGGTCATGTCAACGGTACGCGCTTAATCAAGGGGCTCGGTGGTAAGCATCGCAAGCCAGGCAGCAATGAATTCGAATTTCGGGGTGAGCGAGTCTCACTCCACTCTTGCCACTACAGAAATGGCAAGGTGCAAAGCGTGGGCGTCATGCGAGTGTGTCTGGGCTCAATAAGTTCAGTCTTGGGAGCCTTTCAGGACAGCGATGGTTCGTTCAAGGTGCTATCCATACCGGCGGATGTTTTCCGTCGGCACTCGCGTCCAACGGCTAGCCGGGGCGCGTCCGCAGGCCGAGTCCTGATCGCCAAGCGCGCAGTCTTCGAGACTCACGGCAGCGCGGTCGCGACTTTCGCGGAGAACTAGCCTCGAAACGAAAGCCGCGAGGCCGACTTGCGCGCCGAGCGGCGCGTCACGAGCGCCTCGTGAATCTCCGAGAGCGCAACGCTCTCTAGCGGTTTTTAAAAAGGACTGGTGCCGAAGAAGGGACTCGAACCCCCACACCCTTGCGGGTACATG
>CAZRND010000616.1:0-1567 GCA_964601345.1 uncultured Acidobacteriota bacterium | reverse complement strand
GCGAAATTTTCCTTCATCATGAATTGCTACGGTGAGTTGATGGGCCCGATGGCGCGATGTCCGGGCGGCAGGAAAGCCTTCAGCACCGTCTTGCGCGCCGTCTTCACCGCGTTCATCATGCGGTCGGAGCCGATGGAGATGATTCGGTCGATCTTCTGAAGCGGAACCTCGACGTCGCCCAACTCGCCGAGCGCATACGCGCGCATGGCGTGAACGACGTTGCCGAGGAAGGTGCGATCCTGCGGGCGATGCGGCTCGATCAACTCGCCTTCGTCTACGGACCAGACCACCATGTCGCAATTCTTCTCGATCTCGGTTCGCTTGTAGAGATCGCCCTTCTTCTTGTAGGCGGCGAAATAGATCACGCGGTTCTTCTTTTTCTTGCAGGCCTCGGCGATGGAGAAGAGCACGGCGTTGCCCAATCCGCCGCCCGCCAGAAGCACCGTTTCGCGAGTGGGGATTTCGGTCGGCGCGCCGGCCGGTCCCATGAGCACCACTTCTTCGCCGGGCTGCAAGAGGGCGCAGAGACGGCTCGACCCGCCCATCTCCAGGACGATCAGCGAGATCAATCCGCGCTCGCGGTCGACCCACGCTCCCGTCAGGGCGACGCCTTCCATGGTGAGATGGAATCCCGCCACTTTCTCTGAGAAGGAATCGTAATTCTGCAGGCGGAAGAATTGGCCGGGCTGGAAGCGCTTTGCGGCGAGCGGCGCGCGGACGATTACCTCGACGATCTGTTTCGTGAGACGCAGCACGTCGATGACGCGCGCCGCAAATTGATCGTCGGTGCGCTCGGTGAAAAGCACCCATTCGAGCTCGCGCTCGGGCTGTTGCTCGGGCTTTGCCGCGGCGATCTCTTCTTCAAAAAGCTTAGAGACGACCGGATATCCCTTCTTCGCCGAGGCCATGGCCTTCACCACGTTGCCGGCAAAGATCGGATGGTTGTCGCCGTAATAGGTGATGTACTTGCCGTCCTTGTGGTAGGAGGTGAAGAATCCCGTTTCGCCCTCGACTACCGGAATCAGTCTGCCGTTTTCGAGGCGGTGATCCTGGAAAAACTCTTTCCACTTGTCGAGGACGAATGTTCCGGGGTACTCGCGTTCGTAGACGACGTTGGGATGCGTACCCGCCGCGACCATTACGGTCCGCGCCGGCAGCTCCACAATTTCGCCAGTGCCCTTCAGCTTCCCATTGTCCATGGCCTGGCGCTCGAGGCGGAGCGCCTGGATCTTGTTCCACTCGTCCGGCACGCACTCCTTCGGATTCAGCAACTCGGAGAACGCCACGCCCTCTTCCAGGCACTTGATGATCTCTTCGTGGTTCAGCCGGTAAGCGGGAGAATCCTGCATACGGCGACGATACGCGATGGTCACGCCGCCCAGCGTGTTCACGATGCGCGCAAAGTCCGGCGGACGTCCGGCGGCGCGGGCCGCGGCGCGCTCATCGCGCACCAGCCGGCCGTGCGCCAGCCATCGCTCGAAGGTCTGCTTTTCCTCGGCGTCGAAGCGCGCCCAGATGGCGTCCTTGCCGATATGTCCGGCGAGGCGCTCGAAGCGATCGAGCGCCT
>CAZRND010000615.1:0-1603 GCA_964601345.1 uncultured Acidobacteriota bacterium | reverse complement strand
CGCCGCACGCTTTACGGCCTCAGCCGCCGTCCGCGCCGCCGCGCGCGCCGACGAGGCCGTCGCCAGCGAGGCGTCCTGGGTCCGGGCCTGAAGGGCGGCGACTTGGGCTCGCAGGAAGTCCCGCAGGGCCTCGACCCCCTCGCCGCTGCGGGCGGAGACCTCGAAGCGCGGGGCGGCCTCCAGCGGGGAGGCGACGGAGGCGACCGCCGGCAAATCGCATTTTGTCCAAAGGACCGCGCACGCCGCCGGCTTTGCCTGGGCGAGCGCCTCGAGGAAATGGCCGAGGCCGTCCTGGCTTTCCAGCGCCGAGCGATCGACGGTCAGCAGAATCACGTCCGCGGTTCGCGCCGAGGCCAGCGTCGCGTTCCACGCGGCCTGGCGTAGCGCCTCGGACGGCCGCGCCGGACCGAGCGTCGCGATATCCGCACCGCCGCCTGCGCTGTCGACAAGAACCGCGCTCAGCCCATCCGAAAATTGCAGCGGCGCCTCGACAATGTCACGCGTCGTATGGCGCTCTTCGCTGACAATCGCGGCATTGCGGCCAAGCAGGCGATTGAAGAGGCTGCTCTTCCCCGCGTTCGTCGGGCCGAGCAAAAGGATTCGCGGAAGCATTGCGTTCAACATCGGCGAATCGGCATCGCTTCCGGTCTTTTCGCCAGAGACTTGTTCGATTCGCTGATGAATTTCCTTAAGCCGCGCGAGCATCTCTTCGGGCTTGAGCACACCGACATCCTCGTGCGAAAAATCGAGGCCCAGTTCGACGAGCGAGAGCAGGTCTTCGATTTCGACGCGCAAACTTTTGCGATCGGAATGCGCGCGGCTTCGCAGACGCGCGACATGCGCGCGGGCCTCATCGGCGCTGCGGCTGGCGATCAGATCACCGACCGCCTGCGCTTGATCGAGGCTGATGCGGCCATTCTCGAACGCGCGGCGCGTGAATTCACCGGGCTGCGCGAGCCGTGCGCCTGCTGAGAGCAACTGGTCGAGCAATCCTGCGACGAGCCACGGCAACGCCGGGAGGTGAAGTTCGACGATGTCTTCGCGCGTGTAGGTTTTCGGCGAGCGCATCACATACGCATGCGCGGCCAGCGTGTGATTCTTCCAGCGCACCGAACCGGCAACTCGGCGCCAGCCGCTGACAAAAAGATCTCCGTTGCTGGTTTCAAAAACGCGCGAGGCGAATTCAATTGCGCTCGATCCGGACAAGCGAACAATCGCGCGCGGCATGTCGCGCTTGCCGGCCGCTTCACCGCACGCTACCGGCGGGCTGGATACGGCGACAATTGTATCGCGCTGCCGCGTCATTCGTCATCGTGCTCGCGCTTCGCCGGACGGCCGCGCTTTTCCCACGGGCGGTTTCCGCGGAATTCTCCCCCGCCCCGCTCGCGTTCGCCGCGGTCAGAACGCTCGCTGCGCTCTCCACGGTCGCGTTTTTCCCACGGCCGAGTCTGCTGGAAATCACGGCGCGGTTTGCGATCGCCGCCGCCACCACCTTCGCGCCGCGCCCATGGCTTGGTGCCGCCGCGCTGATCGGATCGCTCTCCGCGATCGCGAGGTCCTCGGAAACTGCCGCGACCTTGGCCGCCGCGTGCCGTAGGTCGGC
>CAZRND010000614.1:0-1610 GCA_964601345.1 uncultured Acidobacteriota bacterium | reverse complement strand
CCGCGCCTTCGGGCGGCTTCAAGATGCTCGGCATCAATCACATCTCCTACGCCTGCTCGGACTACAAGGTCGCGCGCGACTGGTACGCCAAGGTCTTCAACACGAAGATCTACAACGACAAAGGCATGGGCCGCGCCAACCTCGCCTTCGGCGGCGCGGAGCCTGGCAAGGGCGGCGCCTTCATCATCACGCGCAACTTCGGCAACAACGAGCCGAAGTCGCAGGCGGTCGTGGACCACGTCTGCTACACGGTCTCCAATTGGGACGACACGCGCGTCAACAATCAGCTCAAAGCCGCGGGCACCAACCCCACGGGCCGCAAGGGCAGTGTGAACGTCTACGATCCCAACGGATATCAAGTGCAGATCGCCTCGATCGACGGCGAAAACCCGTTTATCTGAGGAGGGGAGAACAGCCATGTTCGGTTTCGCAGCAACGAAGCTCAATGAGTTCGACGAGGGCAAGATCAGCCGCCGCCAGCTGATCGAGGCGATCACCGTCGCCGCCACTAGCGTCGGCGCGACGAGTGCGGCAAGTGCGGCTCCCGCGCAAGCCGGCGTCATCGCCGCAGGCGTGAATCACGTCTCCTACAACTGTCCGAACTTCCGGCAGGCAGCCGATTGGTACTCGAAGGTCTTCAATCTCGATCAGGTCGGATTGAAGGACAACGAGGTTACCCTTCCCTTCGGCAAGAAGGGCGAAAAGCCCTACGGCGTGACCGCCAACGACGTGCCCTTGACCTTCATCATCTGCCGTACGCGCGACTTGAACGCGCCGGCGGCGAACGGTCAGCCAAGGCCGAAGCCCACGAACGTCGTCAATCACATGGCCTACACCATCGCCGACTTCGACGCCGATCGCGTCAAGGCGGAGCTGGCGCGCCTGGGCGTGCAGAACGTTCGCGGCGCGGGAGCGAACGCGCTCCATATGTCGGACGTCTTCGGCTACGACGTCGAGATTAACGGTCTTGCCAACAACGCGCTCACCGACGGCGCGTAAAACGCATGAATGGGCGATCCGCCTTCTCGTCCCGGAGAGGGCGGATCGTGCGTTCGGCACACGAGTGAATGGGGCGAACGCTCGACGGCAAGGTTGCCGTAAGCTTCGCATTTGAAAGTCAGCCCATCGCAAGGACGTATCGCGGCGTCCTTGAGACTTGAGGAGCCGGGCAGCCCGGGCGGTGGTTTGTCCTCCCGGCATTGGGCCTCCAGAGAGCCCGGCTCCTCTTAAGTCCTCCGTTCCAGATACCGGCGAACGCGCAATTTCGGCGCGAAGCGGACTGTACCCACAGGGCTCAGGCGCTTTATCGGACACGAGTGTCGATGCTATCGTGGCGGCAAATCGCAAAAGGATCGGGATATGAGGAGACAGATTTTCACCGGCGCGGCGTTGGCGGCTCTCGCGCTGATGGTTTCCGGCGGGGATACGCGCTCGCAACCCGCGAAGGTCCCCCAGTTCGGCGGCAACGGCATGGCCTGGGCGGTCAATTTCTGGGACTTCATCCTCGATCCGCCGCCGGGCTCGGGCCATGGGCCGATCAAGACCGATCCTGCCTACCCGTACAACAGCCAGATCCAGAACGGCCGCCTGTTCCGCGAGGGCGAGCTCCA
>CAZRND010000613.1:0-1610 GCA_964601345.1 uncultured Acidobacteriota bacterium | reverse complement strand
CGGCGAAGCAATTCCTCGATGCGATTCGCCTGCTGCGAGCCGCGGTCCAGCTCGAAGGCCAGATCGGGCGTAAATCGCATGGCAATCGCATGAGAGAGCTGGCGGCGCAGAAAACTTCCCGCGGCCTGGATCGCCGCCAGACTCTCGGCCTCCTGCTCGGGCTTTCCGATCACGCTGACGAAAACGCGCGCGTGACGCAGGTCGGGCGAGAGCTTCACTTCGGTGATGGTAGCGAAGCCCACGCGCGGATCGTGGATCTCGCGGCTCACGAGCCGCCCGAGTTCCATGCGGATCTGCTCCGCCAGCCGTTCTGGGCGATGGCCTTTCACAGGATTTCGATGTCCGAGCCGGTCAAGTCCGACCCCAGGACGTGTTCCGCCTCTTTCTGCGCGCCTTCGAGCACCTGCCGCAAGTTGCGCTCGCTCGACGAGACCGAGACAATGGCGAGCGTGGAGCGCTGCCACAGGTCCTGGTGATCGAGCTCGGCCACCGCGACGTTGAACTTGCCGCGCAAGCGTTCTTTCACGCGCTGGACCACCATGCGTTTCTCCTTCAGGGAGTGCGCGTAAGGAAGATGCAATTCTAAGGTCAAAAGTCCGATACTGGCCAAACTTTATTGGACCGCGACGGTCTGCACGCGCTCGATGACGAACGCTTCGATCACGTCGCCGGGCTTGACGTCGGGGTAATTCTCGAGCGAGACGCCGCACTCGAAGCCCGACTTCACTTCGCTGGCATCGTCCTTGAAGCGCCGGAGTGACGCGATCTTTCCGGTATAGACTACGGCGCCGTCGCGCACCAAGCGCACGGACGCGGTCCGCTTGAGGATGCCTTCCTGAACCAGGCATCCCGCGACGTTCCCGACCTTCGAGATGCGGAAGGTCTCGCGCACGTCGGCGCGGCCCAGGCTGACCTCGCGCGTGCTCGGCTCGAGCAGTCCCGACATGGCTTTCTTCACTTCGTCGGTGACGTTGTAGATGACGGTGTGCAGGCGGATGTCCACTTTCTCCTGCGCCGCCGTGTCCAGCGCCTTGCGGTCCGGGCGAACGTTGAAGCCGATGATGATGGCGTTCGAGGCGGCCGCGAGCAGCACGTCCGATTCGGTGATCGCGCCGACACCGGCGTGCATGATCTTGACTTTGACGCGTTCGTCGGTGATCTTGCCGAGCGATTCGGAGAGCACTTCGGCCGATCCGCGCACGTCGGTCTTGAGGATGATGGAAAGCTCTTTCACCACGCCGGCCTTCATCTGCTCGTGCAGTTGTTCGAGCGTCAGGCGCGTGGATGCGGCCATCTGCTGCTCGCGCAGCTTCGACTCGCGATAGAGCGCCGTCTGCTTGGCCTTCAGCACGTCGCGGATCACCTGGAACTGGTCGCCGGCCTGCGGAAGTTTGTCGAGCCCGAGCACCTCCACCGGGCTCGAAGGCCCGGCCTCTTCGACCGGATTGCCGCGGTCGTCCATCAGGGCGCGCACCTTCGAGAAAACCGGCCCGACGATGAAGGGATCGCCGACGCGCAGCGTTCCGTTCTGCACCAGCACCGTCGCCACGGGACCTCGCCCGCGATCGAGTTTCGCTTCGAGCACGGTGCCCGACGCCGGCCGCGCGGGA
>CAZRND010000612.1:1177-1650 GCA_964601345.1 uncultured Acidobacteriota bacterium | reverse complement strand
AAGCCGGCACGCCGTCGACGCGATTGTAGGCGCACATCACCGAATCCGCTTTGCCCTCGACGATGCTGGCCTTGAACGCCGGCAGATACGTCTCCACCAGATCACGCTCGCTCGGTTTCACGTCGAACTGATGGCGATCGGGCTCCGGCCCGCTGTGCACGGCATAGTGCTTCGCCGTCGCGATCACCTTGAAGTAGCGCGGATCGCTGCCCTGCATTCCGCGGATGAAGGCCACGGCCAAGCGGCTGGTCAGGTAAGGATCTTCGCCATAGGTTTCCTGGCCGCGTCCCCAGCGCGGATCGCGAAAGATGTTGATGTTCGGCGACCAGAAGGTGAGCCCGCGGTAGCGGGTGTGATCGTCGTTGCGGATCGCTTCATGATATTTAGCCCGTGCTTCCGTCGAGATGACGTCGGCGACGCGGTGCATCAACTCGGTGTCCCACGCCCCGGCGAAGCCGATCGCCTGCGGGAAA
>CAZRND010000612.1:0-1167 GCA_964601345.1 uncultured Acidobacteriota bacterium | reverse complement strand
GGGTAGCCTGCCCGGCGCGCGCCACGCCGTGCAGCGCTTCGTTCCACCATTCGTACGCCGGAACATTGAGGCGCGCAATCGCCGGAGCGTTGTTCTGCATCTGCAGAACTTTTTCCTCGAGCGTCATGCGCCCCACCAGGTCCGCGGCGCGCTGCTCCGCGGGAAGGTTGGGATTCAGATACGGTTGAGCCAAAAGTGGAACGGCAAGTAAAAGGAATGTGGCTCTAGCCAAAAAGTTCATGAATGGGTTTGCCTTTTCCGTCTCTCGTTACGTAGACCGGACGTTTCTCAACGACGTAAGACAGGTCCGGAGCGATGCCCAGCGCGCGATAGATAGTGGCGTGCAGGTCTTCCATCGGTACCGGCTTGTCGAGCGTAGTGCAGGGGCGCTCGTCGGCCGTGGTCCCGTAGAGCAGACCGCGCTTGACGCCCCCGCCGAACATCAGGATGCAGCCCGCGCCGGTGAAGTGGCGGTGCATTCCGTAGTGCTTCGGGTCGGTCATGACATCGGGCACGTCCACCTGGTTTCGCACCTGCTTGCCGACTTTCCCCTCGGTGAGCGTATCGCGGCTGAATTCGCTCGCCAGCACCACGAGGGTACGGTTGAGCAATCCGCGCTCTTCGAGATCGAGAATCAGTTGCGCGATGGGAGCGTCGATCTCCTGTTTCATTTTCTCGACGCGCGCGTGTCCGTTCTCATGCGTATCCCAGTAGCGGAAGGGAATGTACTCCGTCGTGACTTCGACGAACCGCGCGCCCGCTTCCACGAGCCGACGCGCCAACAGGCATCCCTGCCCGAAGCGGCCCGTGTTGTAGACATCGAACTTCGCTTTCGGTTCCAGCGACAAGTCGAACGCCTTCGCCGAAGGCGATGTAAGCAGACGGTGGGCCGATTCCACCGATCGCACCACTGACTCACGCTGGAAGTCGCCCGCGTAGGCGCGCACCGGATTCGCGGCAAGCAGCGCCTGGTATAGCTTGCGGCGCGAGCGGAAGCGTTCTTCACCAAGCTCGGCGGGAGGCCGGACGCTTGCCGTCGCGTCCTGCGGATCGGTGATCAGGAATGGACCGTGCTCGGAGCCGAGGAATCCGGCGGTGTGGAATGCCTTCACCGCCGCGCCCTCTCCGCCGATCGCCAAATTTTGCCCGATGTCGGTAAATGCCGGG
>CAZRND010000611.1:0-1688 GCA_964601345.1 uncultured Acidobacteriota bacterium | reverse complement strand
GGCGGACCGTCTGTGTATCCATATCAGCCGGACGGATTGTGGGAAGAAATTTCCTTCGGCGACGTGTACTCGTCACAGTATTACGCCCAAGTCCCCGGCGAGGATCTCTACCGCCGCAGCATGTACACCTTTTGGAAGCGTACTTCGCCTCCGCCGTCGCTCGCGATCTTCGACGCGCCCGACCGGCAGAAGTGCGTCGCGCGCCGCTCGCGCACCAACACGCCGCTGCAAGCGCTGGTGCTGATGAACGATCCGACCTACGTCGAAGCCTCGCGCGCGCTCGCCGCGCGCGTCATTTTGGCCGAGAAATCCACAGCCGGGCGGATTCGCCTGGCGTTCCGACTGGCCGCGGCGCGTTCGCCTGCCGCCGGCGAAGAGCAGAGCCTGGCGTCGCTCGCGACGAAGGAACTGGCGCACTATCGCGGAAACAGCGCGGCCGCCGAAAAACTGCTGCACGTGGGAGAATCACCCGTGGACCCGCGGCTGAACAAAACGGAGCTGGCCGCCTGGACCACGGTCGCTCAGGTGATCCTGAGTATGGACGAAACGATCAGCCGGTAAACGATCATGTGTGACGAAATCACAAGACGGCACTTCCTGGGCGCAACGGGGCTCGGCGGCATCGCGCTCGCCTCGCTCCTCGGCGATACGAAGCCCGTGGTCGGCGGCCTGCCCGGCCTGCCGCACTTCGCCCCCAAGGCGAAGCGCATCATTTATCTGCACCAGTCGGGCGCGCCCTCGCAGATCGATCTCTTCGATTACAAGCCGCAATTGAAAAAACTCCACGGGAGCGAATTGCCCGCTTCGGTGCGCCGCGGCCAGCGCATCACCGGAATGACTTCGGGACAGGATTCCTTCCCCGTCGCCGCGCCAATTTTCGAATTCAAGCGCTTCGGAAAATCCGGCACGATGCTGAGCGAGTTGCTGCCATACACCGGCGCGATTGTCGACGACATCTGCATTATCAAAACCGTTTTCACCGAGGCCATCAATCACGATCCGGCGATCACATTTATACAGACCGGCAGCCAGCAGCCGGGACGTCCCAGCTTCGGCTCCTGGATCAACTATGGCCTGGGTAGCGAGAACCAGAACCTGCCCGCCTTCGTGGTGATGATCTCGCAGACTAGCGGCTTGAACGTCGATCAGCCGCTCTTCTCGCGCCTCTGGTCGAGCGGATTCCTGCCTTCGAGCTATCAGGGCGTCCTGTTCCGCGCGGGCGTCGATCCGGTGCTCTATCTCTCCGATCCTCCGGGCATCGACCGTGCGACACGCCGCTCGATGCTCGATGCGCTCGGCAAGCTGAATCGCACAGAAGCTCAGCGAACGGGCGATCCTGAGGTCGAAGCGCGCATCGACCAATTTGAAATGGCGTTCCGGATGCAATCCGCCGTGCCCGAGCTGACCGACTTGTCGAAGGAACCCGAGAGCGTCTTCGAGATGTATGGACCGGACTCGCGCAAGCCGGGCACTTACGCTTCGCACTGCCTGCTGGCGCGACGCCTCGTCGAGCGGGGCGTGCGCTTCGTGCAGCTTTACAAGCGCGGATGGGACCAGCACGGCGAGCTGCCGCGCGATCTACCGATGCAGACCAAAGCCGTGGACCAGCCCTCCGCCGCGCTCATCACCGATCTCAAGCAGCGCGGCCTGCTTGACGAAACTCTGGTGATCTGGGGCCGCGAATTCGG
>CAZRND010000610.1:0-1693 GCA_964601345.1 uncultured Acidobacteriota bacterium | reverse complement strand
GGGCAACAGGCTGACCGGGTTCAGCGTCACGATGCCGCACATAGAGGCTGTCGCGCACGCCGACGATCATCTGGATGCCCTCGCCGCGAAAGTCGGGGCGGTCAACACCGTGGTCGAACGCGGGGGCGCATGGCACTGATACAACACCGAGGTCGACGGCATCCTCAACCCGCTGCGAAAGCGCCGGGTCAAGCTCCGCGGAGCGAGAGCTCTGGTGGCCGGCGCGGGCGGAGCCGCCCGGGCCGCGGCCTTCGCGCTGGCCGGCGCGGGATGCAAGGTCGCCATCACGGCCCGCCGCCGCGAGCAAGCCGCGTCGCTGGCCGAACAGGTGCGCGGCGAAGTCGTGGACCGTCGCGGCCTGGTGGAAGAGGCTTTCGACGTGATCGTGAACACCACGCCGCTCGGACTCGCGCCCGATATCGAGGGCTGCTTCTTCCAGCCCGAGCAGTTGAACGCGCCGCTGATCTTCGAGACGATCTACAATCCGCTCGAAACCCGCCTGGTGAAGATGGCCCGCCGGCGCGGTTTGCAGGTGGTGCTGGGCCTGGAGATGTTCCTCGAACAGGCCGCTTCGCAATTCAAGCTTTGGACCGGGCGGCAGGCGCCGCTCGACGTGATGGAGAAGGCCGCCCGCGCCGCCCTCCTTGCGAAATGACCGATGACTCCCGATCTGCATGAGTTTCTGAAGCTGGCTCGGCAGGGCAACGTGATCCCGGTGTGGAAGCCGGTGCCGGCCGACCTGCTCACGCCCGTATCTGCATATATGCGGCTGGCGCGGCGCGCGCGCCATGCCTTTCTGCTCGAGAGCATCGAGGGCGGCGAAACGCTGGCGCGATACACTTACCTCGGCGCCGATCCGCATCTGATCGTGCGGGCACGCCAGGAAGAAGTGGAAATCTGGGATCGCGGCCGCACCATTCACCGTCGCGGAAAAGCGCTCGACATCCTGCGGGAGATCGGAGCCAGCTTCCGGCCCGTGACGGTGCCGGGATTGCCTCCCTTCTCCGCCGGAGCAGTCGGCTACTTCAGCTACGACCTGGTCGGACAGTTCGAGCGCGTTCCTCCGCCCAAGGCTGCCGGCGCGACCGGCCTGCCGGACGCGGTGTTGATGTTCTTCTCGAATCTGCTGGCCTTCGACCACGTGAAGCACCAGATCCTGATCATCTCGAACGTCATCGGCGGACGGAACAAGAAGGAGCTCGAAGCCGGTTATCGCGGCGCGTTGCGCGAAATCGAGTCTCTCGAAAAGGCTCTGGCTCGCCCGACGGCAAATCAACGCCCCAAGAAACGCAAGTCGCCGCTGCGCGTCACGGCGAACATGTCGCGACCGGCATTTGAGAAGTCGGTACGCGCCGGCAAAAACTACATCAAGGCCGGCGATGTATTCCAGGTGGTGCTCTCGATGCGCCTTCAAGCGCGATCGGCGGGCGATCCCTTCTCCATTTACCGCGCACTGCGGATGGTGAATCCTTCGCCTTACATGTTCTTCCTGAAGATGGGAGACGACGTCGTGCTGGGAGCATCGCCGGAGATGCTGGTGAAAGTCACCGGGCAGGACGTGGAATACCGCCCCATCGCCGGAACGCGCCCGCGCGGCGCAAGCGAGGCGGAAGACCGGAAGCTGGCCGAGGAACTGCGCGCCGACGAGAAGGAGCGCGCCGAGCACCTGATGCTGGTGGACCTGGGCCGCAAC
>CAZRND010000609.1:0-1697 GCA_964601345.1 uncultured Acidobacteriota bacterium | reverse complement strand
GGGTGCGGGCTGAAAGTGGGGAAGCAGCGAGCGGTACTGGCCTTTGCCGAAAAAGACCTTGAAGTGGTTGAACCGGAAGTCGGCCATACCCTCTTCGAGCTGGGGCTGGCTGTAGACGGCGCGCGTCAGCTTGGCGAGCGAAAGCTCGCCGACGATGCGCTGCGGTCCGGCGACTGCCGCCAGGGGCGACGGCATCGGCCCGGCGTTGCGGCGCTGTGTGGTCCGCTCGTCCTGCATCTTCTTGCGGTATTCCTCCGGTGTGATGCCCATCCGACGCGCGGCCATGGCCGGATCGGGATACACCTCCATGAGCTTCTCGGTAGACATCGCGATCGTGGGATAAGGTTCGAGGCGCGTCTTGAGCGCGGCATCCGGCTGCGTTTCCGGAGCCAGTTGCTGCTCGACGTATTTTTCAAGGCCCATCGCGCGGACGCGTTCGGCGTCCCCGGGACGCGGCCCGTATCCGAGCCGGTTCAGGGCGTGGAGGATCGCTTCGTCCTGATTCAGGTCCGCGGTTGAAAGCGCATCCAGCTTTACGGTCTTGGGCTTCGGCTTCTTGGCGGCCGGCAAGGCGCCGGAAGCGAACAGAACCAAAACTAAGAAAGCGGTGGTCATCCTCATATGTAACCTCTATTATACAAACCTTAGACGACCTGAATAGTTGCGAGGTTAGCTCATGGACCTGAAACCACGGATCGGACTCCACTTCAAAGGGCAGTGTCAGGAAGCCCTCCAGCTTTACAAGCGCTGCCTCGGAGCAGAGGTCGCGTTTTCGATGACCTGGGGTGAATCGCCCATGGCTAACGATGTTCCCCCCGAATGGCGTGCAAAGATTTTCCACGCGACCATCAAGGTCGGCGATGCGGTCCTGAACGCCGGCGACGTCCCACAGGACAAGTATGAAAGCCCCAAAGGCTTCTCATTGATCCTGAACATGAACGATGCCGCGGCGGCTGAGCGCGCCTTCCACGCGCTGGCTGAGAATGGCACGATTCGCGTGCCGTTGCAGAAGACCTTTTGGGCAGTGACTTTCGGAGACCTGGTTGATGCCTTTGGGATCCCGTGGACGATCAACTGCGAGGCCTAGAAAGTCCCCGTTCGACCCCGGATTCTCGCTGTTCGGCGGATTTGCGTACCATCCAGGCGTGGGGCACGGTAAAAAGGATAGGTCCAAGACTCTCGCTGAGGAGACCTCTGCTCATGCCACGAACGAAGGGTGTACGGGCCTGGAAATACTTTGATGCTGCGCTGTCCAGCGTAGCCGGAACCGCGTTCAATACGATCCAGTTCTTCAACAAGTACAATCCCAACCCGTCCTTTACGCCGAAGTGGTCGGACAAGCCGTTGCTGAAGTCGTGGCAGAAGACGAAGCCGCCGCTCGGCTGGCCGCGCGAGACCGACTCGCTCTGCCCGCAGTGCGTGGCCGAAGCGCGGGAAGCGATCATCAGCGGCGAGCGCGACCTGCAAACGCTCATGACCGAAAAGGTCGGCGAGATCAAGGCGCAGATCATCGAGCGCGACGGCCAGGTCTGGATGGTGAAGGAATGCCCGCTGCACGGCCGCATCGAAGACATGATGGCCGTGGACGTCAACTTCCTGCAGTGGATCGAAAAGAATTTCCCGGGCCGCGACATCCGCGCTCACGCCGACGAAGAGTTGCATCATCACGGGTCGAGCACGGTGCGCTGGGGCCGCGG
>CAZRND010000608.1:0-1700 GCA_964601345.1 uncultured Acidobacteriota bacterium | reverse complement strand
GAGATCATCCCGCCCATGAAGCGGGTCAGCGAGAACTGGTACCTGGGAACGGGCGACGCCATCTATCAGAACCTGCAGAGCATCGTCGAGGAGAACCCGCAGTATGTTCTGGTGCTGGCCGCCGATCACATCTACAAGATGAATTACTCGCTCATGGCCGCCCAACATCGCGACAGCGGGGCGGATGTCACCGTGGCCACGATTCTCGAAAAGCCGGAAGAGTCCTATCGCTTCGGCGTGGCGGATATCGAGAGCGACGGACGCATCACCGGCTTTGAGGAGAAGCCGGCGCAGGCAGAACGGCGCTCGCCCTACAACCCCGACGCGATCAGCGCTTCCATGGGCATCTATCTCTTCAACACTTCGACGCTGATCCAGATGCTGCGCCGCGACGCCGAGGATCCGGCTTCAAGCCACGATTTCGGCAAGGACATCATTCCTCGCGCCATCCAAGAGTCGCGCGTTTACTCCTTCAACTTCGTGGACGAAAATCAGAAGGACGCGCTGTACTGGCGCGACGTCGGAACGCTCGACGCCTATTACGAAGCCAACATGGACCTGGTCTCGGTGAGTCCGGTGTTCAACCTTTACGATACGCACTGGCCCATCCGCACGTATCAGCAGCAGTCGCCTCCGGCAAAGTTCGTCTTCGCGCAGGAGGGACGGCGCATGGGCTTCGCTCTCGATTCCATCGTCTCGCCCGGATGCATCGTCAGCGGCGGGCGCGTCACGAACTGCGTCCTTTCGCCGGGCGTCCGGATCAACAGCTTCTCCGAAGTGGAGAGCAGCATTCTTTTTTCCAACGTCGACGTGGGACGCTACAGCAGGCTGCGGCGAACGATTGTGGATCGCGACGTGAAGATTCCCGAAGGCATCGAGATCGGCTACGACCTGGATCAGGACCGCGCGCGGGGATACCTGGTGACCGAGTCGGGGATCGTGGTTGTAGCCAACCCCAGTCCGACCGACAGTACCGATTAAGGAGGCAAATGAGTTCCATCGCATCCATTCACGGCAGGGAGATTCTCGATTCGCGCGGTAACCCGACCGTGGAGGCAGAGGTCGTTCTGCGCGGAGGAGCGCGTGGGCGCGCCGCAGTTCCCTCGGGCGCCTCGACAGGCGAACATGAAGCCGTGGAATTGCGCGACGGTGAAGCGAAGCGATTTCTTGGCAAGGGCGTGCAACGGGCTGTGCAGCATGTGAACGGTCCGATTGCCAAGGCGCTCAAAGGCCGCAACGCGCTGAACCAGGCCGCCCTGGACAAAACCATGATCGAGCTCGACGGCACGCCCAACAAATCGCGCCTGGGGGCGAACGCCATCCTGGCCGTCTCGCTGGCCGCAGCCCGGGCCGCGGCGGCCGCCAAGAAGCAGCCTCTCTACCGCTACCTCGGCGGCACCAAGGCCAATCTGCTGCCCGTCCCGATGATGAATGTCCTGAACGGCGGCGCCCACGCCGACAGCAACGTGGACTTTCAGGAGTTCATGGTCATGCCGCACGGCGCCAAGTCGTTCCATGAAGCGCTGCGCATGGGCGTCGAGATTTTTCATCACCTCAAGAAGGTGCTGCATAAGCGCGGCTACAGCACCGCGGTAGGCGACGAGGGCGGCTTCGCGCCTAGTCTGAAGTCGAATACCGAAGCGCTCGAAGCCCTGCTCGAAGCGATCCACGCGGCTGGATACAAGGCCGGATCGCAGGTT
>CAZRND010000607.1:0-1701 GCA_964601345.1 uncultured Acidobacteriota bacterium | reverse complement strand
GTCCGACGTTTCGCGGTCCACCGCGCGATACACCACGCCCATGCCGCCGCGTCCGACCTCGGCCTTCAGGTCGTAGCGCGTGCTCAATCCGGTGATCTGCTGCGCCGCGATGAGCTCGGGGTTCTCCGCGCGCGGCGCGTCACCCATGGTGACGTCGTCAGGCGAGCTCTGGTAGGGGACCTTCTCGCGCTCGGGTTGGGGCTTGGAACCGGACATGACCGCTGGGAGTGCGGAAGGTATCGCAGATGTGGAAAGCGGTCAACGAAAAGACCTACAGGGAGGATGGGAGGAAGGGAGGAAACAAAGACCTCCTATCCTCCCTTCCTCCCTGTGGATGTTCTTGGGTTAGTGCCGGAAGTGCCTGACGCCCGTCATCACCATCGCCAGCCCCAGGCGATTAGCGGCGGCGACGACGTCGTCGTCGCGCATGGAACCGCCGGGCTGGATGATGGCTGTGGCGCCCGCGCGGGCGATCTCCTCCACGCCGTCAGGGAAGGGAAAGAACGCGTCCGACGCGGCGACCGTGCCCTTGATGGGCAGGCGCGCCTTCATCGCGCCGATCTTGCAGGAATCGACGCGCGACATCTGGCCGGCGCCGACGGCCACCGTCTGCCCTTCGCGCGCGTAGACGATGGCGTTCGATTTGACGTGCTTGCAGATCTTCCACGCGAAGAGCAGCGCACGCATCTCGGCGTCGGTGGGTTTGCGCTCGGTCGCGACCTTCAAATCGGCGTCAGTGATGGGACGGATGTCCGCATCTTGTAACAAGACGCCGCCGGAGACGTGCTTCAGCACCCACTTCGGTTCGGCAGCGGCGATCTCGACCAGGCGCAGGTTCTTCTTGGCGGCAAAGGCTTCACGGGCTTCGGGCGTGAAACGCGGAGCCGCGATGGCCTCGACGAAGAGCTTGGCTATCTCTGACGCCGTCTCCCAGTCACATTCGCGGTTCAGCCCGATGACGCCGC
Organism: uncultured Acidobacteriota bacterium; assembly: GCA_964601345.1. GTDB lineage: Bacteria > Acidobacteriota > Terriglobia > JAJPHL01 > JAJPHL01 > CAZRND01. The sequence goes on along the minus strand of CAZRND010000607.1, from coordinate 736 downwards.
CAAAAGCCGAGACCGGATCAGCTTCGAGCGCGCGTTTGTAGGCGTCGGCGAGCGATGCCCCGGTAGCGGCGCCGCACGGGTTTGTGTGCTTGATGATGGCGCAGAACGGCGGCGCATCAGGACCGAAGTCCTGCGCCAGTTCCCACGCGGCCTCCAGGTCGACCAGGTTGTTGTAGCTGAGCTCTTTGCCTTGCAATTGTTTCGCCGCTGCCACGCCGCGCCCGGAGCCATCCGCGTAGCTCGCGGCCTTTTGGTGCGGATTCTCGCCATAACGCAAGTCTTGGACCTTGGCAAAAGCGAGCCGCAGAGTGCGCGGAAACGCGTCGGCTGATTTCGTGCCGTCCTCGCTTAGCTGCTCGAGCGTCGAGGCGATCGCGGCGTCATACGCCGCCGTGGTCGCGAATGCCTGCTGCATCAGGTGCCAGCGTGTCGCGCGCGACAGTTCGCCGCCGGATTTCTCCATCTCATCGGCGATCGCGGCGTAATCGGCGGGCGAGGTCACGACTGCCACGTCCTGCCAGTTCTTCGCCGCTGAGCGCAGCATCGAGGGCCCGCCGATGTCGATGTTCTCGATCATCTCTTCGAGCTTCACGCCAGGCTTGGCCGCGGTCTTCTCGAAGGCGTAGAGATTCACCACCACCATGTCGATCGGCGCGATCCCGTGCTCTTGGACCGTGCGCGCGTGCTCCGCATTCGCCCGCCGATGGAGGATTCCGCCGTGGACCTTCGGGTGCAG
>CAZRND010000606.1:856-1779 GCA_964601345.1 uncultured Acidobacteriota bacterium | reverse complement strand
AGGCGTACACACAAAACCACTCCATACGTAAAATCTCCACGGCACGCACGACCTCTACGTAGGCCTGAAATTGATCGGCGGGCTACTCCGGCCACGCCGGCGCCGCTACCAGCGCGCAAATCAACTCGCCGCAGGGCGTAGCCGTGGACGGTTCCGGCAACGTCTACATCGCGGACACCAACAATCGTGTGGTCCGCAAAGTCACCTCGGGCGGGATCATCTCCACGTTCGCGGGCAACGGCACCTGCTGCTTCTCGGGGGACGGCGGCCCCGCGACGAGCGCGTATCTGAATAATCTCGCGGGCATGGCGGTGGATAGCAGTGGGAACCTTTACATCGCGGACTACAACGGCAACCGCATCCGTCAGGTCTCCCCAGGCGGCACCATCAGCACCTTTGCCGGAAACGGGACTTATGCGTTTGCCGGCGACGGCGGCACGGCGCCCGGCGCGTCGCTGGCCGCGCCTTTCGGCGTCGCGGTGGATTCCCTCAACAACGTCTTCATCGCCGACCGCTACAACTACCGGGTCCGCAAAGTCGCCGCGGGAAACATCAGCACCATCGCCGGCAACGGACAATTCAATTTCGCGGGCGACGGCGGAGCCGCCACTCTCGCGGGACTGAATCAACCCTACGGCGTGGCCGTCGATTCGTCCGGCAATATGTTCATCGCCGACCGGCTGGGGAATCGTATCCGCAAAGTCACTTCGGCGGGCGTCATCAGCACGGTGGCGGGGAACGGCACGTCTTCGTTCTCGGGGGACGGCTCCTCCGCGACCGCCGCCGCTTCGAACGTTCCGCAGGCCGTGGCCTTTGACGCGGCCGGCAACCTCCTCATCGCCGCAACCCGGAACAACCGTATCCGCAATGAGCCCACGGGGGGCTACTCCTCCGCGTTTGACGTGTACGGCGGCTCGTGTGTT
>CAZRND010000606.1:0-846 GCA_964601345.1 uncultured Acidobacteriota bacterium | reverse complement strand
GGCCTCTGAAGACACGCAACGCCGATAGATAGGAAGCGCCCCGGCCGGAACGGCGCGCTTGCAACAACCGCTGGGTATTGCCGGGGACACCGCCGGAACCACGATCTACATCGCGGAAACCAACACTTGCCGCGTTCGTAAAGTGGATCCCAGCGGGACGATGTCGACACTCGCCGGAAACGGCACTTGCGGCTTCTCCGGCGACGGCGGCCCAGCCGCGTCCGCGATGCTCAGTTCACCGCAGGGGCTCTTCCTCGACTCCACCAACAATTTGTATATCGCGGACTACAGCAATTGCCGCGTCCGCATGGTGAACGTGGCGGGAACCATCACCACCGTGGCGGGCAACGGCATCTGCGGCTTCTCCACGGACGGCGTTGCGGCGACGGCTGCGCCGCTCGATTATCCGCGCGCGGTGGCCGTCGATGGTTCCGGAAATCTCTACATCGCGGACCAGAATAACCGGCGGATTCGCAAAGTCTCCGGCGGGAACATCAGCACCGTGGCCGGCAACGGCTTCTGCTGCTTCACCGGCGACGGCGGTTTGGCGACTCTGGCCACCTTGAATTTTCCGCAGGGCGTGGCTGTGGATGCCTCCGGCAACATCTACACGGCGCATCCCTCCGAAAACCGCATCCGCAAAGTCACCGTCGCAACGGCCAGCTACTCGGTCCCGGCAACGATGGGATTCACATTGCGCGTCGGGCAGTCTGCCTCGCAAGCCGTCAATATCAACGGCAGCGAGTCCAGCCTTTCCTGGACCACCGGCACATCCCCCGAGAACGCAGGTTCCTGGCTCTCCCCGCCCGGCCCCGGAAACCCGCCCCACACACATCACCCGGCCAA
>CAZRND010000605.1:0-1817 GCA_964601345.1 uncultured Acidobacteriota bacterium | reverse complement strand
CGTTGCAATTCTCGATTGCGAATCCTGACATCACCACCACGGTCGCCGGCAGCGGAAGCACCGCGAGCGGCGCGGGTCTCGCGGGCTTCAGCGGCAACGGCGGATTGGCTACGAACGCCATGCTCAACGCACCGCGCGCCGTGGCCGTCGATTCGTCCGGCAACCTGTACATTGCCGATGCCAACAACTTCCGCTTGCGCAAGGTCGATACCGCGGGAATCATCACGACGCTCGCCGGCGGCCCCCCATTCAGCTCCGGGTTGGGAGACACAGGACTGGCCGCTCTCGGCCGGCTGATCGTAAACGGCGTGGCGGTCGATCCTTCCGGGAACATCCTGATCGCGGACGCTTCGAGCGACCGCATCCGCACCGTCTCTTTCCTGCCCTTCACGATGATCCTCCCGTCCACGCTGAGCTTCACGGTTCAGGCGGGCGGAGCCGCCAGCCAGGTGATGACAGTCTCCGGATCCACCACCGGACTCAGCCCGACGACCGTTTCGACTTCGACCACCAGCGGTGGAAATTGGCTCTTCGCGCCGAACGTCATTTCGACCACACCGGTCAACGCGACAATCACCGTCAATGCCACGAGCCTGGCTGTGGGAACTTACCAGGGCACGTTGACCTTTACGAATCCGTCGGCCACCAACTCTCCGCAGACCGTCGCCGTGACGCTGAACGTCGTCGCCGTGCCGTCCTCCACCGCCACCATCTCGACCGTGGCCGGAGGCTTCTTCCCGTTCCAGGGCGCGGGTGGACAGGCTACCAGCGTTCCGCTCGGAGCGATGCAGCGCGTCATCTTCGACGGGAGCGGCAACATGTTCGCCAGCGATTCGGCCAGCCACGTGGTCGTGAAGATTACTCCTGCGGGCGTGCTCACGATCGTGGCCGGCTTGGGCAACGGACAATTCGGGCTCTCCGGGGACGGCGGACCGGCGACCAGCGCGGCGCTCGACGGTCCGGTGGGCCTCGCCTTCGACGCGGCCGGCAACTTGTACATCGCCGACTCGTTCAACGGTCGCATCCGTAAGGTCGACACTGCGGGGAACATTTCCACCGTGGCCGGCAGCGGCCTCAGTGCCATCGGGCTGGGCCAGCAGGGTTTTGCCGGAGACGGCGGTCCGGCCACCAGCGCGCTACTCAGTGCGGCGCTGGACGTTGCCGTCGACGCCGCCGGCAACCTGTTTATCGCCGACTCGAACAACAATCGCATCCGCAAGGTGGATACCGGCGGTACCATCACTACGATTGCCGGCAACTACGTAGCGGGATTCGGCGGCGACGGCGGGCTGGCCGTGAATGCCACCTTGCGCGCACCGAACGGAGTCGGCTTCGACGCCGCGGGCAACCTCTACATCAGCGACACCACCAACAATCGCGTGCGCAAAGTCGATCTCTCGGGGATCATCACCACGGTGGCCGGAAACGGCGTGGCGAATTCCACCGGCGACGGCGGTCCGGCGGTGAACGCCGCGGTCTCGAATCCGATCAGCGTGGCTTTCGATCCGGCGGGCAACATGTACATCGCCCAGGTCGGCACAGATCAGGTCCGCAAGGTCGACACAGCGGGAACGATCACTACGTTCGCCGGCAACCAGAACTTCGGATACGTCGGCGAAGGCTTGTCGGCTACCGCGACGTCCCTCGGTTCTCCCGCAGGAGTGGCTTTCTTCGGCGGCAATCTCTACATCGCCGAGCGGGACAACTATCGCATCCGCAAGGTCGACAGCAGCGGCATCCCCCCGACGGTCGCGGGCAACGGACTGTTCAGGTACGGCGGGGCCGGGCGTCCCGCCCCCGGCGCGCGCCCTGCACCC
>CAZRND010000604.1:0-1821 GCA_964601345.1 uncultured Acidobacteriota bacterium | reverse complement strand
ACGTGTGTGCGCGCACCGATAAACAAGTCATTGAACGCGAGCAGGCGCTGGCCGTCGTTGAGCGAAGCTTCGGCCAGCGTTACTTCCTTTACCTTGGCGCTGCCGGCCACCACCTGCTCCACCGCGGCGCGCGCTTCCGAAGGCGCGAAGGGCAGCAGGATGCCGTCGAAGCGAACAGGATCAGGATTGACGGCGACGATCGGCTGGTTGCCCGCGTACTTCGCGGTGTTCGCGACCAGGCCGTCCTGCCCCACGGTCACGATCACGTCATGTTCGGTGAACAGATACGTCGCGACGAAACCGCGCTCGATGAAGTGCAGCTTCAATCCGATGTCGAGCGACGCGTGCATCTCGTCGAGCGAGGCGCGATAAGCGTCGTCCTCGAGCACGTAAGTCTGGAAATCGCCCCCGGCATGTTCGATGTAGAACTTGGCCTGCCCGCGGCTGTTGAACCGCTCCACCAGTTCCTGGAGGCGGGTCTTGCGGGTTACGACGACGATCTTTTCGAACATCTGCCTATCCGGGCTTTTGGGGCGACGCGGCCAGGAGCGTCCGCAGCAGGTCGGGCGTGATATTCAGCTCGCCGAGTTTCTCGGCGTTCGCGGCCAGCTCGCGGAAGGCCAGCGCGATGGTCAGCTTCGGATCGCCGCCGCTGGGCGACAGCGCCATCAGCGTGCGCCAGTCGATGTCGCGCACCGGCTTCAGCGTGGCCTCGAGCGCGTAGGCGCGCGTGTCGGCCTCGCGGCGATCGTTCTCGGCGCGCCGCTCGATGAGCGCCGCGCGCTGCTGCTCGACGGCGATCTCGGCGGCCATCTTCGTCTCGCGGATCTGGCGCTTCTTGGCTTCGACGGCGATCTCCGTGCTCAGCTCGTTTTCCTTGATGACGCGCTCCTGCTCCACCGCCGCGTTGCGCCGCGCATAAATCGCTTCGTCCGACTTGCGCTGCAGCGCCTCGCGCGCCTCCGCTTCGAGCGCCTTCGACATTTCCGGCGTCGGCTTGATGGCGAGAATCGCCAGTTCCAGGATCGCCACGCCCATCAGCGCCACCGACTCGGCGTTGCGCAATCCGGTCAGGACTTCGTTTACGATCGCGCCCGTGCCCGCGAGCGCCGCGGCCAGCGACATCCGCTGCACCGCGCCCTGCGTCAGGACTTGCGTGGTGTGAATCAGCCGCTGCTGCAGCGACTCCGGATCGTCCGAATGATACTTGCCGTCGGGACGCACGCTGAAATCGAGCAGGCCGGCCAGCCGTTTTGGATCGCTCACGCGGAAAGTGATCTGACCTTGCAGCGTCACATCCTGAAAGTCCGACGTCACCAGGTTGAAGACGAACGGAACGTCCGCGCTCGCGAGCGACACCGCCACGATCGTCGAGGTCGGAGCGTAGTAGAAGAACGAGAGCCCCGCGCCTTCGCGTCTGGGCCGTCCGTGTTTGAAGTGCAGCACATAAGTGGTGGGAGTGGCCTTCATGAAGCGGATTCCGAACACGGATTTGGCCTCCTTTTAATGAAACATTCCGTCAAGTGGACCGTATTGTACACCAGTGGGCGGTGTTCGCAATTGGCCAAGACCGTCCCACAATCGGACAGGCAGTGAATAAAGATTCTGCTAACTGTATGGAAAGGCAAACGTCTCAAAAGTGGAACTCTTGGCACCGGAATTGCCATTAACAGAGTGAGGAATCATCATGAGTCACCAGACCCTGCGGCGCGGCACAGTTGGCCTGATCGGTCTGAGCATTATGCTCTTCTCCAGTCTGGCCCCCTCTCGCCAGACGGTACTACACGCCTAGTCTGTTCCAGCGAATTTCCTTACGTGTTC
>CAZRND010000603.1:0-1828 GCA_964601345.1 uncultured Acidobacteriota bacterium | reverse complement strand
GCGGTTTCGTTCCGGTGACGTTACCAACCGGCGTGTTCCGGTTGCACGGCGAGCCGCGGATGTCCCTGGTGAGGTCCAGCCCGCTGATTCCCGGCATCATCAGATCGAGAAAAATGCCGTCGAAGCGGTCCGATTTTACTTTTAACGCGGCCTCTTCCGGATCAGAGAGAGCCAGCACTTCCGTTTCACAGGCCATGAGTGTCTCGGCCATCAATTCGAGTGAGGACGGATCGTCTTCCACAATGAGAACCCGCATAGTCATGGGACCGCCTCCTTACAAAGCAAGAACCGTTCCAATGTCGCTCGCAACAGGGCGAAGTCGATGGGTTTCGAGACGCAGGCGTTGCAACCGGCGTCCAGCACGCGCTTCTGTTCGGTCATCATGGCGTGCGCGGTCACGGCGATGACCGGAATCTGAGCAAACTCCGGACGCCGGCGCATCCACGACGCCAGTTCCGTGCCGTCGTCCTTCCCCAGCCGGATGTCCAGCAGGATCGCATCCGGACGGCAATTCGCAACGGTGGCAATCCCGGCCGCCAATCCATTCTCGGTCTTCACTTCAAAACCCTCGCCCGTCAGCCAGTCTTCAATCAGCTCCCGGCTGGCAGCGTCGTCTTCGACGACCAGGATTGTGCGGCTCGCCCCACCGTTAGACGGCATGCTCACGGATTTCTCCATTTTGAGGCGCGCCCAGAACGCGCCCCAACCGATGAATCAAGGCTTGCTGCCAGGACTGGTCTTTGAGAAACAGGGATTCGGTGTGTGCGCGGAGATAAGTCTGTTCTTCGGCAGTCAGTTCTTTGCCCGTTAAAACAAACACCGGCAAGTCGGCCGTGCGCGGACTCGCCCGCCACTGAGCCAGCAGATCGAAGCCGCTCACCTTCGGAAGCATCAGATCGAGAATCACCAACTCCGGCAGAGAACCGGCAACCCAATCGCGGGCCTGAGACCCATCGGCCGCCGCGACCACTTCATATCCCTTCTCGGCGAGAGACGCCTCGATGTACTCGCGCGTCTTGCGATCGTCCTCGACCACCAGAACAGGCCGGGGAGCGAGCCGTTGTCCTCGAGTCCTCAGGCAGCGCTCCATGGCCGCTTGCAGATCGGCCTTGTTCACCGGCTTCACCAGGTACTCGTCGGCGCCCAGAAGCGCTCCCACGCCCGCTTCATTCAAAATCGTCACCATGATGACGGGAATCTGCGCGGTGCTCGGTTGTCCTTTGAGCTTCGCCAGGATCTCCCACCCGTTGACAGGCTTCATCATGACGTCGAGGGAAATCGCATCCGGTTGCGTCTCCGTCGCCATCGCCACGGCTTCGTCTGGGCGCTGGCAGATGATCGACTCGTATCCGGCGGATTCAAGATTCGAGGCGATCAGATGGGCCGCTGCCGCATCGTCTTCCACCACCAGAACTCGCGCCGGTCCGCCTTTGATCTTGCCCTCCGGCAAGGACTGCGGCAGGATCCTCGGAATCGGCGTGGCAGCCTTCAGAGAGAAGTGGAAGCAACTGCCTTGCCCGGGTTCGCTCTCGAGCGCCAGCTTTCCTCCCTGTAATCCCACCAGCCGCGCGGAGATGGCCAGACCGAGACCGCTGCCTTCGATGCTCCCCGAGTGTCCCAGGCGATAAAAAGCCTCGAAGATTTTCTCCTTTTCCTCCGGGGGAATGCCCGGCCCGTTGTCGCGAACCTCCAGACGAACTTCGGCGCCGGTGCGGCGAGCCGCCAGCTCGATCCGCCCGCCGGCCGGCGTGAACTTGATGGCGTTTCCCATCAGGTTGATCAGGACTTGACGGAAGCGCGTGAGATCGGCCCGCACTTGTACCTCTCC
>CAZRND010000602.1:0-1860 GCA_964601345.1 uncultured Acidobacteriota bacterium | reverse complement strand
GCCGGCCTTCCTACAACTCCGCCGGAATGCGGGAGTGAGCTAAATTCCCTGGAAAGGTCAAACTAGGCGAGTATGGCGAGACTGAATTCACCGACCAAAAACACAAGTATCCCGCCCCCGGCGTAGGCCGAAGGGCGGGATAGTTTGGATCGCTTCTAAAAGAAGTACTTCAGCGCGAACTGGATGTTCCGCGGGTTCTGGATCTGCCCCGTGATCTGTCCGAACGACGCAGGGCTGGTGATGTCGCGTCCCGGAGGTCCCCAACTCACGTGGTTGAAGGCGTTGAACATCTCCATGCGGAAGTCCACCGAGTGCCGTTCCGTAATCTGGAACTTCTTCCCGATGGAAGCGTCGAAGTTGAAGAAGCTCGGCGCTCGCAGAACGCCCACACCCGAGTTGCCCAGCGTTCCATCCGCCGGACGCCCGAAGGCGCAGACGCCGTCGTTCACGCCCGCGGCGCAGAAGCTAGCCGCAGTTACCGGTCCGAAGAACGCGTCCACGGTCTGCGACGGGATCACGTAGGGTCGATAGTAATTGGCGCGGAGATTGCCCCGCGGCGTGCGTCCGCCACTGTTCGCGGCGGCGGCGTTGACCGACACGGGGAATCCGGAGTGAGCGTTCTCGAAGAAACCGAGGTTCCAGCCGCCCAGCACCAGGTCCGTGGCGCGGTTCCAGCCCGAGCCCCACTTCATGCCCTTGCCGAACGGCAGGCTGTAGGAGCCGCCGAACGAGAAGTTGTGCTGCGCGTCGAAACAGGAGGGTCCCTTGTTGCCCTTGCGGTTGTAGGCATCCTGCCAATAGGCTCCGTCGCTGTTCACCGAGCCGCAACCGTAGTAACCGAGGTTCTCCATGATGCTGTGGCTCCAGGTGTAGAACCCGGTCATCTCGAAGCCGGCGGCGAGACGACGGCGTCCGCTGAGTTGCAGCGCGTTGTAACTCATGCGCGCGCTCGACTCGGTCAGAGCCGTGTTGCCGACGTTGGGCAGCGTGAGGGCAAACGGACGGCGGTCGTTGGAGTTGATCCAGGTGGAAACCGGCCCGGTTCCGGCCACGGGATTGGCCTCGTGCGGAACCACCAGGTGCGTTCCGAGCTGGCCGACGTAGGCGGCGGTGAACGACGTCGAGCGCGTGAACTGATACTCCAGGGTGGAGTTGTACTGGTGCGTGAACTGCGGCCGCAGGTTGAACTCCCAAGCCCGGCCCTGATAGTAGGGGGTGTTGCCGACGCCGGTGCGCGGGCCGGTGAGGACGCCGGTGTTCGGTACGTCCGAGAAGCCGACGCCGATGTTGCCGGGGCTCCGCACATCGTAGTTCACGTTCGTTTCCACGAAGAAGGGCGGGTTCAGGGTGAGACGCAAGTTGGCTCCCGTTCCTTCCATGAAGCTCGACATGGCGTAGCCCATGCGGTAGACCAGCTTCGACGTGGGATTCCAGGCGAAGCCGATGCGCGGCTCAAACTGCTTGTAATACGGATTGTAGAGCGCGCGGCTGGCGCCGTTCACGCCCGCCAGCAGGACTTGTCCCGTGGCGACGTTGATGTTGGCCTCGCGGTCGGCCACTTCATAGAGCGGCTGGGTGTACTCCCAGCGCAGCCCGAGGTTGATCGTGAAGTTGCGCGAGAGCTTGTAGTCGTCCTGGATGAAGATGCCGTCGCGCCAGTGACGCTGGCCCCACTTGCCGACCACCGCGCCGCGTCCCTTGATGGAGAGCAGGTTCAGCAGGAAGTCGCTGAAGGGCTGGCCGGTGCCCATGGTTCCGTCAAAGGTGAAGATTCCCAGCGCGCCGTTGTTTCCGGCGTAGTAGCGGTTCTGCCGGAAGCGGATGAACTGGAATCCCATCTTCAACAGGTGCTTGCCGTGC
>CAZRND010000601.1:0-1880 GCA_964601345.1 uncultured Acidobacteriota bacterium | reverse complement strand
CCGCCACGCACAGTCGCGCCTTGAGCGACCCTGGCTTGTAGTACACGCCCGAGTGGATGACCCCGCTGTTGTGTCCGGTCTGGTGCCGCGCCACGCCATCTTCTTTTTCCAGAACCACGAGGCGGGCCGAAGGGAACTGTTCGGTTGCCTGCATGGCAAACGAGAGACCGACAATCCCGCCGCCAATGACAGCGATGTCGTACGAAGAAGGATTCATGAGGACGAGAGCGGATTACACCGCCGCAGAAAATACTAACGTATCGGATGTTGCTGGAACGGTGACTACCAAACATTACGTCTGTGATGCACTGCATTGAGGATGGTCCAGCCCCAGTCGCGAAGCGACGGGATGCGATAGCCCGGCACGGCAGTGCCGGGGAGCCAGAGGGGACGACGAGTCCCGCCAGGGACGGCACCATCACCCGAACGCCCGCCCCGCCACGAACTCCACGCCAGACTTGCGCAATAAAGCGAGAAATTCATCTTCGTACGATCGCTTCCTGTGATGCTCCTCCTGCCGCGCGATGTAATTCCGTACCGCTTCTTTGTTCGACGCGCTCACACTGAAGGCACCGTAACCTTCCTGCCACATGAAGTTGGTCCCATGTTCGGAAATCCAGCGAGAGGAATTGGCTTTCAAGACCTGGACGGACTTGGCAACCGTCACGTCACTCGGCAGCGCGATCATTAGGTGGACATGGTTCGTCGTACCTCCTGCTGCGAGAACCGGTATACAGTGGTTGCGGCCAATGCCGGCCATATATTTCCACAACTGGACGCAAAGCGGTTGCGGGATCAAGTTGGAACGATTCTTCGTGCTGAAGACGATGTGCACGAGGACGTTCGGGAATTTATGGGCCAATTGTGCCGTCCCTTCGGGACTCTCTCAATCAAGTGCTTTTTCCCCGGCACTACCGTGCCGGGCTATCGTGTTCCGCCGCTTCGCGGCTACAGCCTTTCTACTGCACGGTCAACGTTACGCCCTGCGAATGCGCGATGCTGCCTTCGGTGGCGGTCACGGTTACGGTGAATGTACCTAGCGTCGTGGGCGTCAGGATATGCACCGTCGCCGAGTTCGACTTCCCCGCGTCGGCCTGCGAAGTCGCGGTCCCGCTAACCGCTAATGGCTGCGGCCCGGTGGCGGGCCCCGTATACAGGCCATTCCCGTCGATCGTTCCTCCGCCCGGCGAGACCGCCCAATTCACGGCCGCGTTCCCCGCGTTCTGGACCGTGGCGGTCAACTGCTGCTGTTGTGGCGGCCATCCACTGGCCCCGGCTACGTTGGGATACAAACTCACCGGTGTGGGGCTGACGGCAATGCTTACGGCCGGGATCGCCACCTGCGCTGTGGCCGAGCGGGTCGTATCCGCGGTGGAGATCGCTTTGATCGTGGCGCTCGCCGGGGTGGATCCCGAGGTCGGCGCCGTGTACATCCCGTTCCCGTCGATCGTCCCGAGTGCGCCCGACCCCGATACCGACCAGGTTACCGGCTCGGAGGCCGAGAATTGCTTGCTTCCGCCCAGCGCGACATTCGCGCTCGTTGGCGTGATCGTCATCGACGGCGGTGGTGGCTGCGAATTCGAACTCACCGACTGACAACCGGCCATAATCCCCGCCGCGGCAAACGATAGGCACAAGGCAGCCATGAACGCGCGCTTTGACTTTTTTCGGGTTGCAATCGCCACGACGACTCCGGCTGCGAGGGGCGCAGCCCACGGTACTGCCGGTCCGGGGCGCTCCGAGCCTTGTCCCGGAGTACGCGGCGCCGACCCGCCCGTTCCCGTGTTCGGTCCGGCGGTGGTGACTGTCAGCGACACGGGCGTCGCACCTGCCCCTGCCGCAATCGAGGCTGGGTTGAAGACACAAGCTGCGGTCGCGTC
>CAZRND010000600.1:0-1893 GCA_964601345.1 uncultured Acidobacteriota bacterium | reverse complement strand
AAAAATTGGGTGGCGAGGGGAAAGTGGGAAGAAACCCCCGGGCTAGCCCGCCGTCAGGTTCGCAACGGCGGGCATGTCGTGGACGTGTGCCTGCAGTCGACCGACCGCTAGGAGATCAAGGACATCCCGCTGTTCTACGAGCGCCTGATCCGCAAAATCAAAGCGCCGATCATGATCGATACCACCGATCCCAAGGCGATCGAGCTCTCGCTGACCTATTGCCAGGGCAAGAGCATCATCAACTCCATCAACCTCGAGGACGGCGAGGAGAAACTCGAACGCGTCTGCCCCATCGCGCGCGCCTACGGAGCGGCGCTGGTGGTCGGTTGCATCGACGAGGATAAGGTGCAGGCGCAAGCCTTCACGCGCGAGCGCAAGCTGGCCGTGGCCGAGCGCTCCATCGCGTTGCTCACGTCGAAGTACGGCGTTCCGGCCGAAAACATCATCATCGATCCGCTGGTCTTCCCGTGCGCCACGGGCGACGAGAACTACATCGGCGGCGCGGTCGAGACGATCGAAGCCATCCGGCTGATCAAGGAGCAGGCGCCGGAGGCGAAGACGATCCTCGGCATTTCGAACATCTCCTTCGGCCTTCCGGCCGCGGCGCGCGAAGTGGTCAACTCCGTCTTTCTTTATTACTGTACGAAGGCGGGACTCGATCTGGCTATCGTCAACGCCGAAAAGCTGGAGCGTTTCGCCTCCATCCCGCATGAGGAACGGCAGCTCGCTGAGAACCTGCTCTTCAACACGCCGCCGGCCACGGACGAGCAGTGGAAGACCGCGCCCGAAGATTGGCGCAAGCAGACGCATGCGCAGAAGCTGGGCATCAACCAATTTCACATCGCGGCGATCACGCAGCATTTTCGCGGCACGGCGGCGCGCGTCAAACAGCAGGCGGCCGACCTGCCCCTGGACCAGCGCCTCGCCAACTACATCATTGAGGGCACGAAGGACGGGCTCATCGCCGATCTCGAACTCAAACGCGCCCAGGGAGCCGCGCCGCTCGACATCATCAATGGGCCGCTCATGGCGGGAATGTCCGAAGTCGGACGCCTCTTCAACAACAACGAATTGATCGTTGCCGAAGTCCTGCAGTCGGCCGAGGCGATGAAGGCGGCGGTGAACCACCTCGAGAAGTTCATGGAGAAGTCGGAGACCGCCGCGCGCGGCAAGATCGTGCTGGCGACGGTGAAGGGCGACGTTCACGACATCGGCAAGAACCTGGTCGAGATCATTCTGGGGAACAACGGCTATCAAGTCGTGAACCTGGGGATCAAGGTGCCTCCGGAGGACTTGATCAAGGCGTTTCAGCAACACAAGCCCAACGCCATCGGCCTCTCGGGCCTTTTGGTCAAGAGCGCGCAGCAAATGGTCGTGACGGCGGGCGATCTGCGCGAAGCGGGCATCGAAATCCCGCTGCTGGTCGGCGGCGCGGCGCTGTCGGACAAATTCACTCGCCGGAAGATCGCGCCGAGCTACGGCCGCGCTGTCTGTTACGCCAAGGACGCCATGACCGGTCTCGCGGTCATGAACCTGCCCATGGATCCCGCCACGGTCGCGGAGACCGTGGCGCGGTACACGCATACGGAAGGCGTCTACGAGGAGCCGGCCGCGGCGGAGGCTGCGCCGGCGTCCGAGGCGCGCAGCACGCGCGTGCGGGCTGAGATGCCGATCCCGGCCGCTCCGTATCTCGATCGCAAGGTGCGCGAAGTCCCGCATCTCGCCGAGGTGTGGAGCTACATCAATCCGTTCATGCTCTATGGACGGCATCTCGGCTTCAAAGGCAACTTCGACCAGCGCCTCGCCGAGCGCGACGACAAAGCGCTCGAGCTGTTCCATAAGGTCGAGGAAGTGAAGCAGGTGAAGGACTATGCGGCCCAGGGCGTCGGGTTG
>CAZRND010000599.1:0-1899 GCA_964601345.1 uncultured Acidobacteriota bacterium | reverse complement strand
AATTCGCCGGTGGGGCGGCGGGGCAATTGTGTATTGGGCAATGACAATCGGTGATCGGCCTGAAGGCCCGTGTCTTCGCGCTCGCTGGGCACCAGGTCCATCTGCAGGAAGCGATCGTAGGAACGCTTTTGTACTTCGATCAGGTTGGGGATCTGGAGCGGCGTCTAGATCTTCGAAAAATCGATCCGCTCGCGGTTTCCACCATTCCGTCCGTTCGATTCAGCCCGACTCATGTTTTCTCCTGGTTAAAGACACACCTCGGCGCCGGCCGCCGGCCGCTCGTGAGCAGCCGGAATGCCAAACGCCTCGGGATGTAACGTGCGCCTATCCAACGGGATTCGCGCCTGTGACCGCCCTACTTCACTTCTACCGTGGCCCCAGCTTCGACGAATTTCTTCTTGATCGACTCTGCTTCTTCCTTGTTGACGCCTTCCTTGATGGGCTTGGGGGCGCCGTCCACCAGATCCTTGGCTTCCTTCAGGCCCAGGCTGGTGACTTCGCGAACAACTTTGATGACGTTGATCTTGTTCGCGCCCACGGAGGAGAGGATGACGTTGAATTCGGTCTTTTCCTCCGCCGCCGCTGCCGCTCCGCCGCCGCCCGCAGTTCCGGCAACCACCACCGGCGCTGCCGCCGCGGCCGACACTCCGAAGGTCTCTTCCAGCTTTTTGACGAGCTGGGAAGCCTCCAGCAGCGACAGGCCCTTGATCTGTTCGACTATGGTTTCGATTTTCTCCGACATCGGTTCTCCTCGTTCTCCTGGTTATTTTCCTAAAAACAGTTACGACGCAAACTTGTCCTTCTTCACCGCCTGGTCCACGACCACGGCCAGGTTTCTCGTCACCGCTCCGAGCACAGTCGCCAGCCGCTGGGCCGGAGCCTGCAACAGGAACAGAACTTTGGAAATCAACTCTTCCTTCGAAGGCAGCGTGGCCAGTTGCGAGATCTCCGACAACGGAATCACGCGCCCTTCGACAACGCCCGCCTTGAAGACATACGCGGGATTGGCTTTGGCCACAGCCGTCAGGACCTTCGCCAGCGCCACCGCATCGCCTTCGGTATAGGCGATCGAGGTCGGCCCGGCAAGGCCCTTCAGCACGGATTCGGAAGGCGTTCCCTGCGAGGCGCGCTCAGCCAGGGTGTTCTTCACGACGCGGTACTTGCCGCCCGCGGCGCGGACCTGCTTCCGTAGCTCGTAGTCCTGTTCCACGGTGAGGCCGTTGAAACCGGAAACGATCACGTTCTTGGCCTTGGCCAGTTCCTGTTTCAACGATTCGACTTCGTTTTTCTTCTCGTCCCTATTCATGTGCCTCCATCGGAGCCACGTCAATCGCAATCCCCGGACTCATGGTGGATGCCAGCGTGACGCTCTTCATGTACTTGCCCTTGGCCGCCACGGGCTTAGCCTTGATGACGGCGTGAATCAAGGTGCTGGCGTTCTCCACCAGCTTGTCCTTGTCGAAACTGATGCGGCCGACCGCGGCATGGATGATGCCGGTCTTGTCGGTGCGGAACTCCACTTTGCCCGCTTTGATTTCCTTGACCGCCTTGGCGATCTCGAAGGTCACCGTGCCGGTCTTGGGATTGGGCATCAGGCCGCGCGGGCCGAGGATCTTTCCGAGTTTTCCGGCGGACTTCATCATGTCGGGCGTGGCAATGACGGCTTCGTACTCGACCCAGCCGCCCTGGATTTTCGCTACCATGTCCTCGCCGCCGACGAAGTCGGCGCCTGCGTCTCTGGCCTCGTTGACTTTTTCGCCGCTGGCAATCACCAGCACGCGCTTCGACTTGCCGAGTCCGTGCGGCAGCACCACGGTGCCGCGGACCATCTGGTCGGCATGCTTGGGATCGACGCCCAGCCGCATCGCCAGCTCGACGGTCTCGTCGAACTTGGCGTAC
>CAZRND010000598.1:0-1941 GCA_964601345.1 uncultured Acidobacteriota bacterium | reverse complement strand
CAAGCGCCGGATCATGGCCGGGACCGGGGGGGGCCATCAGGGAGGCGCCACCGCCACCGTGTCGGCGCTGCTTGGTATCGAGTGCGTCGTCTACATGGGCGAAGAGGACATGGCTCGGCAGAGCCTGAACGTCTCGCGCATGCGCCTCCTCGGCGCGAAGGTGGTCGGAGTCGCTTCGGGCAGCCGCACGCTGAAGGACGCCATCAACGAAGCGATGCGCGACTGGGTTACCAACGTCGAGAACACCTATTACCTGCTCGGGTCGGTGCTCGGCGCGCATCCTTATCCGCTGATGGTCCGCGACTTTCATCGCGTAATCGGACGCGAGGCGCGCGCGCAGATTCTCGAAGCCGCCGGGCGACTGCCCGACATGCTGATCGCTTGCGTCGGCGGCGGCAGCAATGCCATCGGACTCTTCTACGATTTCATCGAAGATAAATCGGTGCGCCTCGTGGGCGTCGAAGCGGGCGGACGCGGCGAGGCGCTGGGCGAGCACGCCGCGCGATTTCGCGGCGGCGCGCCCGGCGTGCTGCAAGGCACCTACACTTACATCCTGCAAGATGCCGACGGGCAGATCGGCCTCACGCACTCGGTCTCGGCGGGACTCGATTATCCCGCCATCGGTCCCGAACATGCCGCGCTGCACGACTCCGGCCGCGCGGAATATGTCCCGTGCTCGGATGCCGATGCGCTCGACGCCTGCCGCCGCCTCGCCGAGACGGAGGGCATTATCCCGGCGCTCGAATCGGCGCACGCCGTAGCGGAAGCGATCCGGCGCGCTCCGGGAGCGGCGGGACAGATTTATATCGTGAACGTCTCGGGCCGCGGCGACAAGGACATGGGCATCCTGCAAAAGGAGCTGGGCCTATGAGCCGCATCGCCGAGCGCTTCCGCGACATCGCCGCGGCGAAGCGTCTTGGCTTCGTCGCCTACATTACGGCTGGCGATCCGAGCCTGGCGCGAACCGTCGAGTATGCCGTGGCGCTCGACAAGGCGGGCACCGACGTTCTCGAGCTCGGTGTTCCTTTCTCCGATCCGGTGGCGGACGGGCCCGTGATCCAGCGCGCCAGCGAACGCGCTCTGGCTTCGGGCACAACGCTCGAAGGCGTCCTCGAAACGGTCGTGGCAATCCGGCGGTCAAGCGAATTGCCAATCGTGCTCTTCACCTATCTCAATCCGGTGCTGCGTTACGGCTTCGCGCGATTTGCCGACCGCGCCCGCGAGGCGGGAGCGGACGGCGTCCTGGTGACGGACCTGAGCGTCGAGGAATCTGCGCCGTATGTCGCGGAGATGCGGCGCGCCTCGCTCGACACGGTTTTTCTCGCCGCGCCCACCAGCACCGACGCGCGGCTGCGGCACATTGCCGAAGTGTCGCGCGGCTTTGTCTACGCCATTTCGCGCACCGGCATCACCGGCGCGCAAGCCGCGCTCTCGAGCCAGTTGCTGCCGCTGGTCGACCGGCTGCGCGCGGCGACCGATCTGCCCGTCGCGGCGGGTTTTGGAATTTCGCAACATGAGCACATGGAAATCCTGCGCGGCAAAGCGTCGGCCGCGGTGGTGGGCAGCGCGCTGGTGCGCGTGATCGAAGAGAACGGCGCGGGGCCCGATGGGGCCAAGCGATTATCGGATGCGGTACGCGGACTACTTTATGGACATCAGTGATTGGCGTGTGAAGATCGATTCGGTGGATCAGCGCCTGGTGGAGCTGCTCAACGAGCGGGCTCGCTACGTGCTCGAAATCGGCGCAATGAAGCGGAGCCTGAAGCTTCCCGTCTATGAGCCGCGCCGCGAGGTGGAGATCATGGAGAACATCCGGCGCTGGAACACCGGCCCGCCCGATACCGAGGCCGTGAAGCCCGTCTTCGAGCCCATCCAGGACCAAGGCCCCCCCAACCCACCCGGGGCACTGACCGTTTCCCGGGAGAGATAAGAACACCAAAG
>CAZRND010000597.1:0-1953 GCA_964601345.1 uncultured Acidobacteriota bacterium | reverse complement strand
CCGAGTGCGATAAATGGCCGGTCCGCTCTCTCGACGAAGTCAAGCCGGGGGGGCTGGGCTTGCCCTTGATTCGCGCGGTCATGGATCAGGTGGTCTTCCGGCGAGGAGGAGAAGGCAACGAGTTGCTGCTGACCAAATCTCTGTCCGCATGCAAGGAAGGTTCGTAAGAGGATTATGGAAATTAGCGTAAAACATCAAGGCGACACCGCCATCATCGACGTCACGGGAGACATCGATCTTTATTCTTCTCCACAGGTCCGGCAGACCGTCTTGGAAACGCTCAACAAAAAAGAAGCCAAGCGGGTGATTGTGAATCTCACCGGCGTACGTTACATCGACAGCTCGGGCGTGGCCTCGCTCGTCGAGGGCTTGCAGCTCTCCCGCAAGTCGCAAGTTCGTTTCGGTCTGTGCGGCTTGAATAAGGCCCCGCGGCAAGTGCTGGAGTTGACCCGGTTGATCAAAGTCTTCGAAATCTTCGATACCGTGGATGCTGCTTTGGCTTCCTAGATCACTAGAACTATGCTCGCCCTGATTGGATCTCATACCGTCCGCATGCTGGCCTACGTTGGCGGGTTGTCGCGCCAGACCAAGGACGGACTCTACTGGACATTCGTCGCGCCCTTCCGGGGCAGCCGCCTGCGCTGGAGAAGCACGATCCACCAGATGGTGCTCGTTGGCTACGAAGCGCTTCCCGTCGTCTGCCTGATTTCGTTTTCGATCGGCTTGATCATGGCCTTCCAGGGCGCCTACGAGATGCGCAAGGTGGGCGCGCTGCGTTACGTGGTGGACCTGGTGGCCGTCTCGATGACGCGCGAACTCGGGCCGCTGATGACGGCGATCATCGTGATCGGCCGGTCGGGATCGGCCTTCGCCGCGGAAATCGGAACCATGAAAGTCAGCGAGGAACTCGACGCGCTGACCACGATGGGACTGAACGCGGTCCACTTCCTGGTCTCGCCGAAGATGCTGGCCATGCTGGTCATGATGCCCTGCATCACCTGCATCGCCGACATGGCGGGCATCCTGGGCGGGGCCGCCTTCGCCTACTCCTCCGAACTCGGCATGGGGGTCATGCAATACCTGCTGGCTACGGGCGATGCGCTGGTGACGCGCGACATCATTACTGGACTGATCAAGAGCGTCATGTTCGGCATGACCATCACCCAAATCGGATGCTACGAGGGTTTCATCGTCAGCGGAGGGCCGGAGGGCGTGGGACGCTCGACGACCTCCTCCGTGGTGACGTCGATCTTCGCGGTGGTGATCGTAGACATGGTTTTCACCGCTTTCTTCTATGTCCTCGGCTAATCCACATCCGGCGCCGCAAGTCACGATCTCGATCAGTGACGTCATCACCCACTACGGCAAGCGTGAGGTGCTGCACGGCATCAATCTCGATATCCACCGCGGCGAGACGATGGTCATTCTGGGCGGCTCGGGATCGGGCAAGAGCACGCTGATCCGACATCTCGTGGGGCTGGAGAAAGTGACGTCGGGTTCGATTCACCTGCTTGGACAGAATATCTGCGGCATCTCCGAGACGGAGTTCAACAAGATCCGGCGCAAGATCGGGATGTCCTTCCAGGGATCGGCGCGCTTCAACTCGCTGACCATCGGCGAGAACGTGGCCCTTCCGCTGCGGGAGCAAACCGAGCTCGAAGATTCGACGATCCAGATCATGACGCGCATCAAGCTCGAGCAGGTGGGCCTCGCGGGATTCGAAAACTACTTTCCTTCCCAGCTTTCGGGCGGCATGAAGAAGCGCGCCGGAGTGGCGCGCGCCCTGGCCATGGACCCCGAGATCCTGCTCTTCGACGAGCCCTCGGCGGGCCTCGACCCGGTGATCGCGGCCGGAGTCGACGACCTGATCATGAAGCTGAAGAGCGCCTTTCAAATGACCATCGTGGTGGTAACGCACGAGCTGGCGAGCGCGTTTCTGATCGCCGATCGCAT
>CAZRND010000596.1:0-1956 GCA_964601345.1 uncultured Acidobacteriota bacterium | reverse complement strand
CGTTGGCGCCGAGGAAGTAGGCGTGGCGGACGAAGAAGCTCTCTTCGTTGTAGTCCGTGTCGATGAACCAGCAGGCGATGTTATCAGATTCCGTCGGCACGACCTCGCCGGTCTGGGGCTTGAAGACGTCCATGCCGAGGATCTTCACGACGTGCATTCCGGGTGAGGGCTGCGTCAGCTCGATCGTGGGCTCGCCGAAGATCACGAAGAGGTTGCCCTTGCCCGTGTTCTTCAGCGTGTCGGCCATGTGGAGGTCCGCGTTCATGCGCGCCTTCAGCACCGGCAGGCGGCCGAGCTTATTGAATTCCGTCGTGTGGGCCTCGTAGTTGAAGGCGCAGGCGATGAGAACGTCGAATGCACCGTCAGCCGCCTCCCGCGCCGCCTCTACCAGGTCGATGCGCTGCACCGTTCCGAACTCGGGGCCGATGAAGATGGCCGCGCGGCGCTCAGTATCGCCCTCCATGTAGCGGCCCTCGGCGCAGACGAACTTGCCGGGCCAGGGCGCGAGGGATGTGAAGTCGATCTTGTCGTCGCGGTGGGCCTGCTGGACGCCTGCGGTCTTCAGGTTCTCGAGAACCATCTGCGGGAAGGACTGCGTCGCGCCGTACTCGTCGGCGGATTCGGCGCTCCGGTCGATCAGCTCGTCGTTCTCGTCGAGCCCGAGGGTGCGGTGGGGGCTGAGGCTTTCGACCGTGAACGGGCCGGCGACGCGCACGCGCCTCTTGTCCTCGTAGGGCCGATCGTAGAGGAACTCCTGCTCGGCATTCGCGGCGATCGACGCATCGATCTCCTTCTGGCGCGCGATGCGGGCCTCCCACCAGTCGGCGTGAAGCTTCGCGGCTGGCGCTGGCCACTTCGGGTCGGCGTCTCGTGGGACCTCCCACTCCTGCCAGGACTCATTCAGCACTCCGTTGAGCGCTTCGCCGAGCGGTACGAGCTTGCCCTGCCAGCGCTCCCAAATGACGTCGATCTGGGCGTTGTTGGCGATGGACTTGAGCGAGACATGCGTAATGCGCTCGTACACGAAGCCCTGACGGAGTTTGCCGTGGACTAGCTGCGAGCTGGGCATTATTCCCGCAATCTCCGCTTCCTTTACTTGGCCCTCGCGCGAATCAGACAGCAGGTAGTAGGCGTAACGAGCGCCCATGATGCGCGCGCGCGCCAAAGCTAGCGCCACGCGCGACGTATCGATAGTGATCCAGCGGCGACCCCATTGCTCAGCGACTGTGGCGCAGGTTCCGGAACCGCAAGTCGGGTCGAGGACAAGATCGCCCGGATCAGTGGTCATCAGTACACATCGCTGGACGACACTCTGACTAGTTTGCACGACATAGATGCGCTCACCACTGCCGCTGACGTCGTCCCAGAGGTTGCCGATAGGGAAGGCGGGGAAATCGTCAAGGAACTTGGCGTAGCTCAAGCTTCGCTCGCCAGCATGGACGCGCCCAGCGGATCGAAGGCGGCCGAATCCAGTCGGCGTCGTGCTCCAGGTCCTGTTTACTGGAGGCTTGAACGTGCGCCCCTCGAATTCAAGTTCGATGCGTTCATGCTCCTTGGCGGGCCTGTTCGAGGAAAGCGTGACGTAACGGAAGTGGCGTGCGGGCGCCAGCTGCTCGCTCATGGCGCTGACGGGGATCACACGTCCGTCTTGGAGTTGAACCTGATCGTAGCGCTCGCCTGTGCTATGGCCCTCACCCGCCACGACAAAGCGGTAGGCCTGTCTGTACTTGATGGCGCCCCGATCCCTAGCGAACCACAGCAGGTAGTCGGTCACCGGCGGGATGAGATTCGAGGTCTGTCCGCCAGTCTTCTTGAACGTGATTGTGGCGACGCCGTTCGAATCCCCAAATACCTCTTCGAGGAGGCTGCGAACCCGATGGACGTTGTCATCGCCGATCTGAACGAAGATCGACCCCGAAGCCGCCAATAGATCCCTCGCGACAGTTAGCCTGTCGC
>CAZRND010000595.1:0-1978 GCA_964601345.1 uncultured Acidobacteriota bacterium | reverse complement strand
CCCCCCGGGGGCGGTCGGGCAACACTGTTGGCGCCGCGCGGCCCTCGGTGGTTACCTCTTGGTTGCGGGCTTCCGGCCGGATGCTCGAGCGCACGCTGTCGATGTTCTCGAACAGGTGGATCACCGCTTCGAGCGCGTTCCGCCCGTTCCACGACTGCATCTGGTGCGCGGGCGCGCCGCTGAAGGTGTACTTCACGCCGTCGATGTTCAGACAGCAGGTGCCGAAGCCGGGCGCGGGGCGCGACGTCGCTCCGCTCGCATGGCTGCGCACGAGAACGTCCATTCCGGTGAAGACGCCGGCCTCGTGCATGACGGTCTTCGCATTGGGCGGCATCATCTCCTCGCCCGGGCAGCCGAAGACAACCACGCTTCCCGGCGCCTTCGTCCGCGCCAGATACTCGGCCATCGCCACCGCCGCGGCGATCCCTACCGGCCCCTGCGCGCTGTGCTGGTCGCCGTGGAAAGGGCGCATCGTTCCGCGCAGCGCGTCGTATTCGAGGATAACGCCGAGGTTCGGCGGTCCATTGTTGCCCTTGTACGTCGCGGTGAACGCCGTCTTCAATCCGGCGACGCCTATCTTGATTTCGAATCCATGCTGCTTCAGGTAGCTGGTGAGCTTTTCGACCGACCGGGTCTCCTCAAAACCGATTTCAGGATGCCGCGTGATGTCGTCGGCGAGCGCCAGCAATTCCTGATTCATCAGTTCGCGGGCCCGGGCCACGACCTGCTCGCGCGCGGGATTCGCGGCGGTGAGGCGCGAGACCATCGCCGGCACGTCCAGCGATTTTTCGAGCGCCGCCATCTTGCCCAGCACGTCGCGGGCGGCCTCGCGCTCGGTGGGCGTTTCCTGAGCGGCGAGCGGCAACGCAATCACTAAGAGAACGATGAGTCTAGTCAAGATGGGCCTCCTCTCCGGCAACCGGTATGGTAGTACAATGACGAGATGAAAAAGCTCACGGTGTCGCTGATTTTTCTGCTGGCCCTGAGTGCCTGGGCCAAAACCAAGGAAGCGGAACGCCTTCAGAATGCCGCCGAGGCCCTCAAGGAAATCATGGCCGCGCCGGATAAGGGCATTCCCGGCGATACACTGGCCAAGGCGCAGTGCATCGCCATCATTCCCGGCATGAAGAAGCTGGCGATCGGGTTTGGCGGACAGCACGGCAAAGGCGCCGTCTCCTGCCGCCATTCCGGCGGCTGGGGCCCGCCCTCGATGCTGAGCTTGAGCGGCGGCAGCTTCGGGCTGCAACTGGGCGCGCAATCCACCGACGTGATCATGCTGATCATGACCAAGCGCGGGATGGAGTCACTGACCAAGGATAAGTTCGAAGTCGGCGGCGACCTCTCGGCGGCCGCGGGTCCCGTAGGACGCGACGCCACCGCGAACACCGACATCGCCATGAACGCCGAGATCTATACCTACTCGCGCTCGCGCGGACTCTTCGCCGGCATTTCCCTGAAGGGCGCCGTCGTCAGCGCGGATAAGGATGCCAACAAAGTGATTTACGGCCGGGCCGTGGATGCGCAACATCTGCTCTCCGAAGGCGGAATCGCGCCGCCTGCCGATGCCAAGCCGTTGATGGACGAGCTCGGCAAGTATCCCGGCAAAAAATAGTTTTTTTATGCGTCTAACCGAGGGTGTGAAGGGCGCGGGTTGAGCCTCTAAGCTGAGTCCTGCGGTTTTGGACAAAGTGCTGGGCGGTCTGCCTCGCGTCGTCAACGAAGATGTGCTGGTCGGCTTCGACAAAGCCGACGACGCCGGAGTCTACCGTCTCAACGACGACCTGGCGCTCGTCCAAACGGCGGATTTCTTCACGCCCATCGTCGACGATCCTTACACGTTCGGACAAATCGCCGCGGCGAACTCGCTGAGCGACGTCTACGCCATGGGCGGCAAGCCTCTCTCGGCTCTCTGCCTCACGGCGTTTCCGCAGGAGGGCGACATCGCCGTCCTCGAGCGGATCGTGCGCGGCGGTTGGGA
>CAZRND010000594.1:0-1986 GCA_964601345.1 uncultured Acidobacteriota bacterium | reverse complement strand
CAGCTTTGCCATCAAATCGAGCGTGGCGCGATCCTGGCTGCGCGCGCAAGCCGTGATGGTGGACTATGCGGGAACGCCGGCGCCCGAACGGCCGGTTCCGGTGCAGACGCCTGTTCCCGCCGTTCCGGCAGAGCCGGTAAAACCAGTGCCCGCGCCATTCCCGCCCGCTGCGCCGCCCTCCGTTCCGGCCCCCGCGGCGCCTGCCATCAAAACTCCCCCGCCGCAGATCCACACCGAAGTCAGGCCGTACAGCCTCGATGAGCTGATCCGCGGCGCCGAGACGCCCGCCGAACGCGACCTCGACCAGATGATGCAGGACATGCGCAAGAAAACGAGCCCGAGGAAGTAACGATGCGCGCCCTGCTGCTCTTCTCATTGTCGCTCCTATTGGCGGGATGTCATTACTACGAAGAGTTCCGCTCAATGAAGGGTGATGCGGACATCAAAGAAGAAGTCGCCGAGATGCGCAAAGCCTATCGGCTCTGCCTTCAGAAATTTGAAGACAATCTCGCCGCGCAGAAGGAGCGCTGCGCTCCGTATTCCCAAGCCATCCAGGAAATGGAGCAACGCCGCCCGCCGGCGAAATAGTCTCTCCATCCCTGCTTTACCCGTTCGTAGCATTCCTCGCCGTGCTTTTCAGCCCTATGGTCTAGGCTTTGGGTCGAAGATGAGAGATTTTTCATCGGAGCTTCATTCCTTCTTCACGATGGGTTGTTACGATTTATGTAGGCAACCATTTCGAAGGAGGCGACTATGCTTCACCTCATCTTCAATCCGCTGGTCGGTCTGATCCTCATGTTGGCTGTTACCTGCGTCATTGCGGCGTGGGCGATAGTGACCCAGGAAGGCGAGGATATGGAGAGTCAAAGCGAAGATTACAGCTTCTTCGGGTCGAAGGAGCAGAAGGAAGCCAGGAA
This sequence comes from uncultured Acidobacteriota bacterium, assembly GCA_964601345.1. GTDB lineage: Bacteria > Acidobacteriota > Terriglobia > JAJPHL01 > JAJPHL01 > CAZRND01. The sequence continues at coordinate 1,069 of CAZRND010000594.1, read as the reverse complement.
GTTCGGCAAGACCGGCTAGGGAATCCGGGTCGTCAGCTCCTGTTTTTTTCCGTCCCGCAGAATCGTGACCCGGACTTCTGCGCCCGATTGCAGGTGGCTCAGCTCCTCGCGGATCACCTTCGTGCTTTTTTTGCTTTCCATGAGGGGGATCCCCTGAACTTCGAGCAGGATGTCGCCGCCGATGATCAAGGCTTCGCCTTCGATCATTGCGCGGAGCGTGCCGGGGCGCAGGCCGAGCTTTTCGGCAAATGAGTTGGCGGCCACCGCCTGCACGAGCAGGCCGGCCGGTTGCGGCAGGTTGAAGACCCGCGCCAGCTCGCCGGTCAGCATGAAGCCGTGAATGCCGCTCCAGAACGGGTTCCGCTCCAGGAGGATGCGGCGCGCCATGTCGGACGTCACGACGAAGCCCAGGCCCTCGAAGCCGCCGGACTTGGAGAGCATGTGGCTCACGATGCCGATCACTTCTCCCTGCATGTTGAACATCGGGCCACCGGAGTTGCCAGGGTTGATGGCCGCGTCAGTCTGAAAGAAGTCCGACTTCGCGATGCCGCTGTAGACCGTGTTGTGATTCCGGTGCGCGCTGATGTGGCCCACGGTCAGGGTGTGGGTCAGTCCCCGCGGCGCGCCGATGATGAACACGTCCTCGCCGATCTCGACTTTTTCCGAATCCCCGAGCTTGGCGAACACCGGATTGGCGGGGAGACGCTCCAGTTGCAGGAGCGCGACGTCCGCCGTCGGTTCGGAGGATACGACTTTGGCGGGGATCAACTCGCCATTCAGGAATTCCACCATCACCTCGTCAGCAATCTGGACGACGTTCGAGGCGGGCATAACCTTGCCGTCACCCTACAGACCATCCTGGAGTTCAACATGTGGCGCCTATGTTCAAGTCGATTTCTTCCGCGTTGACCACTTTCAGTCTCGCCGTGCTGTTGCCGATGCTCGCGGTGATGGTACTGCTGCCCGGCGTGGCGGGACACACGTTCTCGGCGGGCGGCTTCATGCCGCACATCCATTGTTATCTCGACAATCCCCGCGTGGTATGGCTGCACGTGACTTCGGACATGTT
>CAZRND010000593.1:0-2004 GCA_964601345.1 uncultured Acidobacteriota bacterium | reverse complement strand
TCGAAATTGTTCAGCGAATTATCGGTAAACGTACCCTGCGCATACTTGCCCGGCAGACTGTTGGGGAAGGCATCGCCCACCAGGTAAGCCGCGGGCGCGCCCAGAAGAATGCTGATGCTGTTGGAGTCAGAGTTCACCACGGCGAGGTCGGAAACTCCATCGCCATTGAAGTCGCCCACCGACACCGCCACCGATCTGTTTCCGACGCCGTAATGGGCTACACTCTGGAAAGTGCCATCGCCCTTCCCCAGCAGCACGGCGGCGTTGTTGTCGTAGTTGGTGGCCGCGGCCACGTCCTGCTTGCCATCGCCGTTGAAGTCGCCCACGGCAACGAAATAAGTGTCTGCGGCGGCACCGCCGGCGCCCGCCTGGAAGGTGCCATCGCCGTGGCCGAGCAGCACGCTCACACTGTTGACGCCAGCGGGAGTGGCCACGGCTATGTCCGGCTTGCCATCCCCGTTGAAGTCTCCCACCGCCACAGACAAAGCGTTCGTCGCTGCATAGTTCACCGCCGGCTGGAAGCTCCCGTCGCCGTTCCCCAGCAGAACGCTCACAGTGTTGCTGCTGGTATTTGCCACGGCCAGATCCGCGTTCCCATCTCCATTGAAATCTCCCACCGCCACTGAATAAGGATTGTTCCCCGCCCCATAGTTAAGCGGTGCTTGGAAGGTCCCATCGCCGTTCCCCAGCAGCACGCTCACACTGTTGCCGAAGTAATTGGCCAAGACCAGGTCCGCGATGCCATCCCCGTTAAAATCTGCCGTTGCGATCGAGTAGGGACCGTTTCCGCCCTGGTATACGACGGGCGCCTGGAAGGTCCCATCGCCGTTCCCCAGCATCACAAACACATTATTGCTGCCCGCGGGACTGGCCATGGCCAAGTCCGTCTTGCCATCCCCGTTAAAGTCTCCGACCGCAAACGAGAAAGGACTGGAGGGCACTCCGTAATTGGCCGCCGCCTGAAACGTCCCATCACCGTTGCCTAGCAGTACGCTCACGGAAGAATCGGCGGTGTTGCCCACGACCAGGTCCGGCTTGCCGTCGCCGTTGAAGTCTCCCGCCGCCGCGCCGTAGGGAGCGGCTCCCCCCCCATAATTCCCCCCCACCCGGAAGCCGTTTTGACGGACCGCATTCACGGTGTGTGCGGCGGACGCGGAAGTGCTAGCGGTGAAGGAACCGTCGCCCAGGTAGCGGGCCTTGAGAGAATGGCTGCCGCTCGGTAGGAGCTTGGTGGTCAGAACCGCTTGACCACCTGAGATCGTGCCGGCGCCTATGACCGTGACGCCGTCGTAGAACGCCACTTTGCCCGTAGCGGTGGAGGGCGTAACCGTGGCCGTCAGCGTGACTGTCTGCCCGAATGTCGACGGATTCGGCGTGTGCGCCAGGCTGGTGGAAGTCGAGGAGACGGCCAGCCATTTCGAGGTCAGGTAGGCGACGATGGAATTGAATTCCGTCGCGGTGAGCGCGCGGTTATAGACGATCGCCTCGGCAACGTAGCCGCGCCAGTATTCGTCAAAGGTCCCCGACCCCTGCCGTCCGATGTAATACGGCATCGTCAGGTTTCGCGTGGAAATCGCCGAGCCCTTCGCGGCAATCTGAGTCCCGTTCTGATAAAGGACGGCGTCCGACGCGCTGCTGATGCCGGAGAGGATGAAAGGCGTGCCTGGATTCGAGACTGTTCCAACGCCGTCCTGGCCGCCCAATTCATCTGTCAGTCGTGCCGCGGTTGAACCAGGGTGCGTGGTGCCCTGCGGGCCGACGTCGCCGAGGAATACGGACGTTACGGTTGTAGACGCGTCCCAATTCGAAAATACCTCGCGAAGGGTCGGCCCACTCAGCGGATTCGTATCCTTGACCACGGCGATGATCGTGAATTGCTGCGAGGTCAGGACCTGGCCCGCGAGGCTCAAGGCCTGGTTGCCGGTGAACGCCGCAACCGGCTTCCCGCTCATGCCGTTCGATATCTTCGTGGGAGCCTGCCCCGCAAGCGCCGTCCCATGATGT
>CAZRND010000592.1:0-2057 GCA_964601345.1 uncultured Acidobacteriota bacterium | reverse complement strand
GGTGTGATTCTGCTCGGCGAGTCCCTGCCGCAGCACTTCGCCCATCTCGTCTTCCACCACAAGAATCCGCATCGCTCCTCGCGAGTATAATGATCTTATTCTGACACGTTACGCCCTTCTGTTTCTCATCGCCAGTGTCCCGGTTGCGGCCCAGGACAAGTTTCCGCCCGAATTCGCCTCCATTCCGTTCGACCGCTGGATGACGGAGCGCGAGGTCTCCCAGATTCCGTGGGACGTCCGCATCACCAATCCGGTTCTCTCCGTGCACCAGCGTTTGAAAGTCACAGTGGAAGCGAAGGTCGACGGCCGGGAGCTGGCCAAGCGTCCGGCGCGCGGGCAATTGCTGATGCTTTTGCAATTCAACGACGGCGCAGGCCGCTTTTATCGCGGCCACGGCGAATTCGACCTGAAGGAAGTGAACGAGGCCGCCAAAAAAGAGGACTTCGTCTACTCGCAGAGCGCCCTGGTCATACCCGGCGAGTATCGCGTGTCGGTGGCGCTCTTCAATACCGTAACCAACGAGCACAGCTTCACGCGGAAGACGCTGCGCGTCCCGCCCTTCAAGGGCGACCCGCTGCCAGCGAGCTGGAAAGAACTACCTCCCGTGGAAGTGATACCGTCCGAGCAGCCGCCCGACGCGTGGTTCCTTCCCGAGGCCAAGGGCCGACTGAACCTGCCGATCACTACCAGGCGCCCTGTTCGTGTGGAGTTGCTGATGAATCTGCCCTCGGGCGGACAGTCGGCGGGGACTTATAACAGCGTCATGCCGGTGCTGATGCCCGCGTTCAAAGCGCTGGCGCAAGCGGAGGTAGCGAGCGGATCCTTCAACGCCGCGGTGCTCGACTTGGCGAAGCTGCGCGTCACCTACGAGCAGAAGTCCCTCGGCGCGCTCGACTGGCCAAAGCTCCGCGAGACGCTCACAGCCCTCAATCCCAACGTGATCGACGTCGGATCGCTCCAGAACCGCGGCCGGAACGCGGACTTTTTTGTGAACCAAGTGAGCCGCCGCGTCGAGGCGTCCGAGGACCCGCCGCTCGCTCTCATCGTGCTCAGCGCGCCCGAATACTTCGAGTTCAAGGAAGAGCTGCACGCCATCGCGCCGAAGCGCGCGCCGAACTGTCGCGTCTTTTACCTGCGCTATCACGCACTCCGAATCCGGCCGTTTCCGCGCGGCATTCCACCGCGCCCGCGAGGCCGGGGCCGCGACGCGGAGATCGTGATCCCCGGCAGATATGGACGGTTGGACATCGACAACCTCGCGAGCACGCTCGATCCCCTGAAGCCGCGCATGTTCGATGTCTACACGCCCGAGGATTTTCGGAAAGCGCTGGCCGCGATCCTGGAAGAGATTTCTCGCCTGTAGCGGGACTAGAGGGCCGGCGCACCGGCGGCCGGCGGGCGCTGCGGGACCACGGCCTTGGGTAGGTCCGGCGTAAAGTCCTCGCCGGGATTGATGAAGCGATCGAGTTCCAGCTTGTACTGCTTGTCGTAAAGCTGCTTGTAGCGGCCGTCGCGCGCCAGCAGTTGTTCGTGCGTGCCGCGCTCCACGATTTCGCCGCCTTCGAGCACCAGAATCTGCTCCGAGCTTCGGATCGTCGAGAGGCGGTGCGCGATCACGAACGTGGTGCGCCCGCGTCGGAGCGCGCGCAAGCCGTCCTGGATCATGCCTTCGCTCTCGCTATCGAGGCTTGAAGTGGCTTCGTCGAGGATCAGAATCTTGGGATCGGCCAGAATGGCGCGGGCAATGGCGATCCTCTGCCGCTGCCCACCCGAGAGCTTGACGCCGCGCTCGCCGACCACGGTGTCGTATTTCTTTTCGAAACCGAGGATGAATTCCTCGCAATGCGCGATCTTGCTCACTTCCTCGATCTGCGCGCGAGTCGCCGAGGGGCGCGAGAAGGAAATGTTCTCGGCGATCGTGCCGTCGAAGAGGAAATTGTCCTGCAGGACGACGCCGAGCCGGTGGCGGTAATCGCGCAGCGGGATGCTGCCCAGGTCGCGCCCGTCGATGGTGACGCGTCCCGAGAGCGGGCGGTTTAAAGCCATCACCAGGCTGG
>CAZRND010000591.1:0-2059 GCA_964601345.1 uncultured Acidobacteriota bacterium | reverse complement strand
ATCACCGCCGCCTGGGGCTGGGTGGGAGGCCAGAGGGGGCGGTGCTCCATCAGGAAATCGAGGCCGTGCTCCTTCGGCGTGATGGGGAACGGATCGGACGCGGCGACGAGCTGCAGCACCTCGACGTTCGAGACCTGCAATTCGTATCCGCCCGGCGCGCGCTTGTCGGCGTTGACCTTTCCTGTGACGGCGACGGAGGATTCCTGAGTCAGGCCCTTCACGCGCTCGAAAACCTCCGGAGGCACGGCGCTCTTTACCACCACGCCCTGGATCACGCCGGTGCCGTCGCGGAACTGCGGGAAGAGAAGCTTCCCCGATTCGCGCAGGTTGTAGAGCCAGCCCTGCAGCGTGACTTCCTGCCCTTCATGGGCGCCGATCCCCGCAATGGTCGCTCTATTCACGGATTCTTTCGTTCCTCTTTTCGCCGCGTCTCCATGCCTTCCAGCCGCTCGAAGACCTCGACCGCCCGCGTCATCGGCTCGGCCGCGCCGCAAGGATCGTGGATTTCGAAGAGCCACGGAAAATCCTCGCCGCCTTCGCGCATGGCCATGCAGAGCGTTTGCCAGTCGATGTCCCCCTCGAAGGGGAAGAGATGATCGTCCTTCGCGCTTCGGTTATCGTGGAGATGAGTGGAGCGGACCTTGGATTTCAGCTTCTCAAAGCTTTGCGACACGCCTTCGCCCATGTGCGCGTGCCCGGAGTCGAAGCAGACGCCCAGATCCGGGAACCGCAGTTCGTTCATCAGCAGCATGAGCCGGTCGGGCGTGGCCATCTCGCCGGGCGTGTTCTCGAGCAGCAGCGAAACACCGCGCTGCCGCGCGAAGAGGCGCAGATGTTCGATGCTCCACATGGCCGCGTCGAGTTTGTGCAGGTCGTAGTCCTCATCGCTCGTTCCGACGTGCAGCACGCCGTAGCGAAACGGGATCTTCTCGGCCATCTCGATGGCCCGCTTGATCTCATCGACGGCGTCGATGCGACGCGACTTGTCTTTCTCGGTAATCGAAATCCGGGCCTGCGGGCCGCTCTTACCCCAAACTTCGTCGCGGTAGAGCGGCAGGTGAATGGAGTGCAGCTTGACTTCGCTAGCGGCGAACCACGCGGCGAGATTCAGAACCTGGTCGCGGTTGCGCCAGTCGAGATGCTGGCGCGCGCAAAAAAACTCCACCAGCGGGATGCCGGCCTTCTCGACGCTGTCGAGCAGGTGAGTCCCCAGGCGCTGCGTCACGAAGATGTGCGTGGAAATGGCCCGCTGCATTCAATATCCGATGGCTTTGCCGCCCGAGCGCGGATCGGCCGCTCCGAGCAGCTCGCCGGTTCGCTCATCGACGGCGATGGCCTGGCAGGCGCCGATGCTCGCGCGCGTTTCGATCTCGTGACCACGTTTGCGCAGGAGCTCCAGCGTGTCGGGAGAGAATCCCGGCTCCATGGCCAGACGGTCGGGCATCCACTGATGGTGAAATCGCGGCGCGTCCACGGCTTGCTGCACGTTCATCTTGTACTGCAGGAAATTCAGGAGCGTGTTCATCACTGTGTTGATGATGGTCGGCCCGCCCGGACTGCCGAGTACGAGGATCAGCTTCCCGTCCTTGGTCACCACGGTGGGAGTCATCGCCGAGAGCGGCGTCTTGTCGGGCGCGATGCGGTTCGCCTCGCCCTGCAGCAGTCCGAAGGAATTCGGAACGCCGGGCTTCGACGTTAAGTCGTCCATCTCGTTGTTCATCAGGAAGCCGAGGCCGGCCACCGTGACGCCGCTGCCGTATCCGCCGTTCAGTGTGTAGGTGACGGAGACGGCCGTGCCTTCCGAATCCACAACCGAGTAGTGTGTCGTCTCGCCGTCGGTCTGATAGGCGTTCGGATCGCCGGCACGGATCTCGGAAGACAGGCTGGCGCGATCCGGATTGATCGTGGCCCGCAGTTTCTCGGCGTACTTGCGATCGGTGAGGCCGCGCACCGGAACCTTGTTGAAATCGGGATCGCCGAGGAATTGCGCGCGGTCGGCGAAAGCCCGCCGCATCGCTTCGGTGGTCAAGTGAATCGCGCGCGCCGAAAGCGCGTCCTT
>CAZRND010000590.1:0-2061 GCA_964601345.1 uncultured Acidobacteriota bacterium | reverse complement strand
GCACCGGCGACCGCAGCGAGAAGATCCGCACCTACAACTTCCCGCAGAACCGCGTCACCGATCACCGCAGCGGGCTCACCCTGCATCAACTGGACCTGGTAATGGACGGCCGCGTCGATGCCATCCTCGACTCGCTGGCCACGCACTTCCAAGCCGAAAAGCTCAACAGCGAGCTGGGCGTCGAAGTCGGCGCTGCTTGAAACGCGCTGCAGGCCTCTTCTACCGAGATACCGGCCGAGGCGTTCCCTTGATCTTTCTCCACGGAGGCTGGGGATACCAAATCTATCCCTTTCAACGTCAGATCACCGCGTTGCGCGATCGCTGCCGGATTCTGATCCCGGACCGCACCGGTTACGGCCGGTCGCCGAGAGCGAAATCCTTCCCGCTGGACTTTCATCGCCGGGCCATGGAGGAGACGCTGCGTTTCATGGACACGCTCGGCATCGACCGCCCGATTCTCTGGGGACACAGCGACGGCGCCGTGATTTCCGCGCTCTTCGGCATGACTTATCCCGAGCGCGTGACGGCCGTGATCCTCGAAGCCTTCCACTACGAGCGGGTCAAACTGGGATCGCGGACGTTTTTTGAAACCATGGCTCGCGATCCCGCGAAGTTCGGCGAGCGCGTCACGAACGTGCTCAAGAATGAGCATGGCCCGCGTTATTGGAAGACTCTGTTGATGATGGAAGGACAGGTCTGGCTCGATCTCGCTCTAAAAAAGAAGGGCCCGCCCGACCTTTACGAAGGAAAGCTCTCGCAGCTTTCCGTACCCACGTTGTTTTTACACGGAAGCAGAGACCAGCGCACCGAGCCCGGTGAAATGGACTCGGTGCGCCGGGAATTACCGTCCGCCGTTATTCGCATGATCCGCGGCGCCGGTCACAGCCCTCACAACGAGGCGCCGGATGCGTGCATCCGGTTTGCGAAGAAGTTTATCGACGGACTAGAACCGGACGTCCGTCGCGGCCGCCGTCGTTAGCATTCTGGACGCGATCACCGGCGACCGTAATCGATAGTGGCGCGCGCAGTCGGAAGCCGAGTCGCGCTTCGCGATCGAACTTCACCGGCTTGCCGCGCGTGGCGAGAACATCGCCCGCGCCGGCAGCGCCGCCCGCCGCCGCGCCGATGCCAGCGCCCTTTCCGCCGCCGGCAATGCCGCCGATGGCCGCGCCGATGCCGGCGAGAATGCCGACCGTTTTCGCGTCCTTGCCCTTGGTCGATTCCGCCTCGCGCATCATCGTCTCGGTGACGATTTGCATCTCGCCCGCGACGGTTGTGATGCGGTCGATCTCCAGTTCCATTTCAGCGACGCCGGCGACGCGTCCGGATTGACGCAGTTGAGCAATGCGTCCCACAACGCGCGCGCCGCGCTGCGCGACTACGGCGCCGTCGACGCTCAGCGTTTCATCGAGAGTCGCCTGGAACGTGTCGCCTTGGTGATTGTGGTCCGTGGCGATCGGATCGAGCAGGCGCACCGTGAAGGGCGTGCCCGCCTGAATCGTCAGCGTTCGGGGCGGAGGCGGCGCGATCACTTGCGGCCGCACTTCCGGTTCCGCGGGAATCGGGGTTATCGCCTGGGCCGGGCGAATCGGCTCGGGCAAAGGTGAAGCGACGACCGGAGTCGGAGCGACCACCGGCTGCATCGTCTTCGGCGCCGCGAATGGACTCGGTTTCGGTTTTCGCGCCGGCTTCACTTCGGGCATCGGAGCCGGCTCTGGAACCGGGACGGGTGCAGGCGCTTGCACGGCCACCGGCGTCGGAGCCGGCGAGGGTGCAGGCGCATTCATCTTCTGACTGATCGAAAACAGCAGCCCGGCAATGAGCGCCAAGGCAGCGAGAATCAGACCTTGTAGAATTCGCATACTAGAGTAGACGATGTCCTTCTTTGGACGGTTTCAGATACAATCCCGGAATGGACTTAGCCCAGAAGATTGAAGAACTTCGACGCCGCCAGGCGGCCGCCGAGGCGGGCGGCGGAACGGAGCGGCGCGAGCGCCAGCATCGCGAGGGAAAACTCACGGCTCGAGAGCGCATGGAGCTTCTGTTCGACGACGGCGTTTT
>CAZRND010000589.1:0-2072 GCA_964601345.1 uncultured Acidobacteriota bacterium | reverse complement strand
TCTGCATCAGCTCGCAGGTCGGATGCGCGCTGGCCTGCGCGTTCTGCGCGACCGGCACGATGGGCCTCGTCCGCAACCTCTCGCCGGGCGAGATCGCCGGACAGGTCGCCCTCGCGACGCGGGCGCTGCGCGACGAGCCGCACGCGTCGCATCCCGACCGCGAGCGGCCGGTCACGAACGTCGTCTACATGGGCATGGGCGAGCCGCTGCACAACGTGGACGCGGTGATGAAGTCGCTCGAGATCCTGACCGACGAGCAGGGCCTCGCGTTCCCGGCGCGGCGGATCACGGTCTCGACCGTCGGTCTCGTGCCGCCGATGCTCGCGCTCGGCGAGCGTTTCCCGGTGACGCTCGCCGTCTCGCTGCACGCGCCGAACGACGCGATCCGCGGCGAGATCATGCCCGTCAACAAGAAGTACGGCCTGCGCGACGTCCTCGACGCGTGCCGCCGCTTCCCGCTGAAGGCCCGCGCGCGGATCACGTTCGAGTACGTGCTGCTCGCCGGCGTGAACGACCGCCCGCAGGACGCGGACGAACTCGCGACCGCGATCGCCGACGTGCCGTGCAAGGTGAACCTCATCCCTTGGAATGAGCACGAAGGCGCGGCGTTCCGTCGTCCGAGCGAAGCCGCCGTCGCCGCGTTCGCGAGGCGCCTCGAGGACCGCGGCGTCACCGTGATGGTCAGCACGACGCGCGGCCGCGACATCGCCGCGGCGTGCGGTCAGCTCGCGCTGAAGGCGAAGGTCGAAGCATGAGGCTCGTCCGCGGGCGCTACATTCCCGAATCGGCGGAGGAGTTGAAGGCGGCCCACGCCTTTATCACCGAAGATGTCCGCTCCGTGCTGGGGCCGAAAGCGGCGGTGAAATTTTACGCCTCGGCCGGATCGCCCAATCCAAAGTTCGTGCGCAAGGAGATCGAAGCCTGGAAAGTCCGCCTGCGCGATGAGGGGGCGATTCCAGGGAAGACGAAGAAGCGTAAATAGCCGCACCCATTCGCCCCGAAAGGGCCGCCCTTCGCCCTGAAAGGGCGGCACAAAAACGCTCATGTTGGAGCTTGCGCGCGCTTGTATCGCCCCCTTTGGGACTAATTCCCGAGTGTATAATTTATGATTGAAACAATATTGCTGATTCTCTCCGGTCTCATCCTGCTGCTTCTGATTGTCCTGCTTTTCAAGCGCCCCGCGCTCCGGCTTCCGCAGCTCGATGCCTTTGAAAGAAACCAGGAAAAACTGGAACGCATGGTGCGCGAGGAGAGCGGGCGCAGCCGCGAGGAAGCGAATTCGAATGCGAAGGAACTGCGCGGGGAACTGAACCGTTCGCTGACGGCCCTCGGCGAAGCGCTCGCCGGGCGCGTCATTGAAATCGCCAAACTGCAAAAAGACCAGCTCGACTCGTTCTCGCGGCACCTCGGGACCTTCACCCAGACCAACGAACAGAAGCTGGAGAAAGTGCGCGAGACGCTGGACGCTCACCTGCGCGCCCTGCAGCAGCAGAGCGGCGAGCGGGCGCAGCAGGACCGCGCGGAGATGGCGAGGTCGTTCAAAGCCTTTAGCGAGGATTTGAAAGGGCGCGTGGTCGAACTGACCGCGCAGCAGAAGACGCAGCTCGACGAACTCTCGAAAGCGCTCGGCGGGCTGACGCAGACGCTCGAAAAGAAGGTCGATGAGATGCGCGCGACCGTCGAACAGAAGCTGGCGGCCATGCAGGAAGACAACGGCAAGAAGCTCGAAGAGATGCGCAAGACCGTGGACGAGAAACTCCACGCCACGCTCGAACAGCGCCTCGGCGAATCGTTCAAGCACGTTAGCGAGCGGCTCGAGATGGTCCACAAGGGGCTGGGAGAGATGCAGAACCTCGCCGTCGGCGTCGGTGATTTGAAGCGCGTGCTCTCGAACGTCAGCACGCGCGGCATCTATGGCCAGATCATCCTGGAGAAACTTCTGGCGGAGATCCTCACGGCAGAACAGTACGCGGTGAACGTGGCGACCCGGAAGGGCAGTAACGAGCGGGTGGAGTTTGCGATCAAGCTGCCGGCCAAAGACGGCGCGGGTAGCGTCATTTATCTTCCCATCC
>CAZRND010000588.1:1293-2091 GCA_964601345.1 uncultured Acidobacteriota bacterium | reverse complement strand
GACACAGAAGAACACCGAACAGGACTGGCTCAAGACAAACCTCGCCCAGTTCACCGGCAAACTGCAGGGCCAGAAGAACCTGACCACGGTCGCCAACCTGATCCTCTCCGAGCTGACGCCGCTCATCAAGGCGCAGCACGGCGTGTTCTATATCAATGAATCCGCCGAGGGCGAGCCGATCATGAAGCTGCTCGGCAGCTACGCGTACCGGGAGCGCAAAGGTGTGGCCAACACGTTCCGGGCGGGCGAAGGGCTCGTCGGGCAGTGCGCCCTCGAGCGCGAGCGCATCCTCGTCACCGACGTGCCGGCGGATTACATCCGCGTGAGCTCGGGGCTCGGCGAATCGATGCCCTACAACATCGTCGTGCTGCCGGTGCTCTTCGAAGGCCAGGTCAAGGCGGTCATCGAGCTGGCCTCGTTCAACAAGTACAGCGACATCCACCTGACCTTTTTGGATCAATTGAAGGAAAGCATCGGCATCGTGCTCAACACGATCGCCGCGAACATGCGCACGGAAGACCTCCTGAAGCAGTCGCAGTCGCTGACGGCCGAGCTGCAGGCGCAGCAGCACGAGCTCAAGACCACGAACGAGCGGCTGGAGCGCCAGGCCGAATCGCTCCGCCAGTCGGAAGAGCTGCTCCGTTCGCAGCAGGAAGAGCTGCGGCAGAAGAACGAGCAGTTGGAAGAGAAGGCGAATCTTCTCTCCGAGCAGAACAAGCAGGTGGAAACGGAGAACCGCGAGAGAGAGGAAGCCGCGGAGGACACCGGAGAGAACGCCGAGCACGCTGGACATTTCCC
>CAZRND010000588.1:0-1283 GCA_964601345.1 uncultured Acidobacteriota bacterium | reverse complement strand
GAGGTCGAGGAAGCGCGGCGGGCCCTCGAAGAGAAGGCCGCGCAGCTGGCGCTGTCCTCGAAGTACAAGTCGGAATTTTTGGCCAACATGTCCCACGAGCTGCGCACGCCGCTGAACAGCCTGCTGATCCTGTCGAAGCTGCTCTCGGACAACCGCGAGAGCACGCTGACGCCGAAGCAGGTCGAGTTCGCGCAGACGATCCATGCGTCGGGCAGCGACCTGCTGGCTTTGATCAACGACATTCTGGACCTCGCCAAGATCGAATCCGGCACGATGGGCGTGTCGGTCAGCGCGATCGGCTTTGCGGAGCTTACCGACTACGTCGACCGGACGTTCCGCCAGATGGCGCAGAACAGGGGCCTGGAGTTCGTCATCGAGCGGGTGCCCGGCCTGCCGTCGGCGATCCAGACGGACTCGATGCGGCTGCAGCAGGTGTTGAAGAACCTCCTCTCCAACGCGATCAAATTCACCGAGCGCGGCTCGGTCAAGATGCGGGTGGAAAAGGTCGTGTCGGGATGGAGCCGCGAACAGGCGGTCCTGAACCAGGCCGACTGCGTCATGGCCTTCTCAGTCACCGACACCGGCATCGGCATCGCGTCCGACAAGCAGAAGATCATCTTCGAGGCCTTCCAGCAGGCCGACGGCACGACGAGCCGCAAGTATGGCGGCACCGGCCTCGGCCTTTCCATCAGCCGTGAAATCGCCCGCCTGCTCGGCGGCGAAATCCACGTGGAAAGCGAGCCGGGGACCGGCAGCACGTTCACTTTCTTCCTGCCGCGCGTCTACACGCCGGCGCTCGTCGCGACCCCGCGTCCTCCGGTCCCGATGGGCGAGCCGGTGGAGTCGGCCGCGCTGGAGCCGGAGATCGCGGAAGTGATCGAGATGGCGCCGACGGTCATCCAGATTCCGGACGACCGGGAAACGATCTATCCCGGCGATCGTGTCCTGCTGATCATGGAGGACGACACGGCTTTCGCCCAGATCCTCCTCGACCTCGCGCGGGAAAAAAGCTTCAAGGGTCTGGTCGCGGCCTCGGGCGAATCGGGTCTGAGTCTTGCCCGGCGGTTTGTGCCCTCGGCGATCACGCTCGATCTGCAATTGCCGGACAACGACGGATGGACGGTGCTGGACCGGCTCAAGCATGATCCCAACACGCGTCATATCCCCGTGCACATCATCTCCGTGGAGGAGGCGCGCCAGCGCGGCCTCAAGCAGGGCGCCTTCGGCTATCTCAACAAGCCGGTGAGCCGCGAATGGCTCGAGAAGGCGTTTGAGGATATGGT
>CAZRND010000587.1:0-2105 GCA_964601345.1 uncultured Acidobacteriota bacterium | reverse complement strand
GAGAGGGGGCGCGATACAAAGCCCAAGGAGCCCCCTCCGGACCAACGAGACCGCGTTGTCGCCGCGGCCTTCGAGCGCGGGCTGCTCGTGCTGGGATGCGGCGAATCGAGCATTCGCATGATGCCGCCGCTCACGGTCGGCCGCGACCAGATCGAGTACGCGATCGATCTCCTGGAACAGTGTCTCGTGTAGTATGTCAGCGTATGATTCTCGACGTCGGCTGCGGGCGAAACAAGTATCCCGGGGCCATCGGCATTGACAACAATCCGCGCGCCGCGCCCGATGTCCTCTGCGATCTGGACCGGCCGCCCTACCCGTTCCGCGACGGATTGTTCGACGAAATCCGCGCCACGCATGTCATCGAGCACGTCGGCGACGTGATGGCGACGATGAAGGAGCTGCACCGCCTGGCGAAGCCCGGCGGCCGCATCGTGATCGTGACGCCGCACTACACCGACTTCAGCTCGTTCTGCGATCCCACGCATCGCTGGCATCTCAATTCCTTCAGCTTCCGGCATTTCGGCGAAGATCACGGCGGCTACGACTTCTACACCCAGCAGAAGCTTCGCGAGATCAAAGTGCATGTCCGGTTGCTGGCGCTCTGGCGCTATCTCGGCTTCGAGTTGCTCGTGAACGCGATCCCGCGCTTCCGTCTCTTTTGGGAGCACTATCTCTGTTACGTGGTGCGAGGAAAGGTCATCACCTTCGAGTTCGAAGTGCTAAAATAGCGTCCTTCCATGCCGGAGCTTCGCAAAGATCCTATTACAGGCCGATGGGTCATCATCTCGACGGACCGGGCCAAGCGGCCCAACGACTTTCTACGAGAGCCGGTGACGAAACGCGGAGGATTCTGTCCCTTCTGCGCCGGCAACGAGGACAAGACGCCGCGCGAGATCCTCGCCTACCGTCCCAAGGGCGGCGACGCCAACTCGCCCGGCTGGAGCGTGCGCGTGGTGTCCAACAAATTTCCGGCGCTCGGGATCGAGGGCGATTTGAACCGTCAGGGCGATGGGCTCTTCGACAAGATGAACGGCATCGGAGCGCACGAAGTCATCGTCGAGACGCCCGATCACGAGGCATCGCTCGGTTCCCTACCCGCGAAGCGCGTGGAGGACGTGCTGTGGGCCTTCCGCGACCGCATGCTGGATCTGAAAAAGGACAAGCGTTTTCGCTACATCCTGATCTTCAAAAATCACGGCGAGCCGGCCGGCGCGTCGCTTGAACATTCTCACTCGCAGTTGATCGCGCTGCCGATTGTCCCGATCCGCGTGCGCGAAGAGGTCGATGGATCAAAGTCCTATTACTCCAACAAAGAGCGCTGCATTTATTGCGATATCGTGCGGCAGGAGCGAGGCTCGGGTATCCGGGTCATTTCCGAGAGCAAGGATTTTCTCACCATCGCTCCGTACGCGCCGCGTTTTCCCTTCGAGACCTGGATTCTGCCGAAGGAGCACGAATCGGCCTTCGAGAATTCCCCTTCGGCGCACTACGAGGGACTTTCCCTCGCCATCAAGGACATCCTGCTGCGGATCGATCAGGTCCTCGAAAGCCCGGCGTACAACATGGTGATTCACACCTCGCCGGTGATGGAGGCGACCAACGATTTCTATCACTGGCACATCGAGTTGATGCCCAAGCTGACCAAAGTCGCCGGCTTCGAATGGGGCACCGGCTTCTATATCAATCCCACACCGCCCGAAGAAGCCGCGCAATTTCTGCGCGGCGCACAACTGTAAGTCGCGGAGTATAATGCCTGCCATGCGCAAAATACTGTTCGTGCTCTCCGTAATCACGATTACGCTTTGGGCGCAAGCCCCTCAGAAGGTGACTTCGGTCGAAGGCATCACCGAATACAAGCTGGCGAATGGCCTGCAAGTGCTGCTCTTTCCGGATCAGACCAAGCCCACGATCACCGTCAACGTGACGTACCTCGTTGGCTCGGGAACGGAGAACTACGGCGAGACGGGCATGGCGCACCTGCTCGAGCACCTGGTCTTCAAGGGAACGCCGCGACATCCGCAGATTCATCAGGAACTCACGGACCACGGCCGCCGACCCAACGGATCAACTTGGTTCGACTGCACCAACTAATTTCAAACTTTCCC
>CAZRND010000586.1:0-2111 GCA_964601345.1 uncultured Acidobacteriota bacterium | reverse complement strand
CCAATGCGCGCCGTTTCTGCCGCTACCCGCGTTCCGGCCTCGCGGATGTCCGGCCGCCGCTTCAGCAAGTCCGCCGGCAGACCGACCGGAACTGTCGGCGGCGCCAGCGGAAGCGGCTTCGCCTCCGTCAACCCGGCCAGAAGCGCGGCGGGCTCCTGCCCGAGAAGGACTCCCAGCCGATGGATCGCCTGAATCTCCGCCGCCTCCAGAGACGGCATCAGCGCGCGCGTGGAATCGAGCTGCGCCGCCTGCCGCTCCACGTCCAACTGCGTTCCCAGTCCGGCCTCCGCGCGCACGCGCGTCAGCTCCAGCGAATCCTGCTGCAGTACGATGTTCCGGCTGGTGATGGCAAGGCGCCGCTGGAACCCCCGAACCTCGGCATAGTTCCGCGCTACCTCGGCCATCAGACTGACGAGCGTGTCGCGCTGTGCCTCCGCGAGGGCCGCGACGTCGGCCGTAGCGGCCTCCAGCGCACGGCGGTGGCCGCCGAAGAAGTCGATCTTCCACCCGGCGTCGAATCCGTTTTGGAAGATGTTCGACTCGAAGGGAGTTCGCAGCCCGGAGGTCAGGCCGCCCCGCACTCTCTGCACCGAATCGCTGAACCCCACCGTGGGGAGAAGGTCCGCCGCTGTCACGCGCCGCGCGGCGCGAGCTTCCAGGATTCGCGCCGACGCGATCTTCAGGTCGAAATTGGCCCGGATGGCGCGATCGATCAACGCGGAGAGCTCCGGATCGTGAATCGTCTCCCACCATTTGCCGGCCGCCGGGTCCGAGCTGGTCCCGCTGGCATCGGACTGCTGGCGATACGACGCCGGCACGTCGGCGTGCGGGCGTTTGAAGTCCGGACCCACCTCGGGCGAGCTGGCCGCCACTGCCGTCACCGCGCTCGCAAGAATCGCAAGAGTAAAGCGTCTCATTTCGTGCCTCCCGCTTCGATGAAGACATCCATCTGTTGGCCGGCATAGACCGGTGCGTTGCGATCGAACGCGAAGATGACCTGCAGGACGCGCGTATCGACCCGTTCCGTACTGTCGCCCGTGAGGCTCTTCTTCGGAATCACATAGGGCTCGAAGCGCACGAATCGCAGCCGATAGCGGTGGCCGCTGTCGCCGCGGGCGGACGCGACGGCGGATGCTCCGGCCTTCACGCGCCAGGCGTCCTGCTCGTCCACGTCCGCGCGCACGTTGAGCTGCCGCGTGGCGCCCATCAGAATCAGCGGCTGCGCCAGTTGGCCGGCCTGCGCGTATTCGCCGGTGCGGACCTTGCACTGCAGGATCTCGCCGCCGATCGGCGCGGTCACCGTGGTGCGCTCGATATCTGCCTGGACGCGCTCCACCTGCCGCTGGGCTTCGGCGACCTCAGACCGCGCGATCTCGATATCCGGCTGCCAGGCGCCGGCCCTCAGCAGCGCCAGGTCGGCACTCGCCTGGTCCACGCGGGCGGCGGCCGTATGGACCGCGATGCGGCGCCGCTGCAGATCTTCGTCGCGGATCGCGCGCTTGTCGCGCACGCTCTCGATGAGTTTCAGTTGCACTTCGACATCCTGGAGCTGCGCCTCCGCTTCCTTTACCTTGGCCTCCGCCGGAGGAATCTCCTCGGGACGCGGCGAACTCAGGAGCCGGTCGAGTTTCGATTGCGCCAGGGCCAGCCGGCTGCGCCGCAGACCAAGCTCCGCCTGCAGATCGCGATCGTCGATCGAGAAGAGCTTCTGACCTTTCGTCACTTGGTCGCCGGCCTGGACGTAAACGGCCGTCGCCATGCCGGGCACGGGAACATTGACGGCGATGTTTTCAGAGCTCGCCTCCACCAGGCCCACCGCCCCGACGCTGCCGGGATCGAGCGGGGTGGGCGGCGCCGAGGGCGGCGCCATGTTGGCGTGCACCGGCTGAGACCGGACAATGGCGAACACCGAAAACGTGAGAACCAGAACTGCGATGAGAGGGAGTCCGGATTTGGTCATGGCTTGTTTGCTTTTCGAAATCAGTTCAAGCTAGGCGTCAGGAGCGCTTCCCGAGTTTCTTCGTTCCGACCGTTGCGGCGGCCCGCCCGTGGGGGGGGTCGTACCCGTAGGCCGGGAAGACGCCGAAGCGGCTCTCGACGATGTAGTGGTG
>CAZRND010000585.1:0-2130 GCA_964601345.1 uncultured Acidobacteriota bacterium | reverse complement strand
ATTATCGCGATCGACAAGCCGACACCGGCGGGACCTTTGCCATCGTCGGGGCCACAGTTCATCCGCTCACGAAAGACGTGATCCAGAACGGTACGGTGGTCTTCTCGAAGGGCAAGATCATCGCGGTCGGCGCGGGCGCCGCGGTTCCCAAGGGCGCCAAGGTTATCGACGGCAAGGGCAAGCACGTCTATCCCGGCCTGATTGATGCGGGCTCGGCGCTCGGTCTCACCGAGATCGGCTCGGTTGCCGGCAGCGTTGACGTGGCCGAGATCGGGCAGATCAATCCCAACGTGCATACCGAGATGGCCGTGAATCCGGAGTCAGAGCTGATTCCGGTGACGCGCGCCAACGGGATCACGCATGTGCTCACCCAGCCTTCGGGCGGCCTGATCAGCGGCGCCTCGTCGCTGATCCGGCTCGACGGCTGGACCTACGAAGATTTGACCGCGGGCTCTCGCGTGGCCATGCATGTCCAGTGGCCCCGCTACTCGGCGCGCGGCGGACGCGGCGGGTTCGGCGGCGGAGGCGGCGGAGGAAATCCCGACGACCTGGCGCGGACGCGCGATCGCGATATTCGCACCATCCGTCAGGCCTTTGACGACGCTCGCGCCTATCAGCAGGCCAAGATCGCCGCGGGACGTCCCGGCGCGGGTCACTTGAAGCCCGATCCTATGTGGGAAGCGATGATTCCGGTTCTCGAAGGCAAGATGCCGGTGATCGTTTCCGCCGACGAGCCGAGGCAGGTGCGCAGCGCCATCGAGTGGTCGGAAGAAGAAGGAATACGCATCATCATTGCCGGCGCCGGCGACATCTGGCGCAGCGCGGATCTTCTCAAGGAGAAGAAAATTCCGGTCATCGTCACCGGCGTCCTCAGCGAGCCTCTCAAGGAGAGCGATCCTTACGACTCCGCATATTCAGTGGCCGCGAAGCTGCAAGCCGCCGGCGTCACCTTCTGCATCTCAGGACAGGGACAGATGGAAGCCGCCATGGCCCGCAATCTTCCGTATCATGCGGGAATGGCGTCGGCGTTCGGATTACCCCAGGACGAAGCGCTGAAGGCGGTGACGCTCTATCCGGCGCAGATTCTCGGCGTGGGCGCGAACCTCGGCTCGATTGACGTCGGCAAGTCGGCGAGCCTGATCGTGACCAGCGGCGATCCTCTCGAGATTCGCACCAAGATTCTCGCCGAGTACATCGACGGGCGTCCCGTGGCGCTGGAGAACAACAAGCATTACAAGCTCTACCAGAAGTACTCGAACCGCCCGAAGACCGTGGCGGCGAAGAAGTAGCCATGCGCGCATTCATAGCCCTGCTCGGTCTTCTTGTCTTCGCCGGTGAGCGCGTGGACACCGATACCTTCGCCAAGATCCGCCAGGAGGAGGCCGAGCATTCCCAGATCATGCGCACGATGCATTTTCTGACCGACGTCTACGGGCCGCGTCTCACCGGCTCGCCCAATCACAAGGCCGCGGCGGAGTGGGCGCTCAAGCAAATGGCGTCCTGGGGATTCCAGAACGGCCATCTCGAACCGTGGGACTTCGGCCATCCCGGCTGGCTGAACGAGCGATTCTCCGCGCACATCCTTTCGCCGGTGAAGGATCAGCTCACCTGCGAAGTTCTGGCCTGGACGCCGGGAACGAACGGCGCCCTGACTGCGAAAGCCTATCAGATGGTGCTTCCCGAGCAGCCGACGAAGGAAGCGTTGACCGATTATCTCGACGGGCAGAAGAGCGGTGTGAAGGGCAGGATGGTGCTCGTCGGCAAGCAGACCATCATCCCCATCGCGATCACGCCTCCGGCCAAACGCCGCGACGACAAGCAGACCGCCGAGCAATACGATCCTGACAATCCGCGCGCCGGGCAATTTGGCGGGCGCGGGGGCCGCGGAGGCGCGGCGACGCCCGCGGGACGGCTCACGGCTCAGCAGATCAACGAACAGGTGGACGCGTTCCTGGTCGCGAACGGCGCCATACTGCGCATCAATGACGGCGCGCGGGAGCACGGCCAGATTCGCGCGTTCAACAATCGCACCTTCGATCCCGCGAAGGTTCTGCCGACCGTGGTGATGCGCAACGAAGATTATGGCCGCATCAGCCGCATCCTGGCCGACGGTACGCCCGTGGAGCTCGA
>CAZRND010000584.1:0-2162 GCA_964601345.1 uncultured Acidobacteriota bacterium | reverse complement strand
ATTTGCATCATGCTCGTCATGCCGCCCATGGCATTCCCGCCCGGGCCGGTCTGGGGATGGTTGTACAGGATCTCAGGGAACCACTCGAGGAAAAGCTGGCGGTTCATGTTGGTGGTTTCCGCTTGCGCCGACATGTAGAAGTCGCGATTGTTATCGTGGCCGACGTATTTCTGATACAGGCGCGGAAGCCCGTTCATGTTTCGCTTCAGCGGGTCCTTCTCGCGCATGTACCACTCGGAAACCAGGCGGTGTCCATCGGGATTGGCATGCACGCAGAGAACAATCACATCGTTCAGGAACCGCATCGTCTCGGGATCGGAGCGGCTCACGAGCATGTAAACCGTTTCCATCAACTGCTGCGCGCCAAGCACTTCGGTGGCGTGCAGGCCGCCGTCGATCCAGACCACCGCCTTCCCCTCGGCCGCGAGTGCGCGCGCCTGATCGTCGGTCAATCCCTCGGCCAGCGCCAGGCGGCGGGAGATCTCCTTGTAGCGCGCCAGCTTCTTGTGATTCTCGGGCGACGTAATGATGGCCATCCACTGCGTCTGTCCCTCGGCGGTTTTGCCGATGTCGTTCAGGGTCATGCGCGGCGATTCCTTGGCCAGCTTCTTCCAGTACTCTTCGAGCTGCGCGTAAGTCGCGAGCTGGTAGTCGTCGCCGAGGTTGAATCCGAACTGCTCCTTCGGCGAGGTGACTTTGGGCGGCTGTGCCTGGGCCGCCGCGAGGGCGCAGACAAAAAGAAGAATCAGGGCGCGCTTCGCATGAGGGATCATTTCGACGAGTCCTTTCGTGTGCCGATGCAGTAAAGATGTTCGTCCGTTCGAAGAAAAATCTGTCCGTTGGAGATGGCCGGGGAAGCGAGGGTCCGCTCGTCGAGAGTATTCCGTTGCAGGATCTTTCGTTCCCGCCCGGCCTCGAGCACGAATGTGTCGCCGGCTTCGTTCGCGAGGTAAACCTTCCCGTCGGCGGCGACCGGCGAGGCCGAGAAGACGCTGCCGAGCCGTTCTTTCCAGAGAAGGTTGCCGTTAGTCGCATCGACGCAACTGGCAATTCCGGTCTCGTTGGCCATGTAGATCAGGCCTTGATAATACAGCAGAGAGGATACGTACGGCCCGCCTGTTTTCGCTTCCCACTGAATGCGGGAAGCGGCGTCTCCCGCGCCTCCGGTCCGGACCGCGAAGTAGGGGCTGCTGCTGTATCCGCGGTTGGCATAGAGGATTCCATCGTGAAAGACGGGCGTTGGAACCGGCACGCGGTTCGGCTCGCCTACGTACCAGAGCAGCTCTCCAGTCGCCGCGCTGAGCGCTTCGACGCGCAGCGTGGAATTGATGATCAGCTCATCGCCATGCGGCCCGGGAACAACGAGCGGCGTCGTGTAGCTGCGCAGCTCCTTGCCGCGATTCACCTTCAGCAGATCGCGCCCCGTGGTCTTGTCGAGCGAGAGAAGGTATCCGCCTTCCGGATGATCGACGAGCAGGATGAGCCGATCCTTGTAAAGGAGCGGGGAGCTGCCGTGGCCCCAGAGGACATCGAACGGAGCGATTTCCTTGCCGAGATGGCGCTTCCACACCGGCTTCCCCTCGACGGTAAGGGCGGCGAGTTGCCCGTTGCCCATCCAGGCGTAGACCATCTTCCCATCGGTCACGCAACTGGGACTCGCAAGGTTGTGCTTGATGTGGACTTTGGGTAGCTCGCCGTCGGCGTCGAAGGAGTATTCCCACAGCTTGTGTCCGTCGATTCGCGAGAAGGCCAGCACAACGAAGCGCACGTTGCCGTTGCCGGTCTTCCGCGGAGTCGAGGCATTGTCGAAATCGCGGCTGCGCTGCTCGAAAGGTCCGTCGCCGATCTGCGTCGTGAGAAAGATGCGTTCGCCCGCGATGATCGGCGTCGATGTGCCGAGGCCGGGGAGATCGGCTCTCCAGGCGACGTTTTTGGTCTTGCTCCACTCGGTAGGGATGCTTTTTTCCTGCGAGATGCCGTCGGCGGTCGGCCCGCGCCACTGCGGCCAGTCCGCGGCGATAGTGACGCTCACGAGGCTCAAGAGAAGGCAGATTCGGGTCATGGAAAACACCATTCTGCATGCTACAATGAGTGAAGTCAAAGGAGTGGGCCTGTGGCGCAGTTGGGAGCGCGCCTGACTGGCAGTCAGGAGGTCAGGGGTT
>CAZRND010000583.1:0-2183 GCA_964601345.1 uncultured Acidobacteriota bacterium | reverse complement strand
TGCTGGTCCTTGCCCCCGCCTACATCGCCTTTTTTGCGGAGGGCAAAGGATATTCCGACCGCGTGGGCACGCGTTCGCGGCAAGAGGCCTTGGAATCGAACGCACTCGAACCGGGCGCGCTCCTGACTTTTTCCAGCCCGCATCTGGCGACGTTGATGCTATACGACGCGAACGCGGCGCTCTGGTCCGACACGCCGCTCTCGATGGCCACGATCTATCTCGGCGCTCCGATTACGATCCTGGCTCTGCTGTCGCTCGTGAGCCGGCCGAAATCGTGCTGGCGGTGGTGGCTGGCGGGACTAGCCCTTCTTTTTCTGGCCTGCGCCGTGGGACATCGCCTGCCCCTCCGCGGATGGCTCTATGACTTCTGTCCTCCCACACGCTATTTCCGGAACGGAGCGCTCTTCCGCGTCTACGCGATGTATTGCTTCGCATTCCTGGCTCTCGAAGCAGCCAAGGATTTGGATGCCGCCCGCCAAGACGCCGCGTCGCGCATCTGGAAACAACTCCTGCTTACTTCGATCGTGACCGCCGCCGGCGCGGCGGCCGCCTACGCCTACGTGATCTCCACGGTGCAGACGCCGGGAGAGTTGTTCTTCGAGGCGAACGGACATCTCGCCCTGGTCTGGCTGGGATCCGTGCTGCTGGCGGCGCTCTTCCTGCTCTCAAGGAAGGCGCGAGCGTCGCTCCCGGTCCTCTTGGGAATCCTGACGGTGCTCGATGCCACCATCGCCTATCGGCTCGCGCAGCCGGTGGTCTATTCCACAGGTTCGGCGCGGTCGATTTGGTCGAAACTCAACGCGCGGCATCGCGGGAATCTGGACTTGACCGCGAACGGACTGAATCGCGAGCCGCGCCCTCCGTCGTGGGTCGGCCTGCACGAGAACAACGAGAACGTGCCGATGAAGCTGCCGACGTTCTTCAACTACGCGACCTTGACCAATCGCTTCCAGGAGAACTTCAACGAGCGTCCTGTGCTCGTGGCGATGAGCACGGGCGAACGGCGCATCTGGTTTTCGAGCGAAGCCGCCACGGTCACTCCTACCGACACATTCTACAAATCGCTCGTCGAGCGGAGCGAAGCGCTCAATGCGCCGGTGCTGCTGGTGCACCCTCCTGAGGAAATGCCTCGCATTCGCGAGCGCGACGTGGAGACCCCGGGGGACCGGCAAAACGTTGAGATCGTCTCCCGCCTGCCGGCTGCGCAGCAGTTGCCGGCGCGAGTGCTTCGCTACTCCTCCGATTACCTCTCGGTGGAAGTGGATTGTCCGTCGGACGGATGGCTGCTTGTCACCGACCGCTGGTCGTCGGGATGGACGGCTACCGTCAACGACCAGCCCGTGCCGCTCTTCGGAGGGAACTTCATTTTCCGCGCGGTCCGCGTAAAGTCGGGCGACAACAAGGTGCGGTTTTATTACAGTCCGCTGGGCTGGCCCTACCTGGTCTTCGTGAGTTGGGGCACGCTGGCGGTAGTATTTGCGGGACCGCTAGTGGCTCCGAAACGTCTGCGCGCCTATTGGGACCGTGTATCATATGAACCTGCGCCGATGGAATCTCCGAGGAAATTCAAAATAGGACTGGTTCAAATGGCCTGCTCCACCGATCCCGATGACAATCTCCGCCGGGCGATCGGATTCATTGAGAAAGCGGCCGTCGATGGGGCGCGTGTCGTCTGCCTGCCGGAGCTTTTTCGCTCGCAGTATTTCTGCCAGTGCGAAGACGCTGCCCTCTTTGACTTGGCGGAACCGGTGCCCGGACCGACCACAGAGGCGCTGTCGAAAGTGGCCAAGAAAGCGAGCGTGGTGCTGATCGTGCCGCTCTTCGAGCGGCGTGCTCCCGGCATCTATCACAACAGCGTCGCAGTCATCGATTCCGATGGCAAGATGCTCGGCCTGTACCGCAAGATGCACATCCCCGACGATCCTGCCTATTACGAGAAGTTCTATTTCACTCCTGGGGATCTCGGATTCCGCGCCTTTGAGACGAGCGTCGGACCCCTGGCCAGCCTGATCTGCTGGGACCAGTGGTATCCGGAAGGCGCGCGCCTGGCGGCTCTGCAAGGCGCGAACCTGCTCTTCTATCCGACGGCCATTGGGTGGCATCCGGCGGAGAAGGAATCGCACGGCGCGACGCAGCGTGACGCCTGGCGTACGGTGCAGCGCGCGCACGCCATCTCGAACGGC
>CAZRND010000582.1:0-2186 GCA_964601345.1 uncultured Acidobacteriota bacterium | reverse complement strand
GCTGCCGGAGGCGTTCCGCAACTTTTTGGCGCTGCTCGGATGGGGTCCAGGTGAAACCCGCAAGGTCATGAGCACGGAGGAATTGATTCAGACGTTTTCGCTCGAAGGGATCAGCCGCAGCAACGCGGTCTTCAACACAGAAAAGATGGAGTGGTTCAATCAGCAGTACATCCAAACCTATAGCGCGGAGCAGTTGCAGCCTCACGTCGCCGAGGAATTGTCGCGTGCCGGTCTGGGCTCGCCCAGTCTCGCGGCAATTGATCTGCTGAAGCCGCGTATGCGCACGCTGAAGGATTTTTCGGGCAGCGCGCGGGCGTTCTTCAGCGACGAGTTCCCGATCGACCCCGCAGCGGCGGCGAAGTTTTGGAAAGATCCGGCGCTCGCGGAATTGCTGCCCGCGCTCGCCGCTGCGCTCGGAAGCCTGACGGCTTTCGACGCGGCTTCGGCCGAAGCGGCGCTGCGCGGCCTGGCCGAGACGCGCGGCGTGAAGGCCGGACTGCTGATCAACGCTTCGCGCGTCGCGCTGACCGGTCAGGCTGTAGCGCCGAGCCTATTCGACGTCATGGCGCTGCTCGGCAAAGATCGCACGGTGGCGAGACTGCGGAGCGCACCAATTGTGTTTTGACGTCATTTCCTGTATTCTTTACTTTCAAGAATATGCCCATTCTGTACAGTAAGGTTTCCGGAAAGGGCCAGGTAACCCTGCCGAAGAAGGTGCGCGAAACGCTCAAGGCCAAGCCCGGCTCTACAGTCGTCTACGAGATCAAGGAAACGACGGTGACCCTGCGGCGAATGGAGCCGATTGACCTGGCGTTCCATGAGGCTTTGTCCGGCACGCTTCAGGAGTGGCTCACGAAGGAAGACGAGGAAGCGTTCCGTGACCTTTGAGAAATGGGATGTGGTTGTGGTTCCGTTTCCTTTCAC
The DNA here is from genome assembly GCA_964601345.1 of uncultured Acidobacteriota bacterium. GTDB lineage: Bacteria > Acidobacteriota > Terriglobia > JAJPHL01 > JAJPHL01 > CAZRND01. The sequence goes on along the minus strand of CAZRND010000582.1, from coordinate 1,262 downwards.
CGACAGAAACGAGAGCAAGCGGCGGCCTGCTTTGGTCCTGAGCAATCGGAAGTTCAACGGGCACGGGCATACGGTGATGGCGATGATTACGTCATCGGCGCATGGTCCATGGCCCGGGGATACGATTCTCGGCCAGTACGAATCCGCGGGACTCGACCGGCCGTGCACCGTCCGTCTGAAGTTGTTCACCCTGGACAACCGCATCGTTCTCGAGAGGATCAGCCGCTTGTCCCATGCGGACGCGAAAGCGGTGGCCGCAAACATCGCCAAATACATTTGATACAGGTGTACAATTTGCCCCGGGGAGGGTTTATGAAACAGCGGATTACTCTCGGTATTTTGGCGCTGGCGGTGCTCGTTTCCGGAGCCGCAGCACAGAAGAAGGCGCCCGCAAAGTCGGCCGCGGCGCCCGCCGTGCAGGGCAACGACGAGGGCTACACCAAGAAGATCCTCGAATACACCACGGAGAAGTTTTTCCTGACTGAGCTGGTGGATCACCTTCCCGCATCGGCCACCGTGCCGACACCGGAGAAAGTCCTGGGCTACGCGGTCGGCACGCCCGACAAGCTTACCTACAGTGCAGACATCTACAAATACATGCGCGAGCTCGAGAAGGCCACACCGCGCGTGAAGGTGATGACCATGGGCCGCACCGAAGAGGGCCGCGAAGTGATCCTAGTGGCCGTCTCGGACGAAGAGAACATCAAGAAGCTCGATCGCTACAAGCAGATCACCGCTCAGCTCGCCGATCCGCGCAAGCTCACTCCCGCCGACGCGGACAAACTGATCGGCGAGGGCAAAGCTCTCTACTGGGCCACGGGAAGTATCCACTCGCCGGAAACCGCCTCGCCCGAAATGCTGATGGAACTCGCCTACCGACTGGCGGTGGAGGAGAGCGCGCACATCCAAGCGATCCGCAAGAACGCGGTGGTGCTCATCACGCCGACCACCGAAGTCGACGGGCGCGACCGCGAAGTGGATGTCTATCGCTATCGCAAAGCGAATCCGAACAAGCCCGCGCCGAACCTGCTCTACTGGGGCAAGTACGTTGCGCACGACAACAACCGCGACGGCATGGGCATGGGCCTGGCGCTGACGAAAAACATGATGCGCACCTTCCTCGAATACCATCCCACCGTGCTGCATGACCTGCACGAGTCCGTGCCGTTCCTCTACACATCCAGCGGCACCGGACCTTACAATGCGTGGCTCGATCCGATTGTCGTGAATGAGCGGCAGCTTACCGCCTATCACGACACCTA
>CAZRND010000581.1:0-2186 GCA_964601345.1 uncultured Acidobacteriota bacterium | reverse complement strand
CGCTGCGGAGTCCGCGCGCCAAGTACATGCTTCGCCGCGGCCGCTGGAAATACACTTTCTGGACCCACGACATGCCCGAGTTGTACGACCTTCAGGACGATCCTGGCGAGTTGAACAACGTCGCGCTCGAGGCGAGCCAAAAAGCCAGAGTCGAAGCGATGAAGGCGGAACTGTTCGCGTGGTACCGTCCCCCCGAAATCAATGTGTGAGGAGGGAGTAGGGAGATGGATAGACGGCAGCTCTTGAAGGGCATTGGTTCAACGCTCCTGGTGCAGCGAGCCGCGGCCCAGGCCAAGCCGCCGAACATCGTTTACCTGCACTCGCATGATACCGGCCGCTATATCCAGCCTTACGGATTTCCAGTTCCCACTCCCAATATGCAACGCTTCGCCGAAGAGGCGGTGGTTTTCCGGCAGGCATTTTCGGGCGCGCCGACCTGCTCCCCTTCGCGTGCCAGCCTTTTGACGGGACAGTGCGCGCACAGCAACGGGATGCTTGGCCTTGCCCATCGCGGCTTCTCCCTATACGACTACCGGCGCCATATTTTGCACACGCTGCGCGCCGCCGGATATTCTTCCACGCTGATCGGCGTTCAACATATCGCCCGCGATCCCCAAGTGATCGGCTACAGCGAGATCGTTCCCACCGCAAACACGCGCGTCGCCAGCGTAGCGCCCGCGGCGAGCCGCTTTATCCGGAATCCTCCTACGCAACCGTTCTATGTGGAAATTGGATTCATGGAAACCCATCGCGAGTTTCGCGAGCCTTCCGCGCAGGACCGCGAAGCCTTTTGTGTGCCGCCTCGCCCGATTCCGGATCATCCGCGAACCCGGCACGACATGGCTGCGTTCAACGCCACGGCCCGCGAGTTGGACAATGGCGTCGGCGCGGTGCTGACGGCGATCGAGCAATCCGGATTGGCCGCGAATACGCTGGTGATTTCGACCACCGATCATGGTGTTGCTTTTCCGGCTATGAAATGCAATCTCACCGTCCACGGCACCGGCGTCCTGCTGATGATGCGCGGCCCCGGCGGTTTCACCGGCGGCAAGGTGTCCGACGCTCTCGTTTCTCAAGTGGACCTCTTCCCTACGATCTGCGAATTGACGGGCATGCCGGCGCCGTCCTGGTTGCAAGGCCGGTCCCTGATGCCGCTGATCCGAGGCGAAAAGACGGAGATCCGCGAGCAGGTTTTCTCGGAGGTGAATTATCACGCGGCGTACGAACCGATGCGCTCCGTGCGGACGCCACGCTGGAACTACATCCGTCGCTTTGGGGACCGCCGCACGCCTGTCCTGCCGAACTGCGACGACAGCATCAGCAAGAATGTCTGGTTGGAGAACGGATGGGCCAAGCGGACGTTGGCAGTGGAAGAGCTGTATGACGCGATGTTCGATCCGAACGAGTCCCGCAATTTGGCGGACGACGCCGCGTCCGCGCAACCCCTCAAGGAGATGCGCAAGCGTCTGGATGATTGGATGACGGAGACAAGCGATCCGCTGCTGAAGGGGCCCATAGGCGCGCCGCCCGGCGCAGAGGTCAACGACCCGAACGGCACCTCACCGCGAGAACCGACGATCCGGATCGGATCCTAAGATAGTGGTCGCTGATTGTAAGCTGCTTGGCGTTGAAGTCTAGCCGAAGGAGGAGTAAATGGGAAGAGCGCTGGCACTCGCGTTTGGCGCGGTCTGCTACCTTGTGTTTTTTGTTACGTTCCTCTATGCCATCGGCTTCGCGGGCAACTTCGGCGTACCCAAAGCGATTGACTCGGGCATCGAGGAACCGATGGGCACGTCGGTGCTGATCAACGCGCTGCTGCTTGGCGTTTTTGCGGTGCAGCATAGCGGGATGGCGCGACAAGGCTTTAAGTCTTGGTGGACGCGTGTCATCCCTCGGCCCATCGAGCGAAGCCTGTATGTCTTGCTGGCGAGCTCATCGCTCATCCTGCTTTACTGGCAATGGCGTCCGATGACGAGTCCCGTGTGGAGTGTTTCAAACTCCGCCGCCGCGCTGGTCCTGAACGGCGTGTTCTGGATGGGTTGGGGCATCGTCTTGTTGTCCACGTTCATGGTCAACCATTTCGATTTGTTCGGACTCCGGCAGGTCTGGCTCTTCTGGTCGGGGAAGCAATACACCGCTGTTGGATTCAAGACGCCCTGGCTATACCGATTTGTTAGGCATCCGAA
>CAZRND010000580.1:0-2200 GCA_964601345.1 uncultured Acidobacteriota bacterium | reverse complement strand
TTGGCCCCGCGGTCCGCGCCGCCGGAGAAGAGTCCTTCGAGATGGTCGTGCCGGCAATGAAGGTCCGCGACTTCCACTTCACGGAAGTTACCAAGTTCTAAGAGAATCCCCTTAAAATGTGACGTGCTCCGGATTTTCGAATCTGCGTCGGCGGCCGAGCGTTTGGATGCCGCGCGCAGTTTCGTCCGGTCTTTCCCACCAGCCCAGGAGATTCTGATCATCGGTGCAACGCGCGAGGCGGCTGAGGACTTCGTGCGCGCGACGAGCCCAGCGGCCACTTTCGGCTGGCATCGCTTCAGCCTGACGCAGATCGCCGCTCGCCTGGCCGAAGACGATCTCGCGGAACGGGGCGTCGCCCCGGCCACGGCGCTCGGCTTACAGGCCCTTGCGGTGCGCGCTTCGTTCGAAGCGCTGCGCCAGGAACTTCTCCCCTACTTCCGTCCGGTCGTGCGTCTCCCAGGATTCGCCCCTTCGCTGGCGCGAACGATCTCCGAGCTGCGTCTGGCGCGAATCCAACCGGAAGAATTGCAGGGAGATCTCGCTCACCTGCTGCGCTTTTCGGAGGAACGGATGGTCGAAGCCGCTGTCGGTGACCGCGCCGAGCTGTTCCGGACCGCCACGCAAGTGCTCCTCGAAGGAAAGGAACGGGCGCTCACGGGACTGCCGGTTTTGCTGCTCGATATCGGCATCGAATCGGATGTTGTCGGCGACTTCGTGAAGGCTCTCACCGCGCCTTCGCCCAGTGTGCTCGCGACGGTTCCGGAGGGCGATGTCCTCGACCGCTTTCCGCCTTCGGAGCGTGAGAAACCGAAAGGCCGAGCCGCGTCCGGTAGCCTGGAAGGGCTGCGCCGTTATCTGTTCGACGAGAAAGCGCCTTCCGAAGCCGAGCCGGATGACGCCGTGACCTTCTTCTCCGCGCCGGGCGAGGGCAGGGAGTGCGTGGAAGTAGCGCGCCGGATCATGGAGGAGGCGCGCGCCGGCGTCGCCTTCGATCAGATGGCCGTGGCGCTGCGCGATCCGTCGCGGTACTCGGCGTTGCTCGAAACGGCGTTGCGCCGCGCCGGTGTTCCCGCGTACTTTATGCCGGGAAGCAGCCGGCCGAATCCTGCGGGCCGGGCGTTTCTTGCTCTTCTCGCCTGCGCGTCCGAAGGTCTGTCGGCGCGGCGCTTTGCCGAATACCTCTCGTTAGGACAGGTGCCCGCTGGCGGCCAGGAATCGGACTCGTGGCGCCCGCCTAGAGATGAGACGTCGCGTACCCAGCCCGACGAACCGGTCCCGGAATCCGAGCCGCAGGAAGAATCACTGCGCGCGCCTCATCGCTGGGAGCACTTGCTGGTGGAAGCGGCGGTGATCGGCCGTTACGACCGCTGGGTGAGCCGCCTCGCGGGCCTCGCGAAAGAGCGGCAACTGCAGCGCGACGAACTCCGCCGCACCGAGCCCGACGCGCCGCTGCTCGCGCGCATCGAGCGCGAGCTCGAAAATCTCGGCGACTTGCAGAGCTTTGCGCTGCCGGTGATCGAAGCGCTGGCGGCGTTCCCGCCATCGGCCGCCTGGGGAGATTGGCTGGCGGCGCTGGAGAAACTCGCGCCGCTCGTGTTGCGCGACGCCGCGGGCGTGCTCGAGATTCTCGCAGAACTGCGGATCATGTCGGCCGTTGGTCCCGTGGACTTGGAAGAGGTGCAGCATGTTCTCGGCGAGCGGCTGGCCACGCTCGAATCTCCGCCGCCCGCGCGTCGCTACGGATGTGTCTTCGTAGCAACGCCGGAACATCTGCGTGGACGGTCCTTCGAGGCCGTCTTTGTGCCGGGCCTGGCCGAACAGATCTTTCCGCAGAAGCTGCGGGAAGATCCGTTGCTTCCCGACGTCCTCCGCAAGGATTTCTATCCGCGGCTGCCGGTGCAGGAGAGCCGCAGCAACCAGGAACGGTTGCTGCTACGGCTCGCGGCGGGAGCGGCGCGCAGCCGCCTCTATCTTTCGTATCCGCGCATGGACAGCGGTGAGTCGCGGCCTCGCGTGCTGTCTTTTTACGCGCTCGACGTGCAACGCGCCATCACCGGACGGATCCCCGATCCCGACGAGCTCGAGCGGCAAGCGGCGCGCGCAGCCGGCGCGTGGCTGTCGTGGCCCGCGCCCGCCGATCCGCGGCGCGCCATCGACGGCCAGGAACACGACCTCGCGGTCCTGCACCCGTTGCTGCGCG
>CAZRND010000579.1:0-2221 GCA_964601345.1 uncultured Acidobacteriota bacterium | reverse complement strand
CCGGGAGTCCTGCAATGACAAACAACATCTCGCGGCGTTCCCTCTTGGCCGGTGCGGCCGGAGCAACCTTAACGATCCTCAAACCTGAGTTGGTCCGCGGCGCCGGCAAAGAACGCCTGAAGGCGGCTCTGGTCGGTTGCGGAGGTCGCGGCACCGGCGCGATCGTCAATCTGCTGAGCGGCGATCCCAACGTGGAGATTGTCGCGATGGCCGATATCTTCGCCGACAAGATGGAGACGTCGCTGAAGAACCTGAACGACGCCAACTACGTGGGACGCATGGTCAAAGACGTGGCGCCCTTCGTGAATTCCACTCCCGAAGAGCTGGTGGCGTCGGTTCAAAAACGAGTCAAAGTGACTCCCGAGAATCGTTTCGTGGGATTCGACGCTTACCGCAAAGCGATCGCTTCCAGCGCCGACATCGTGATGCTGTGCACGCCTCCCGGTTACCGGCCTGCGCACTTTGAGGCGGCGATCGAAGCCCGCAAGCACGTCTTTGCGGAGAAACCCATCGCCACCGATCCCGTCGGAGTCCGGCGCTTCATGGCGGCCGCGCGCAAAGCCGAGCAAAACAAACTGGTCGTAATGTCGGGCGCGCAGCGCCATTCCTCAAAGGACTACGTGGAGACGGTGCGCAAGATCCACGACGGGGCGCTCGGCGAGATCACCAGCGTCTACGCGCGGTACCTGAGCCGCCCCGTGATGCACGCCAAAGCCCGCGATCCGCAGTGGGGCGACATGGAATGGCAACACCGCAACTGGTACGCCTTCGTTTGGATTTGCGGCGACCAGATCGTGGAACAGCATTTCCATAACATCGATTTCATCAATTGGGTCATGGGCGCGCATCCGGAAAAGGTCGTCGCATCCGGCGGCGCGGCGTGGCGCACTCGCGACGAGGTCTACGGCAACATCTACGACCATTTGACATCGGAGTTCACCTATCCGAACGGCGTGCGTCTCGCGAGCTCCTGCCGCCAGCTCCCGGCTCCGGTGTACACCGAAGTCGCCGACCTCATCGTGGGAACGAAGGGACGGAGCAACGGCAAAGACCTCGCCGACGCAGGACTGAACGGCCAGGTGCAAGAGCACATCAACATGCTGAAGAGCATTCGCGGCGACGCGCCTTACGTCAACCACGGAATCGCGGTGGCGGAGAGCACGATGACCGCCATCATGGCGCGCGAAGCCGCGTACTCCGGCAGCGAAGTCACGTGGGCGCAAGTCATGGCTTCCACGCAGGACCTGCAGCCCAAGGAATTCGACTACAAAGTAAAGATGGCCAGTGTGCCCATCGCAGTGCCGGGCACGTACAAGTTCGCCTAGTCGAAGAAGTGACGATCCTCGTCCGATAAGTGTGCTTTGGCTGCGGCGACGCGGAACGTAACGCCGAGGCCCGGCCGGTCCCACACGTCAATGAACCCCTGTTTCATGATCGGGTTCGGCAAGCCGTCCACAATCTCATACCACCACTCCGGCTGACCCACCGGATACTCGAAGGCGATGTAATTCTGCGGCAAAGCAGCGCCCATCTGGACCAGAGCGGCGAGGCCGATCAGTCCGTCGAAAATCCCGTGCGGAGCGACGAGGATGCCGTGAAGGTCGGCGTATTCCGCGAGCCGCTTCAACTCCGCGATCCCGCCGACGTCTTCCGGATCGGGGCCGATCACGTTGACCGCCTGTTTTTCGATCAGGTCCTTGAAGTTGTCCCGTAGGTAGATCTGTTCGCCGGTGTGAATCGGGATCGAAGTGCTCTGCGTGACCTCGCGGAAAAGTTCGGCGTTGGGGTAAGGCGTATAGTCGCCGGTGATCAGGTCTTCGAGCCAGGTGATGTGGAGCGGCTCGAGGGCCCGCGCAAACGTGATGGCGTCCTTCACCGTCCAGCCGGGTCCGCAATCGAGGGCCAGCCCGATTTCGTCGCCGAGAACTTTCTTCATGGCCTCGACGCAAGCGATGATGTGTTTCAGGCCGCGTTCCGTCATCAAGCCGCGATCGGAGTGCGGCGCGCCCCGCCGCGGATCGTCGTACCAGGCGTTGGGCGTGGCGCGCATCATCGCCGCGTTGTGAAAGCCCACGGCCTGTTTGATCAGCGTGAAGCCCTCTTTCGATTCCTTCATTTTCGCCGTGTTCTCGGCGTAATCTTGCGGCGTCTGCCCGTTCATGGGGAAACGGACTCCGCCGTTGTAAGCGCGGACCTTGTCGCGGCTTTTGCCGCCCAGCAG
>CAZRND010000578.1:0-2305 GCA_964601345.1 uncultured Acidobacteriota bacterium | reverse complement strand
GCTGAGGTGGGGCGCAAAGCCGCTCCCGAGGAGGCCGAAGCGGCCAAGGATGCGGCGGCTTGGGTGCGGCGGGTTCGCCGGCGTGCCGGACTGTCGCAAGCCGAATTTGCGCGCCGGATCGGCATATCTGTCGCGACGATGCGCGGCTGGGAACAGGGGAAGCTCACGCCACAGGGCCCGGCCCGCGCTCTTCTGCGCGTGATCGACCGCGTGCCGGAAGCCGCGCTGGCGCTATACGCGAGCTAAACCATCCGCGATTCCGGCGCATTGGCCTCTCGGCCTCGAACCGGCCCGGCGGCGGACATCGCGGCGCTCGCGGAGACGCTGGCGCGCGTGTCGCACCTCGCGATGCACCTCGACGGTCACTTCGCGGAGTTGGACATCACCCGCTGATGGTATTGCCGTCGGGCCAAGGGGTGAAGGCGGTGGACGCGCTCGTCGTGTTTCGCGGCACTTGGCGCTGCACGAGGCCGAGAGCCGATTTTGCGCTCCGGTTACGGCTTCTTCCTCACCAAATCCGCAATCTGGATCAACTCCTGCATCAGAAGCCTCATCCCCGCTTGAAACGTCGTTAGATCTCCAGCATGAGCGAGGAAACGACGCGCATGAGCAGACCAGTTACCCACGCTTCGAGCATCCTTTAGAGCCTTTTTCGAATCGCGCCCCAGATTGATCCCTTTATGCCCGCTCTCGCCGCATGCGCGCGCAGCAAGGTCGCTAAGCATAAGATAATTGCCACCGCCGTCCCTGATCTCGGTCTCGCGTCCGAGGTGCTCGTACACTTCAATTATAAGCGTTTCCAGAAGCCGACGCAGCATTACGGCGGCGGCGTTATAATACGCGTGGTGGAAGGCGCCGTTCAATTAACGAACACCTCTTTTGATGTAACCTCGGTGGTTCCTCCAGATGGGCTCCGGCAGATAGCCCGAAATGTGTTCTATATCAGGCTTAATACCCTCCAGATCGGGCAACCATTCGCGAATTATTTTCCGCGAGCCAGTTTTCAATGAAAACCCGCTCTTGGCATCATTAGCTAGTTTTGTTTTACGGATCGCCTCGGCAAGTGCCGTCTGGTTCGGCGTTCCGATGTGGTGATCCCCGAGCACCTTCGTCAACTGCCCGGCGGTCTTGGTAATCCCAGGCTGCTCTTGATCAAAATACCACAGAATAGCGAGCGCCTTGTCGGCATTCGTCCTATTTGACTTCTTGACGACCTCACAAAAGCCATCGAGCGACAGATACATCAGTAACTATTCGCCTTTTCCCATCTCGTGCTCGATAAAATTGTCGCCCTGCGTCGTCGTCCTGATATCCTCAATATCGGTAAAGTTCAACCAAATCTTTGACTTCTTGACGTTGCGGATCGTTTGCCTGACGTCCACGGGAATTGCTTTTCCAGCTTCCTTGAAGGCGGTCATCACATGTGCCGGACCAATCTTGGTCAGACCCATGACATGCTGCATGTAATGAACAGCCGCCAAACCCGCTTCCAGATCGTTCTTCGGGTTCTTGTGATCGATAAAATCTTTCAGCGCCTGCTTCCCGCTTGGCCGGAAGTTCAGGTCGGGCACCAGATTTAACCCAGCGTTGCGATCAGTCTTCTTTCCGGTGCCACGAGGCCTACGGGCACTTAGAGGTACAGGCTCTTCACTGAGAGCGTCAACTTCGTCCACCTGGTCGATTGTCTTCTCGACTTCTTCAGCATCGGCGCGACTCAGCAGTACGCTGGCATTGCCATTAGCGGATTGCTCAGAAATCACACGAACTGGCCGGCTCATCGCCGAAAGCATCGTCTTCAGCGCTTCTTGAACACTTTCGTTATTGCCGTCGACCTCCGCGAAAAGGCCTCGCACTTTCGCTTTGTCCGCGCCGGGTATCGAGTCATTATTACGCCTCGCCATGAATACACCTGTCTCGAATTTGGTTACTGTATCACCCTCTGCGCCTTCAATGGGCTAGGTGCTGGCTGCGCCAGCCTACCGGCCGGCCGCTTCGACTCTGGCATCGCATACGCTAAAGCTGCAGGTTCTGTAAGAACTAAAAGAGAACAGTATTGCCGTCTTCACGCCGCATCGGCCTAGGGTTGCGGCAGAAGAAGTTGCTCTGCAAGGTTGCCGCGCGCTTGGACGAAGGTCAGCTCACAAAACTGGTTTGCCGACACACGCCGTCAGTTCGGCTCTTTCCCGAACATGATCCAGCCGCCGCTGCTGGGGGTGGTGAAGGCGCAGAGCGCGGTCTCGGCGCGGATTTTGACCTGGCGGGGGCCGGCGGTGCCGCGGAGCTGCTCGATCGAGTCGGTGTACAT
>CAZRND010000577.1:0-2356 GCA_964601345.1 uncultured Acidobacteriota bacterium | reverse complement strand
CGATGTTGAACAGGAAGCGGTCGAGTTGCGCCTCGGGCAGAGGATACGTGCCTTCGAGCTCGATGGGATTCTGCGTGGCCATCACGAAGAACGGGCGCTTCAAAGGGTAGGTCTTGCCGCGAACGGTGACGCTGCTTTCCTGCATCGCCTCGAGAAGCGCGGATTGCGTTTTGGGCGGCGTGCGGTTGATTTCGTCGGCGAGCAGAATCTGATGAAAAATCGGGCCGGGCACGAACGTCCAGACGCGCCGTCCGGTGCTCTCGTCGTCCTCGATGATTTCCGTGCCGGTGATGTCGGCGGGCATCAGGTCCGGCGTGAACTGGATGCGTCCGAAACTCAGGCCGAGGGCGCTGGCCACGGTGCGGATCAGGAGCGTCTTCGCCATGCCGGGGAGTCCGGTGATCAGCGAGTGGCCGCCGACCAGGATGCCGATGAGGACCGCGTTCACGACCTCGTCCTGTCCGATGATGATCTTGTGGACTTCCCTGACGATGTCGGTGCGGTGCTTGGCCAGCCGGGAAACCATCTCGCGGACTTCTTCCGGATTGATGACGACGTTCGCGTTCGTTTCAGTGATCAAGACTTTCCCTCGTTGTCTGTAAGTTCGAGCAGCAGCTTCTGGGCGGGGCCAAAGTTCGGAGCCACTTCCAGCGCCGCCAAAGCCTGCTGCCGGGCTTCGGCCCGGCGTTTGGCGGCGGCCAGCGCCCGAGCCAGGTTGAAATGCGCCTGGGCCAGGTCGACCGGCTTCAACGCTAGTCCCACAGTGTACTCGCGAATGGCGTCATTAGGACGCGCCGAGGCAAGATAAAGTTCGCCGAGCCGCTGGTGAATCTCGGGGTCCTGCGGAGCAATGTACAGGAAGCTTTCGAGGATTTTGACTGCTTCGGGGCCACGATGGAGTTCGGTGAGCAGCCCGGCCAATTTCTTCGCCGGTTCCGGATTCATTCCGCCGGCCGCTGCCCAGCGTGCGAGCTCGCGGGCGGCTTCGTCTTTCTGGCCGCGCTCGATGTAGATGTCCGCGGCCATCTCGTAGGTGTTGCCGCCTCCGGTGAACTCGGGGAAGAGATCGCGAGCCTTGTGGGCGTGTTCGAGGGCCTTGTCCAGCTCGCCTGCTTCGATCAGCGCGTTGGTCAGATGCACCTGCGCGAAGAAATTTCCGGGATGCGCGGCCACTTCGGCGTCGAGATCGTTGCGCGGCCTTCGCTTGCGCCACGCCAGGTCCACGGCTTTCACCATGCCGCCGGTCTTCTCCGCCACCCAGGCGCGAAATTCCTTATCGAGCTGCGCGACGGGACGCTCGAGCACGCGCTCAAGCGCCGTGGCGCCTTCCTCGCCGGTCTTGGTCGCTCCGAGAAGGGCCAGCATCTTCTCCCATCCGTGCTTCTCGACGATGTAACGGCAGAGCATCCCGGCTTCGTAATAAGCGAACTGAACTTCGCCCGGGTACGAGGGACGGATAAACCCGCGGTTGAGATCGCCGACCGGGATGAGTTTGTTTTCCTGCAGGCCCTTGATCACGTCGAGCGTCAAGTGATCGCCCCATCCGGCACGCTCCTCCTCGAAGACCGAGAGCCCTTCGGTGAGCCAGCGCGGCACTCGATTTCCGGTGGATTGCAGCGTCACCACGTGCGCCACTTCATGCCAGAGCGTGCTGCCCCAATGGAAATCGCCTACCGGGCGCGCCAGAGGGCTGTCCATGGCCACGATCTTGCCGAACGAAGCGCCGAGCGCGCCGAGTCCCGGAAGGCCGAGCGTGCGCACGGCGAAATCCGCGTGCTCGGGGAACATCCCGAAGGAAGTTTTTTACGGCGGCTTAAAGTGATCTCCCTTAACGAAAATGATCTCGCCCGCCTTCGCCATCTTGCTCCATCGCCGCTGGAACAATTCACGGATGTTGCTTACACCCTCCGACGGACACAGAAGCGTGATCTCTCCCGTATACGGACGCGGGATCTGCGACTTTAGCGCGCGCCGATAGCGAGCAGAGTTCTCGATACGCCGGTCAAGATCGGGACCGAAACTGCGATTGCGCAGGAACCAAAGCTTCGGATCCGCCTCTAACTCCACATCGCTTCCTGGTTGGATGGCGGCGCGAGCGCGGCTACTCCAATAACGGAACTTGCGCTGTAGATAGGCAGACAGTAGATCAGGTTGAAAGACCTTCTTCGCGCGCGCAACGAAGTCGCGCGATCGGACGAACCAAGAGTTACGGTTCTCTGCAGAGAGTCCGAGAAGGCGGGACATCCCGCTGACGCAGGAATACAACCAGGCATATTGCACGTTGTGCGCCCAGGTGTCGATCAGGATCAGCCGTTCCACTTCCTCACTCTGATCGCGAAGATGCTGAGCGAGCTCC
>CAZRND010000576.1:0-2363 GCA_964601345.1 uncultured Acidobacteriota bacterium | reverse complement strand
ACAGGCCCTGGATCGTCTGATTGATCGACTCGCCGTAGATGAAGTGCATCTTGCCGAAATGGAGCACGACGTCTTCGTAAGGATGCGATCTGTTCGGCGCCGGTCCTTTGATCACGTCCTTCTTATCGCGGAACCACTGCTGCGGATCGTAGCCCAGGCGGACAAGCGCATACATATAAGGATGCGGCGTAATCCCGGTGGTGCCGATGACGATGTCCGCGTCCTTGAAACGTGGACGCAGCCAGTCGAGCGCCTGGACGTAGTCGGTTTGATAGGCGTAGTAGACGTCCTGCTGCTTGTTGTACGGACCGAAGAAATCCGCCAGGAATACCGCGTTCAATCCGAGCACCAGCAGGATGAGCGCGCCGGCCAGCGCCACGGCCACTTCGCGCTGATTTTCCCAGAGCCAGCTTGCCGCCGCGACCAGACCCGCCGCAGCCAGCATCGTCAACGCGCACATCCCGGGAGCGCTGCGGAACGAGTGCGAGCTCGGATGAATGTTCAGCAGGTCGCCGGCCGGATAGAGAATCACCCACGCTGCCAGAAGCCTCGCCGCCCGTGAAGCGCGGAATCTCTTCCAGACGAATACGACTCCGGCGAGCATCATCGGGAGCGTATACCACAAGAACTCGCCGTAGCCCTTGGGTGGAGTGAGCGCTGGATACTGATCGCCGCGGAGAAATAGGAAGTCCAGTCCGAAGTGCGGCGGATAGCGCGCCAGCACTTTGAAAATCTTGCCGCCAAGCGAATCGTTCGGCGCCCACACCAAGGTCACGCGCCCGCGTCCGTTGATGTTCGGATCGGTCAGATGCTTCCAGGCCAGCGGGACGAAGAAGATCGCCGCGCAGAGAAGCATCAGTCCGATCGCCAGCCTCCAGCGCGGATCGTCGAGCCGCTTCCTCCAGGCGCCCCATCCCAGAAAGAGAGAAACGGCCAAGAAGAGCGGCAGAAAAACGCGGACCGAGGGATATCCATAGCAGAGGATTCCGGCCAGCGCTCCGGCGAAGGCTGCGTGAGCGGGGCGCGCCGGTAGGTCCTCCGAATCGTCAAAGGGGAGATTCGCCCACAGCATCGCGGCGAGCGGCGCGAGCACCTGAATCGGCATCATGAGACCTTCGTGGCCGGACCGCGTCTGTGCGAGATGCCACGGAGTGGTCGTGAGGATCGCCGCCGCCGCGAGGCCGGTCCCAGGGCCGAAGAGCCGTTTGCCGATGTAAAAGATCAGGAAAATCCCGAGCACGCCGGAGCATGCCGCGGCGACGCGTCCGGTCTCGACCGACATTCCTCCGACGGCAAGAAAGGGCAAGAGATAATAAAGGTACAGCGTGGTGCGGTTATCGATGTCGCCGTAGACGCGGGTATAAAAGATGGGCCAGTGAACGCCGTGCTGATCCATGCCGGTCTTCAGCAGGCATTGCGCGTTCCAAAGGTCGGCGGCTTCGTCGACGTTCATCCCCGGCGGCGAGTGGCCGATGTCGTAGAAGCGCAGGCCCGCTCCCACCAGCAGGATCAGCAAGAGCGCCGCGAGGACGACGCGCTCGGAGAGAACGGGAGCGGAAGCCGGCGCGGAGCGGGATTCCTTTTTCGACCGCTTCGCCATTACACTCCGGTGTAGGTCGCGCGACGCAGGAATTCGCCGGCTCCAGGACGTCCGTGGAACTTGTCGCCCTCGACGAGGATGCGCCCGCGCGACAACACCACGTCGGGCATGCCCTTCACGCGGATGCCTTCGAACATGGAGTAGTCGACGCGCATGTGATGCGTGGCCGCGCTGATGATGTGTTCGCGATTTGGATCGAAGATCACCAGGTCGGCGTCGCTGCCGATGGCGACGGTCCCTTTGCGCGGAAAGAGGCCGAAGAGTTTGGCGGGAGTCGTCGAAACGAGTTCGACGAAGCGGTTCACGCTGAACCGTCCCGCGGCGACGCCTCCCGAATAGATGAGGCTCATGCGGTGCTCGATGCCCGGCCCGCCGTTCGGGATCTTGGTGAAGTCGTTGCGACCGAGCTCCTTCTGCTCCTTGAAGCAGAAGGGGCAGTGATCGGTCGAGACGACTTGCAGGTGATCGTTCTTGAGTCCGGCCCAGAGTTTTTCCTGATGCCACTTTTCGCGAAGGGGCGGAGTGAAGACGTACTTGGCGCCCTCAAATCCAGGGGCGTCCATATTCTCGAGCGACAGATAAAGATATTGAGGGCAAGTCTCTGCATACACAGGGAGTCCGCGATCGCGCCCTTCACGCACTTTTTCCAGCGCGTCGTTACAACTCAGGTGCACGATGTAGAGCGGCGCTCCGGCAATTTCGGCGAGCGCGATGGCGCGCGCGACCGCCTCGGCCTCGAGCGTCGTGGGGCGCGTGAGCGCGT
>CAZRND010000575.1:0-2384 GCA_964601345.1 uncultured Acidobacteriota bacterium | reverse complement strand
GGATACGTCCTCGCCGATTCGCCCGAGCCGAAAGCCATCCTGATCGCGAGCGGCAGCGAGGTCTCGCTCGCCGTCGAGGCTTTCGAGCAACTCGGCAAGGACGGTATTCAGGCCCGCGTGGTCAGCATGCCTTCGTGGGAGCTCTTCGAACATCAAGCGCCGGAATATCGCGAGAGCGTGCTGCCGTCGAGCATCGCAGCGCGCGTCTCCGTGGAACAGTCCTCCACGTTCGGATGGGAGCGGTACGTGGGAATAAAAGGCGTGGCCATCGGGATGAAGAGCTTCGGAGCTTCCGCGCCGCTCAAGGAGCTGCAAAAGAAATTCGGATTCACCGCCGAGCACATGGTCACCGAAGTGAAGCGCCTGCTGAGTGAACAACCGGCGGCGCCAAAATCCCAGCCGGCGAAGAAAGGAAAGAAGTGAAGGTCGCCGTCGCCTCCGATCACGCCGGATTCCCGCTGAAGACGATCGTCGTCCGCGATCTGCAGGCCGCCGGACACGAGGTCAGCGACCTCGGCGTGAACACCGCCGCTGTGCCGGCCGATTATCCCGACTCCGCCGAAGCGGTTTGCAGCGCGGTGCGCGAAGGACGCGCCGAGCGCGGCGTCGTATGTTGCGGCAGCGGCGTTGGTGTCACGGTCGCGGCCAACAAGTTTCCGGGAATCCGCGCCGGACTTTGCCACGATCATTATTCGGCGCATCAGGGCGTTGAGCATGATGATATGAATGTTCTGTGTCTCGGCGCGCGGATCATCGGCGAGGAAGTCGCGCGGGAGATCGTCCGCTCCTTTGTCTCGGCCCGATATACCGGCGAGGAGCGCCATGCCCGCCGGCTGGGTAAAGTCAAAGCGATTGAAGCCCGGTATTTGAAGGAAGCGAAATGACCAATCCACAACCACCCGTAAATCCTCTGGCGGAGCTGGAGAAGTACGGGCAAAGTCCCTGGTACGATAACATCCGCCGCAGCCTGATCACTTCCGGCGAGCTGAAGGGCTTCGTCACCGGCGACAATCTCAAGGGCGTCACATCGAATCCCGCCATATTTGAAAAAGCCATCGGCGGCTCCACGGACTACAACGAAGCGCTGCAAAAGCTCGAGAGCAAGCGCGACATGGACGTGAAGGAGTTGTACGAGACGCTGGCGGTGGCCGACATCCAGGATGCCGCGGGCGTGCTGGCGCCGGTCTATAAGAAAACCGATAAACGCGACGGATACATCAGTCTCGAAGTCTCGCCGTACCTCGCCAACGACACGGCCGGAACGCTCGACGAAGCGCGGCGTCTCTGGCAAACCGTCAAACGCCCGAACGTGATGATCAAGGTGCCGGCGACCGAAGCAGGCATCCCGGCGATTCGGCAGCTCATCAGCGAAGGCATCAACGTCAATGTCACGCTGCTCTTCAACATGTCGGCATACGAAAACGTCGCGGCGGCGTACATCGCGGGACTCGAAGCGCTCGTGGCTCGCGGCGGCGATCCGCGTGGAGTCGCCAGCGTCGCCAGCTTCTTCGTCAGCCGCATCGACTCGGCTGTCGACGCGCAGGTCGCGACGCGGCTCAAGGACTCGACGCTCTCTCCGGCGATGCAGGAAAAGCTGAAGAGCCTGCTCGGCAAGGTGGCCATCGCCAACGCGCGGCTCACCTACCAGCGCTACAAGGACATCTTCAGCAGCGTGAAGTGGAAGGCGCTCGCCGAAAAAGGCGCGCAGACCCAACGATTGCTCTGGGCCAGCACGGGAACCAAGAATCCGATGTACCGCGACGTGATCTACGTCGAAGAGTTGATCGGCGCCGACACGGTGAACACGATCCCGAGCGCCACCTACGATGCGTTCCGCGATCACGGCCGCTGCCGCGCGAGCCTGGAGGAAGATATCGACGGCGCGCACGACGTCATGGAGACGCTCGAGTACGTGGGCATTTCGATGAAGCAGGTGACCGGGAAGCTGCTCACCGAGGGCGTGCAGCTCTTCGCCGACGCCTTCGACAAATTGCTCGGCGCGGTCGCCAAGAAACGCGCCGCGATGCTGCAGGGCGGTCCACAGCGGCAGACCTATTCCCTTCCCGCCGACATGACCGCGGCCGTGAAAGCGTCGCTCGAAGACTGGCGCGTGAACGGCAAGGTACGCAAGCTCTGGGCGCGCGACGCGTCGATCTGGAGCGGCAAGGACGAAGGCAAGTGGCTCGGATGGCTCGGCATCACCGAAGACCAGATGGCCCACATGTCGCGCTTCCAGGGAGTGGTGGACGACATCCAGAGAGCCGGATTCAAGCACGCTCTGCTGCTCGGCATGGGCGGATCGAGCCTCTGCCCCGAAGTGATGAAGATGACCTTCGGCAAGCAGGAAGGATATCCGGAGCTGCACGTGCTCGATTCCACCGATC
>CAZRND010000574.1:0-2399 GCA_964601345.1 uncultured Acidobacteriota bacterium | reverse complement strand
CTGACCGATCCCCGCTATCCCGCCGCCCTCAAGGAAATCTACGACCCCCCGCCCGAGGAACTGCAGGAAGTTCCCTCGCTGCCGGCTTCGCTCGAGGAGTCGCTCAAGGCGCTGCAGAACGATCACCAGTTCCTGCTCGAAGGCGACGTCTTCACCGAAGAGCTGCTGCAGACCTGGATCGACTACAAGATGAAGAACGAGGTCTCCGCCGTGCGCCTGCGTCCTCACCCCTACGAGTTCGCCCTGTATTACGACATCTAGAGAGCGCTTGCCGCGATGGTCTTCATGTGTCACGCTTGTGACGCATGAAGACCATCAACGTCCGCAAGCTGCATCTGGATACCAGTGCTGTGATCAGCGAGGTTGAAGCGGGCCGCTCCTTCGTCGTTGAGAAGCAGGGCCGGCCCATTGCCGAGTTGCGTCCGGATAGCGGACACATTTTGGAAGAAGAGCGCTAGTGAAGCAGTTCGATACCACCTTGCTTGCCGCGGCTTCTCACTTCGGCCTGAAAGGCCGCTCGGTCTAGCCGTGCGCGTGCTTCATGTCATTCCGTCGCTCGATGCCGGGGACGGAGGTCCGAGCAAGGTCGTGGTGGAAATCTGCCGGGCGTTGCGAAAGGCAGGCGAGGACGCCGAGATCGTTTCCACGGGGAATCCGCCGGACCTGCCGCAAGACATCCCGATCGGGATGTTTCCGAGGCAGGGAAGACTCGATTACAAGTTCTCGCCGGAACTGGCGCGATGGCTCGATGCGGAGGTTGCGCGCTACGACCTCCTGCATGTTCACGCCGTCTTCAATCACTCCACGCACGCCGCGGCCCGCGCCGCCGCGCGACGCGGCGTTCCCTACATCATTCGTCCTCTCGGCACGCTGAATCGTTCTTACGCGCTGCGCCAGAGTCGCTGGCGCAAGGCCGCCTACATGAGACTGTTCGCCCGTCGTGAGTTGAACCGCGCCGCGGCACTGCATTGCACGTCGCAAGCCGAGAAAGAAGACATGATCGGGCTCCGCCTGCGCGCTCCGGCCGTGGTGATCCCGCTCGGCCTCCACGGCGATGAATTCCTATCGTTGCCCTTGCGCCGATCGGGCGCTCCGCCGTGCATCGCCTATCTCGGCAGGATTCATCCGAAAAAAGGCTTCGATCTGCTGTTTCCCGCGCTGGAAGAGATTCAAGGGAAGCACGCGTTTCGCTTGGTCGTGGCCGGATCGGGCGATGCTGACTACCTTGCCGCTCTCAAAGATGAAGCGTCGCGCCGCGGCCTGGCCGATCGGACCGAATGGCCCGGCCACGTCGTCGGTGAGAAAAAGCTGGCGCTATTGGCTGCTGCCGATCTCTTCGTGCTGCCTTCGTATTCCGAGAATTTTGGAATTGCCGTAGCCGAGGCGATGGCCTGTGGTATTCCTGTGGTGGTGAGCGATCAAGTCGATCTCTGGCCCGACATCGCCGAATACGACGCCGGGCCGGTGGTGAAATGCCAGGTGGACGAATTGGCCGCGGCCATCGCGAGGCTGCTGTCCGGCCGCGAATTGCGCGAGAAGATGGGCGAGAACGGCCGGCGCCTGGTCCGCGAGCGCTTCGACTGGAGAGCGATCACACCGAAGCTGCAGGAACTCTATCGCTCGATAGGGAAATCATGAACGTCCTCGTTGTCGGCGGTGCTGGATACATCGGCGCGCACGTCACTCGCGCCCTGTCGGCCGCCGGGCACGCGCCTGTCGTACTCGACGATCTTTCCCGCGGGCACCGGCATTTCGTGACCGGGCCGTTCGTCGAAGGCAGTCTCGGCGACGCCGCACGCGTGGGGCGCGCCCTGCGCGAATTTCGGATCGATGCGGTCATGCACTTCGCCGCGTTCGCCTATGTCGGCGAATCGGTCGAGCGTCCTGCCGCTTATTATCGCAACAACTTCGGCTCCACCTGCATCCTGCTCGAGCAGATGATCGAGGCGGGCGTTAAGAAATTCGTCTTTTCCTCCACCTGCGCCATCTTCGGCATTCCCCAGAGCGTGCCGATCGCCGAGGATCATCCCAAGGCGCCGATCAGCCCTTACGGCCGCAGCAAGCTCATGGTTGAAACGATGCTCGAGGATGTGACGAAGGCCGCCGGATTGCGCGCCGTGTCTCTGCGCTATTTCAATGCCGCCGGCGCGAGCCGCGACGCTTCCCTCGGCGAAGATCACAAACCGGAGAGCCACTTGATCCCCATCTGCCTGGAAGCAGCTTACGGACGCCGGCCCCACCTTCCCCTGCTCGGCACGGACTATCCCACACCCGACGGTACCTGCATCCGCGACTACGTTCACGTGGAGGACCTGGCTGCGGCGCATCTGCTCGCCCTGGACCGCCTCGATCAGGCGAGCGCGGCCTACAATCTCGGGATCGGGCGAGGTTACAGCGTG
>CAZRND010000573.1:0-2403 GCA_964601345.1 uncultured Acidobacteriota bacterium | reverse complement strand
TTTCGACTTGTTTTCTTGTAAGCCCCGGTTTACGGCCTGTGTTAGGGGCCGAAAGCCGGACCGAATCCGTGGAATTGCACGACGCTCGAATGGGCTGTCCCCTCGCCGCCTGCGCACGACAACTTCGGCGGCGTCGAGCCGGTTGTGTATCACGGGGCGTACGAGTATTCGGTGCCGGGCGCGAGGGAAGATTTCATCATGCAGACTTCGCCCGAACAGGTTCCGGAGGCGCACCACTAGAGCGAAACATGGCTACGGAAACTGCAATCCTGGAGAAAATCGACAGCGGCGGCGGGGGTTTCTCCGGCCACGGCGGCGGCGGCGATCACAACTTCCGCGGTCGCCCGCACGACTGGGCCATGCGGACGTATCTGACGGGCGTGTGGCTGGCGCTGATCGGCATCGCCATGGTCTTCATCGCTTTCACCAGCGCGTTGATCGTGAGGCGCGGCGTTTCGACCGACTGGCAGCAGACCGAGTTGCCCTCGCTGTTTTGGCTGAATACGGCGGTGCTGCTGGCCAGCAGCTTCACGCTCGATGCCGCCCGCCGCGCTCTGCGCGACGGGCTCTTTGGCGCGTTTGGACGTTGGTGGCGCGTGACTACGGCGCTCGGAATCGCCTTCCTCGCGGGGCAAGTGCT
Source organism: uncultured Acidobacteriota bacterium (assembly GCA_964601345.1). Taxonomy (GTDB): domain Bacteria; phylum Acidobacteriota; class Terriglobia; order JAJPHL01; family JAJPHL01; genus CAZRND01. Next base: position 1,763 of record CAZRND010000573.1, on the reverse strand, counting down.
GGCGTGGAGACAACTGGCGGATCGCGGCGTCTATCTCGCTACCAATCCAAGCAGCTCGTTCCTGTACCTGCTTTCGGGCGCGCACGGAGTGCACCTGCTCGGCGGCGTGGCGGCAATGCTTTACGTTTTGTTCCGGTCCCTGCGGCCGGCCCCGGTGAGCCGGGTGCCGGTGGAAGCGCTGGCGGTCTACTGGCATTTCATGGACGGCTTGTGGATTTATTTGCTCATGGTCCTTCTCTATTGGAGGTAAACGGCATTGTCTGAAACGGCGACATCGCAGTCGTTATGGAGCGGCGGGGAATCCCCGTACAAGGTCGGATCGAAGAAGCTCGGCATGTGGCTCTTCATCCTCTCCGATGCGCTGACCTTCTCCGCGCTGATCATCGCCTACAGCTACATCCGCGTCTCGACGCCCAACTGGCCGCAGCCGTTCCACCTTTGGCCGAGCGTGGTGGTGTCGAGCATCATGACCTTCTTCCTGCTCTCGAGCAGCATCACGATGGTGCTGGCGGTGGACGCGGCTCATCATGGACGCCGCGCGGCCTGCTCCCGGTGGATCGGCGCGACGATGCTTGGCGGCATCGCCTTCCTGGTGCTGCACGCCAATGAGTGGCGGCTGCTGATAGAGGAAGGGCTGACGCCGCTTTCGAATCCGTGGGGCGCCGGCATGTTCGGCGGAACGTTCTTCACGCTCACCGGCATGCATATGCTGCACGTGACCATCGGCGTTATCTACCTCGCGGTCATCGCGATCGGCTTCCGCTACGGCAAGGTGGATTCGGAGGACGTGGAAGTCAGCGGATTGTACTGGCACTTTGTCGACCTGGTATGGATGTTCATCTTCCCCATGGTCTATCTGCTCTCGGTGAAGATGTGAAGATCATGCGACTCCTTGTCGTCCTTTTGCTGGCTTGCCTGCGGGCCGCGGCGCAGGGGTGCGCTATGTGTTACACCGCCGCCGCTCAGCAGAGCGCGCAGGGAAAAGCGGCGCTCGATCTGGGGATCCTGATCCTGCTCGTTCCGACCCTGGCTCTTTTCTGCAGCGTGTTCTGGGTGGCGTACCGGCATCGGGATTGGTGGGTCGCGGAAGAGAAGGAATTCTTCGAGGAGCGAAACTAGTGGAAAGAAAGATTCTGGTCTTCATCTGCTTGCTCGTGGTTCTCGGTTCGCTGGGCTCGGTGGTCTACATCATCGCCTCGGACCAGCTCCTGTACCTCGACGGGATCATGCTCACGCTGGTCTGCCTGATGATGGCCGCGATCTTCGGCGGCCTCGCCGCGTGGGAGCTGAAGTCGATGGCGCCGCCCTTGCCGCCCGCCGTGGACGAGTCGGTTCACTATCACGGCCATGGCGGCGTCCCGCTGTTCATGACGGTGTGGGGCGGCCTGCTGGCCATGACCGTCATCGAAGTGTTCCTGGCCTATCTGCAGATGCCGGTGCTGTACATGCTGCTGGCGCTGATGGGACTCTCCATCATCAAGGCCGCGCTGATCATCGCCTACTTCATGCACTTGCGCTTTGAGCGGATCAGCCTGGTCTTGACGCTGATGCCCGCGCTGGTGATGTGCATCTGCCTGCTCGGCGTTTTCTTCCCCGACAGCAACCGGGCCCGCGACCTGGGAACTCCCGCCGCGAGGGACGGCGCCTCGCAGGCCGCGCCCGAGAGCGATGTCGCTAAGTGATCTTCCCGGAGTCAACGCCACTCTGAACTCGATCAGCGCCGCGCTGCTCGCTGCCGGCTACCTCTCGATCCGCGCGAAGAA
>CAZRND010000572.1:0-2427 GCA_964601345.1 uncultured Acidobacteriota bacterium | reverse complement strand
CGTCACCCTTCGTCTCGTACTCCATGGCCTGCGCCATGAAGGCGTCGAGGTCGATCGAATGCCCATGTTCGGCGCCACCGGCGAGCTTGAGCTGGAGCATCATCACGACATTCCGGTCCTGCACGCCGACCAGCGCCGCGCGATCGGCGGAAAACTCGCTCTTTCGATACCACTCGAGGAGCGCGAGCTGGAAGGGAAGCATGATCGCCGCCGCCAGGATCGGGAGCGCGGTGATGCCGAAGTAGAGGATGATGATAGCGATCGTGCGGTACACCACGTGGCCGCTCATGATGTGGCCGACTTCGTGCGCAATGATGGCCTTCTGCTCGTCCTCCGTGAGGTGCTCGAGCACCGACGAATTGAGGACGATGAACGGCCTCTCGAAGCCCACCGCCGCCGCGTTCAGGACGGGCGACTGCGTCACGTAGAGCTCGGGCCGGTCGTGCCAGTCCAGTGTGTTGAGCACGTCGGTCAGCATCGCGTCGAGCGCTGGGCGCTGCGTCGGCCCGACCCGCACCGAGCTGCCGAGGAAGAGCTGGCGGAGCGCCCGGTCACCGATGAACCCGGCGATCTTCCTGATCGCGGCGTCGAACCCCGGAATCGCGCGGAGCGCGTTGAGCGCCGCGCGGTCCGCCGGGTGTTCCCACGCGGTGGACGAAATGTCGGTGAGTACTTTCGTGGCCATCGGAAGCTCCGGGTGGAACGAGGTGTGGACGCCTGAGCTACCTACGGCCAGGGTCCACCAAAAGTGCCAGCCGCGCCTACATCCCCTTGAAGGCCTGCTCGAGATCTGCGAGCAGGTCCTCGACGTCTTCGACGCCCACGGAGAGACGGATCAGCCCTTCGGTCACGCCCAGCTTTGCCCGACGATCCGGCTCAACAGACGCGTGGGTCATCGACGCCGGATGGCTGATCAGCGACTCCACGCCGCCGAGCGATTCTGCGAGGGAAAAGACGCGCACCCGCTTCAGGACCTCGCCGGCCTTCTCCTTCGTGTGCATCTCGACCGAAATCATCCCGCCGAAGCCGCTCATCTGCTTCCTGGCGAGTTCGTGCTGCGGATGCGACGGCGATCCGGCATAGAACACCCGCTCGGCGCCGAGCTTTTTTTCCAGCCAGGAGGAGATGGCACGCCCATTGGCGTCGTGCTGGCGCATGCGAAGGGCGAGCGTCTTGGTCCCGCGCATCGCCAGCCAGGCGTCCATCGGGCCGGGGACGGCGCCCGCGGCATTCACAATGAACTGGAGCCGCGCCGCAAGGTCGTCGTCATTCAGTGCCGCCACGCCGCCGATGATGTCGCTGTGGCCGTTGATGTACTTCGTCGCCGAGTGATAGACGACGTCCGCGCCGAACTCGAGCGGGCGCTGGAAGATCGGCGAGGCAAAGGTGTTGTCGACGATGAGCAGCGCCCCGCGCTTCTTCGCGATGGCCGACGCAGCGCGCAGGTCCGTGATCCTCATGAGCGGATTCGTCGGCGTCTCGATGAGGACCGCGACCGTCTTGGGCGTCATCGCGTCCTCGATCACCTGCGGGTCGCGAGTGTCGATGAACGAGAAGGTGAGGCCGAAGTTCTTCGCGATCTTGTCGAAGTAGCGGTACGTGCCGCCGTACACATTCTCGCCGCACACGATGTGATCGCCCGACTTGAACAGCATCGTCAGCGACGTGAGGCAACCCATCCCGCTCGAGAAGGCGAAGCCGTGCCGCCCGCTCTCCAGCGAGGCGACGTTTCGCTCGTACGCCTGTCGCGTGGGGTTGGTCCCACGGGCGTACTCGTAACCCTTGTTCACCCCGAGCGCTTCCTGGACGAACGTGCTGGTCTGCACGATCGGCGGCATGATCGCGCCGGTGGTGGGGTCAGGGCGCTGACCCGCATGGATTCCGCGAGTCGAGAGGCCGTATTTCGAGTCTTCGTCGAAGGCGCGGGTCATGCCTGGGAGAAGGAAGAAGCCAGAAGGGACAAGGAAGAGGAGCGGCCGCGAGGTGGCCGGTTCCTCCGGGAAAGATAGCAGCCTGTCGGGCCATTCCCGAACGCGCGCCGCCTTCCTTCTTCTGTCTTCCGTCTCCCATCTTTCCCGGATGTCAGATCCCCGCCTCATGATCTCGGTGTCGGGAATCCGCGGCCGGGTCGGCGACGGGTTCACCACCGAGTTGGTTGCGCGATACGCGGCCGCGTTCGGGGCGTGGGCGCAGCGGGGCGGCCAGCGAGCGGTCGTGCTCGGCCGTGACAGCCGAGTCTCGGGGCCGATGTTCCACGCGGTGGCGGCGTCGGCGCTGCAATCGGTGGGCGCCAACGTCATCGACCTGGGACTCACCACCACGCCGACGCTCCAGCTCGCGGTGGAGCACCACCACGCCGCCGCCGGACTCATGATCTCGGCGAGCCACAATCCGATCGAATGGAACGCCCTCAAGTTCATCGGCGCG
>CAZRND010000571.1:0-2452 GCA_964601345.1 uncultured Acidobacteriota bacterium | reverse complement strand
GTAAACATTTCGTAGAGAATCAGGCCGAGGGAAAAGATGTCGCTCTGAACGGTGACGCCTAGTCCCGCCAGTTGCTCGGGGGCCATGTAGGCGGGCGTGCCTGCGCGCGAAGCGTCCTCCTTGAGGTCGGCGGCGAGTCCGGCCACGCCGAAGTCGGTGACATGCGCGCGCCCCCGGCTGTCCACCATGATGTTGGCGGGCTTCAAATCCCGATGAAGGACTCCGGCTTCATGCGCCGCGGCCACGCCCGCGCAGATCTGCCGCGCCAGTTCGGTGGCTTTGTCGGCGGGCAGGCGGCCGATGCGCCGCAGCAGCGAGGCGAGGTCCTCGCCGTCGATGTACTCCATGGTCAGGAAGGTCCGCGATTCCGATTCGCCGATATCGAAGACGCGGCACACGCTCGGATGCGCCACGTTGCGGGCCACGCGGACTTCGTTGTGGAAGCGCGCCAGGGCGGCTGGATCGGACGTGAGCGTGCGCGGAAGAAACTTGATGGCGACCGGCTGGTTCAGGGTGAGGTCATCGGCGCGGTAGACCTCGCCCATGCCGCCTTGTCCCAGGAGACTGACCACACGATACCGACCCGCGACCATCGCGCCGGGCTCGAACACATGGGACGGCTTTGCCGTGGCCGGCGGCTTGGAACTGCCGATGGTCAACGTTGGCGTGGCGGACAAATCGGCGCCGCATTCCGGGCAGGTTCCGATGTTGCTGGCGATGGACTTTGCGCAGACGGGACAGGTGGTCACGAGGTCCTAACGATTGTACTCCCATGGTATCCTGATCCGCCGAATGCCCGCGGAACCCAAAGCGCAAAAACTCAAGCTGCCCAAAGAGTACGGCACTGCGAAAGACAAGGCGACCCTGCCATGGTCCTACGTGGATGAACGCATGCGGGAGGCGAAACACTACTGGGTGTGCACCGTCGCGTCCGGCGGGCAGCCGCATGCGACGCCTGTCGACGCCATTTGGGTCGATGGAGTGCTGTACTTTGGCGGGAGCACGGCAACGCGGCGCCACCAGAACATCCTTGCCAACCCGAAGGTCTGCATTCATCTCGAGAGCGCGGCGGACGTTGTGATCCTGCGCGGCGAGGCGCGCGAGCTTCGCAAGCCGGACCGCGACTTGTGCGTTCGGCTGGCCGAGGCGTCCAACGCGAAGTACGGATACGGAACCACGCCGGAGCAATACGCCAAGACGCCGGGCATCCTCGCGTTCCGGCCTCGAGTGGTGCTCGCGTGGAAGAGTCCCATGAAGCAGGCGACGCGCTGGGCAATGGATCAGTGATTATACTTGGTGGGTGCCGCGCGCTTACCGAGTGCTCGCCGTTCTGATCGTCATCGCCGCAGCGTGGTGGGCGATCGAGCGATCCCGCAGACCCCGGGCGGTCTCCGCCGTTTGCTATTCCTGTTTCTGGCGCGGATACGACCAGAAATTCCGCTCCGACTTCATCGCCTTCTATCGCAAGTACCGCACGCCCGATCCTATGGTCTCCGGCGACGTGCAGTACATTCTGTGGCGCGCCACGGATCGCCAGAACTGCGGCGCCCGCGCGTCCTACCGACAGGTGTTCAAAAGCGACCCCGATCCGCAGCGGCGATTTCTGGCGGGGGCCATCCTCGGGTTCAGCGCCGCCGAATGCGGCGAGACCGGCGCGGACGATCTGAGAGCCGCGGCCGCGATTGCCGCGCAGAACGGAATGCCCGCGCAGGCCGCGCTCCTCGGCCGGGTCGCTTCCGGACATTTCACGCCCGAATTCCAGGAGTCGCACATCGAGACGTCGCTCGACGTTCCCGCCGGAGCATCGGCGATGATCCTCGGAGAGACAGCGCTGGAGATACGCGCTGGAATGAAGACCGGCGTGCAAGTGGACCGCACCGCGCGCGACTGGCTGAGCTATCAGATGAGCTGGGATCTGACCGCGCGCCCGCTCCCTGCCGCCGCCACGCTCGACTACCACGAAGGCGCGCTCCTGAGGCGGATCATGGCGCTGACGTCCCTGCAGGTTTATCCTTTGCCGGGCAGCGTCGTGGCGCAATCCGGCAATCGTTGGATCGCGCCGGACGAGAACGGCGTCTTCCGCTTCGAAGTCCTGGAGGACAAGGTGATGTATCCCACGACCCACGAGAGCGGGAAAGTGGGATGGATCGAGGATACACACGGCGTCTCGGCGCTGGTGATGCAAGCCATGGACAAGCAGGTGAACCTGGTGGTCGGATGCGGCGACTCGAAAGGAAAGATGGAGGCGGCCTTCTATCTGGCGCAAAAGGGCATCCACGTTCTATTCCCCGGCGACCGCTATCAGGACCTTCTGCTGGGCCATCGCGGGAAGGGCACGCTGTTAGGAACCGCGCCAGTGAAAAAAACGGCGGGCAGAGTCGTGGTCGGCGGACAGCCGTTGCGTTTATCGCTCGACGAGACTATCGTCGCGCAGGATACCAAGACCCTTTTC
>CAZRND010000570.1:0-2454 GCA_964601345.1 uncultured Acidobacteriota bacterium | reverse complement strand
CCCAAGGGATCTCCAACCACGCCGAATGGAAAGCCTAACCGCGCACTCGTCGCAAGGCCGCCATCTCCGACGTCGTTTCCGCCTCCAGCCAGGGTGGTGATGGTGCCATCGGCGGAAACTTTTCGGACCCGGGAATTGAACGAGTCCGCAATGAACAAGTTTCCCGCCGCATCCACTGCCACACCGGATGGAGTGTTGAACTGTGCGTTGACGGCCGGACCTCCGTCGCCGGAAAAGCCGGCGAACCCGTTGCCCGCAACCGTGGAGATCACCCCACTCGAGGAGACTTTGCGAACGCAATGGTTCCCGGAGTCCAGGATAAACAGGTTGCCCGCCGGATCCATCGTCACAACCGATGGGCTGTACAACTGTGCGTCGGCTGCCGGGCCGCCGTCACCCGAGTAGCTATGCTGCCCGTTGCCCGCGACCGTAGTAATACTGCCGCCGGGAGCAACCCGGCGAATCCGGTGGTTCCAGAAGTCGGCGATGAACAGGTTGCCGGCCCCATCCACGGCAACGCCAATGGAGGAAAGAGCCGCGGCGACGGCCGGGCCTCCATCGCCGGAATAGCCGACCTCCCCGTTGCCGGCCACCGTGGTGATCAGGCCGCTCGGAGAGACTTTGCGAATTCGTTTCGAGTCCGCGATGAAAAGGTTGCCGATGCGGTCCACCTTCACGCCGCTGGGAGACAACTGCGCATTCGTGGCGGGACCGCCGTCCCCGAGGCTGGCGCTGCCGCCTCCCGCCACCGTGGTGATGATCCCGCCGGCAGCAGAGACCATTCGGATGCGGCCATTGGACGAGTCCGCGATGAACAAATTGCCCTCCGCATCCACCGCCACGTCTTCAGGATCGTTCAACAGCGCGCTGGTAGCCGGGCCGCCATCGCCCCGGTAGCCGTGTACTCCGGTGCCCGCCACGGTAGTGATGATGCCGTTTGGCAAAACCTTGCGCACTTGGGAGCCGTAAAGATCCGCGATATACAGATTGCCGGCCGCATCCACCGCCACGCCGGTTGGCCTACTCAATCCCGCGCTGGTCGCCGGACCACCGTCCCCCAGGGGGGCCCCCTGTTCGGTTCCCGCCACAGTGGTGATGATTCCCTTCGAAGAAACCTTGCGCACCCGGCGGTTGCCACTGTCCGCGATGAACAAATTGCCGGCGCTGTCGACCGTGAGCCCAACCGGTCCATCGTCGAGGCCCTTCAACTGCGCGGCGATCGCGGGACCGCCATCGCCGGAGAATCCAGAGCGCGACGTCCCGGCGACGTGTGTCAGAGTTCCGCCGACGTCGAGTCGAAAAACACAGTTCAGGCCGGAGAAATAGACATTCCCCGCGCCATCCACAGCCACGCCTTGCGGATTGCCGATGCTCATGTTCATGGCGCGAGTGGGAGTCGGCGGCGGAACCCCTCCGACAATCGTTGAAATCGTATAGGACTGAGTCCACGCTGAACTTGCGACAAGAAACCCGAGAACGACCTTGCGAAAGGACATGTCCAACCTCCGTCCCGCCCAGGCCTTTTCTCTTCAGAATACTACAACCTGTCGCGCGCCGTCGCCGAAGCCCTCAGCAACTACAAGGGCTGGGACGTCCACGCACACTAAGCGAAAATATCAGTTAACGGGAGGCGGAATCCTGGAACGACATCCTCGCCGTCAAGGATTTCGTTTCCGCTGAGGAAGCGCGGCGACTGTCCCGGCCGGTGCACGGTGACCGTTCGTTTCTTATCGCTGACGATGACCACCATCCGGCAGCCAAGCGTCAGCCAGTCCGCGACTTTTTCTTCTACTTCATGCACCGTGTCGCCGGGAGAAATCACTTCCACCGCCAAGTCCGGAGCCCCTTGCCAGAAACCGACGGGCACGCCTGCCGTCAAACGATCCGCCCTGACAAAGCCGACATCAGGGGCCAGGACGATGTCCGGGTTACGGGCCAACGTAAAGCCCGGATCGCCCGCCAGCATAATTCCAAGACGGTTCGCCTTTACGAAGACTCCAAGTGCCTGGGCGAGATTTCCAACAATCTGGGCATGTCGAATGCCAGGGGGCGACATTTTGCGAAGCTCTCCTCTGACCAGCTCATAGCGATACCCGTCGTTGGGGATTCGCAGCAGGTCTTCGGCAGTTAGCAGCGGCGTGGTGGTGGCCACTTCTTGTCTCCTGGGCGAATTATAACAGAGCTAGAAGACCTGTCCCGAACCCATCTTCGGATAAGACATCGAAATCGCGCGGCCGTCATGCGTGTTGGCGACGACGCCGTAGAAGCGCAAGGTCGCGTTGTCCGCGCCGGTATCGACGTAGCCGAGCAGGACCGTTTCGCCCGCCTGCGCTGCAAGTCCGTCGAGCCAGGCGACGGCGATCATGCCCGGCAACTCTTGATCGAGCAGCGACGGGACGCGGCCGTCCGACCCCGTGAAGCGCAGTTGTCCGGCGCGGCCTCCGGCCACGCCGA
>CAZRND010000569.1:2071-2469 GCA_964601345.1 uncultured Acidobacteriota bacterium | reverse complement strand
CCACGTCGGTGTATTCGCTTCCGCCGTAGTAGCGCTTGCCGGGAAGCCCCTCGGCGTACTGGTTGGTGAAGACGGATCCGGCTGCTTCGAGCACCGCTTCCGAGACGAAATTCTCGCTCGGAATCAGCTCGAGCTGCGAGTGCTGCCGCTCGGTCTCCTTCTGAATCAGATCGAAGATCGCGGGATCGGCGTCGGCCAGCGGACGCGACATTATCGGCGAAGGCATCCCCCCATTTTATCTAGCGCGCGTGTACCTTGTCGATGCTGAAGTCGTTCGCCGCGATGTGGCAGGCGGCGCAGGCTTCCCCCTACGATCCGGTTACCTCTTTGAGTTTCGAGAAGAACTGCCGCTTCCGTTCGGTGTTCAGGCGGTGCTGTGCCTCTCCGACACGATGGAA
>CAZRND010000569.1:0-2061 GCA_964601345.1 uncultured Acidobacteriota bacterium | reverse complement strand
TCCGTTCGGTGTTGATTCCCCAATTCACCGGAGGACACTGGTAGCCGTCGGAATAATCGTTCTTGCCGGGATCGAAGTATCCCCAGGAAACGGATTCGGAAAGCGCCGCCGCCATGTGGCTGTCGGCATCGCCAAAACGAAAGTGGTCGTCTTCGTTGATCAGCACGGGCATCGGCCGCCACGTGGAAGTGCGGCGCGAGCTCTGGATCATCCTGTGAATGCGCGACGGATCGTCCGGACCGTTGCCGTGCAACAAGAGAAAGTCCGAGACACTCACCACATTCGCGCCAGCCGGAGTGCCGCCTCCATAGCTCGTGCCGACGAGCAGGCGCCGGCCCTTGTGGGTGATGCCCTTGGCCGATTCGATGAGTTCGTGGATGCGGTCGGGCTTGAGGATGGCGTGGTCATACGCGCCCACGTTGGTCTCGTTGGCGATCTCCACCATGACGTTGCGATAGTTCCGATCGAGCAGCCAGCGCGTGGCATTGCCCACGGCGCGCCGCACGGCCGCTTCGTCCTTCACGCGCTGGTCCTGCCCGAAGTAGAAGTAGCCGACGATGACCACCATCCCCAATTCGTCGGCGCGTTCGATCACGCGGGCCATCCGCGACATGTAGGCCGGCCGCAGATCGCCGTTTGCGGCGATGGCCGTGTTCTCCCACGGCTGAGCCCTCGAATAGCCTTCCGGACTTCCGCCTTGCAAATTGACTGTGAACGCCAGCACGCCGTGCCGCCTCCACTCCGGCAGCGCGGCGACAAACTCGCGCACGTTTCGCTCCGCATCCCACCTGCCCGTGTCCGGATAAGCCCACCGGCCGCGAGTTTCCATATTGAGATCGTCAAAGGTCGCTTGAACGGCGCGGACATTCATCAGCAGTCCTTCGATCTTCCAGCCGTTGTACCGCCGGCCTGCATAAGTCGGCTTGCCGTTGAGGTAAAACTGCTCCCCTTGAATGGTCACTTCCGTGTGCGGCCGAGCCTGTTTTGCGGCGATCCACGGTGCAGCCGCTAAAGTCAGGAATGTTCGTCTCTTCATCCTCGTTACCAGACAGTATCCCGAAAAGCCCCAAAAAGCCTGCATTTAGGGCCTTTTTGACGCTAACTTCATGATAACAACTGTGATACCATATATAGAAGAATAATCTTGACAGACCACAATATGTAGCGGTAATCTCCAATTCCTAAGCTAAGTTAAGTTTTTGATAAGGAGGGGTCGGCAATGGGCGAAATCATGGTGAACGTGGCTGCGAACCTTGAGGCGGAGCGCGCAGAACGCGCGACGCGAGGGATTCGCTTCCCCCGCCACTTTACCTCGGGCAAAGTTTCTCCTTACGAAGAAATCGCCTGGGAAAAGCGGCACTCCTCCATCGGTAACGAGAAGGGCAAAAACATCTTCGAGCAGCCCGACGTCGAAGTTCCTCAGGACTGGTCGCAGACCGCCACGAACATCGTCGCCAGCAAATACTTCTACGGGAAGCCCGGGACCTCCGAACGCGAGACCAGCGTGCGCCAGCTTGTAGGACGCGTCGTGAACACGATCGCCGACTGGGGAGTCGCGGGCGGATACTTCGCCTCTCCCGCCGACGCCGAGAATTTTCGCGACGATCTGGCGCACCTGATGCTGACGCAGAAGGCCAGCTTCAACTCGCCGGTCTGGTTCAACGTGGGCACGCCGAAGAAGAGCTACGGCTGGATCTACGACGTCGATAGCGGCTCGATCCGCGAGGCGGGGCGCTCCGAGCGCCGCCCGCAGTGCTCGGCGTGCTTCATCAATTCGGTGGAAGACAGCCTGGATTCGATCCTCGGCCTGGCCAAGACCGAGGGCATGCTCTTCAAGTTTGGATCGGGCACAGGAACGAACGTCAGCAGCCTGCGCGAGCAGAACGCGCCGCTCAGCGGCGGCGGACGCGCCAGCGGTCCGCTGAGTTTCATGCGCGGCTACGACGCCTTCGCGGGCGTCATCAAGAGCGGCGGGACGACGCGACCCGCCGCCCAGATGGTGGTGATGAAAATCGATCCTCCCGAAGTGGTCGACTTCATCGGGTGCAAGGCCAAAGAAGA
>CAZRND010000568.1:0-2477 GCA_964601345.1 uncultured Acidobacteriota bacterium | reverse complement strand
CAGTTGTTCTGGTTGGCGCGATTCCCGTTCATCGAGTTGCTCTGGTTGAATCCGGGTGAGAGATAGAGAAGCTGGCGGAAATCGCGCCCGTTGAGCGGGATCTCCTGCACCGCGCGGTTGTTCACCACTGCGTTGAGCGCCGAGGAATTGGCTTCGAGGGCTACCATCGAGGCGGATACCTCGATGACTTGCTGTTGTTCGACGACGCCCAGCGTGATGGGCAGGCTGGTGATCTTGCCGACCGCCACCTCGACGTTTTCAAGTCCGGTGGTTTTGAAGCCGGTTTTGGCGATGGTCACCTTGTACAAGCCGGGCGTCAGATCGGAGAACGAAAAGTCGCCCGTGCCGGTGGACTCCTGCTCGCGGGTCGCCCCGTTTGCGTTGTTGACGATCTTGACGGACGCACCGGGCACAACCGCGCCCGACGAATCGGCGACGGTTCCGGCTATGCCTCCACGGAATGTTTGCGCCATTGCTGTCACGGCAAGAAACACAACGACAAAGAGTTTTAGGGATTTCATAGGCCCTCCTGGCTACGAGTATACGCCCAAGAGTGCCGCGGACTGAGCTTGACTATTTTTTCTGCTACGGATAAGGAAACCAGCAGGGCTCGATCGTGGCGCTGGCGCCGCTCGCCTCGCGGATGCGTTCGATGAGGCGCGGGCGCAAGCCTTCCGCGATCTTCTGATGCGTCGCCCGGCCCGCCAGGTTGACGTGCTGATACGGGTCGGCGTGCAGGTCGTAGAGCATGTACTCGACGTAGCTTGGCGCGGATGGCGCCGCCCGCCAGTCGGGACGCTTGGGCGCGGCCACGGCGTAGGTATACTGCGGCGTGCGCAGGCCGCGGCCGGTAACGAATTCGCTCATCTCGAAGTACACTTCGTTTCGCCATCCCTCCACTCGTCGGTCGAGCAGCGGCAGAAAGCTCCGGCCTTGCATGGTGGTCGGCGGAGACAGCCCGGCCGACTCGAGTAACGTCGGCGTGAGATCCACCTGGCTCACCAGTTCCGAAATCTCGATCCCGCGGTTGAATCCCGGACCTTCCATGACCAGCGGAATGTGAATCGAGCTTTCATGCGGACTGCGCTTGTACTCCGCGTTCCGCGTCTTGAAGTGGCAGGCGTGGTCGCTGGTAAAGGCCACAATCGTGTTCCGGTCGAGTCCAGTCTCGACGAGCGTCTGCCGCAGCGTTCCGACGACCTCGTCCATTTTGGCGACGCAGGCAAAGTAATCGGCGAGATGGCCGGGCCACGACCCCGGCAGCGGACGCAGATCCTGCGGGATGAAAGGATTCGGATAGCGCCCCTTGTACTCCTTCGGCGGATCGAAGGTGTCGGAATCGTTCTGGTGATGCACTTCGAGATAGGAGAGCGCCAGCAGGAACGGCGATCGTGCCGAGGGCGAACGCAGGAAGCGCTGCGCGCGGTCGGTCATGAAGTCGGCGCGATAGCGGTCCGCAAAATGGATCGGCTTGTTGTCGTTATCGTACAGGTCGCCCTCGTAGGCGTGCGAAGTCCATTCGAGAGCGTTAGCCGCTTCCCACAGGCCGGTGAAGCCGCCACGATGTTCCGCGCTCACGGCCGCGCGATTCGCACCCGGCGCGAGATGCCACTTGCCGATGTAATTCGTCGAATACCCCGCCCCGCCGAGCAACGTCGCGAGCGTCGTGGTGTTCTGAGGCAATTCAACGGCGTTCCGCCAGACGCCGTGACGGCTGGGATATTGTCCGGTGAGGATGCTCGCCCGCGCCGGAGCGCACACCGGCTGATTGCAGAACGCCGAGCGAAAGAGCACGCCGCGTCCAGCCATCCGGTCGAGGTTGGGCGTCAGCCCCATGGGATTGAGTCCCATCGCGCCGATGCAGTCCCATCGGAACTGGTCGGAGATGATGAGGATGATGTTGGGCCGGTTCGGAGCGCTGCGCGTCTGTGCCAGAGCGAGGGACGGTACGGCGGACTTCAGCACGTCTCTTCGCGTCGGCATCCGGCAAATGTACTACACTCCGGGGATGGGCGCATTCCAGATCGTCAGCGACGGTACGGCGCCGCGAATCACGTCCCTGCTGATCAAGCCCGCCTCGGCGGTCTGCAATCTCGATTGCTCGTACTGCTTCTAACTCGACCGCGAGGCCGATCCGTTAAAGGCCCTCCCGGCCCCGCCTCACTGCACCGCGACCAGGGGCGGCGGTTGACAGCCCTCCGGACCGTGGTCGACCACGATGAGACCGCCGTTGGGCGGAATCGGGCTGTCGTCCCAGGTCCCGGCGAGGTGCGCCCAGATAGCCTGCATGACGCCGGCGTGGCTGACCAGCACGACCTCACAGCCTGCCGCCGCGCGGCAGATCTCCTCGAAGGCGGGAGCGACACGGCGCTGGACGTCGACCAAGCTCTCCCCTCCGGGGGGCCGCCAAGCCCACATCCGTTGCGGGTCGAACTGCGGATCGCGCCGCGCATCGTCGTACGGGCGGCCGGCCAGCG
>CAZRND010000567.1:429-2492 GCA_964601345.1 uncultured Acidobacteriota bacterium | reverse complement strand
CGGCCCGGTCCCGACGCAAGGGACGTTGCTGATCAATTATGACTTCTTCACGATCCCGGACACGATTGACGTTTACTACGATGGCGTCCGGCTCCCTGGCATACCGACGGGACCCATCAGCGGAGCGGGAACCTTCAATGTTCCCTACGGTCCGGGGGTCGGGAACAGCATCACGATCATCATGAACCAGGGCGGTAACACGAACAACCCGACTACTCAGTGGATCTACACGCCGGCGGTGATTTCGCAATCGCCCTCCTACTTCACGTTTACCGACAACACGAACAAGACGTTGATTCCCGTGAAGTATCAAATCCCGCCTTTCGATAACACGGCCTCGGCCACCACTTTGAACCTGGGCAGATTCGACGGGATTGCCGAGGGGGACTACGTGCCTCCGTCAATGGTCAACAGTTTTAGCGTGATCAGCAATCAGGTCAGTGTGGTGAACGACCCGCCGAATGCCCAGACTCCGCCGAAATTCCTCGCGCTGGCCAACGGGGTGATTTCGAACACTCTGCCGGTGACACCCGGCAGCCAGTATAATCTGACTTATGCCTACCGCGGACCGGGCATCGCCGCTTGGTGGCGATTTGAATCCAGCCTGGACGACATCATCAGTGGGAACGTAGGTACGGCTACTGGCAACCCTCTATTTGGGCCGGGTGAAGTCGGCGACGGTTTGTCTTTCAACGGCGTCAGCGATTACGTCAGCGTGCCCGCCTCGACTTCTCTCAACGTGGGAGCCGGCGGTGGAATGACCATTGAAGGATGGATCAATCCGACAGATGTATCCTCCGAGCATCCCCTGCTAGAATGGAACGACAGCACCAACATAAACACCCACTTTTGGATTTCAGTGCCATTTACAGCTAATCCGGGCTCGCTCTACGCCAATTTTGTTGACACCAACAATGCGTCGCACGGGATTACCTCTTCGGCTGGTTTGTTGACGACAAATACGTGGCAGCATGTCGCCGTCACTTATAACAAGGCCAGTGGGTTGGCAGCACTTTATGTAAACGGCCTGTCCGTGACGCAGCAGAACCTGGGCTTCTTTACCCCGAATACAACTTCAACTCTGTATTTCGGGTATCGACCGGCGGGTATTGATGCTTTCAACCATTACCCGGGAGCAATGGATGAAATGAGTATCTATAACCGCGCCCTCTCGCCGTCTGAAATCAAAGCCATCTATACCGACGGCACTGCCGGGAAATTCAGCAAGGCCGCCCTCCACGTCTTCACCCATGCGACCGTATCGATCCTCCGCGCGCCAAGGTCGGCGCGGAGAATCGGCGCGGAATCGCTGCGGGAGACATTTGGAATCGCGCCGGTGGAATCACGAGGGAGCGACCCCATTGTCCCGCGAAAGACAAGGCCGCCGCTGGCGTCGAGCGCGGGCATCCCGTTGGCCCCGCCGAGCAGGTTACTGGCGAGTCGCGCGCTCGGCGGGGCAATCGTCCGCACCATCCGCCCGGCGCTGTCCAGCACGAGCATCGACTGATCGAAGGGATCGACGAACAAGGATGAGTCGCCGCGGAACGCGACGAGACCACAGGCCGTTCGCGGATACCGCAGCTCCGCCGGCCCCGCGGAATCAAAGATCACCCGCACCACTGAGAGCGAGGAATCCAGGAGGAGGAGGCGTCGTGAGGCCGCGTCGTTGACGATCAGGTTTCCGTTGGGGAGGGTGCGGATCGTGGTCACGCGCCCGAGGGGCGTCTTGTTCTCCGCGACGATCCTGCCGATCGCGTGGAGCGGCGGGATCTGTTGCGCCGCGGCGGGAACTGCGGCGACCAGCAGGAATGCTGCGACTGGCATCACCCGTGCTGCGACGCGCATGGCCGTCTCCTTTCAGTCCTGAATGGAGAATACGAGGTCGCGGTCCGCTTCGCTCCGGGTGATCAGCCGAGGCCCGAGAGAAGCGCGTTGCAGTACGGGCAGCTCGCGGCCGAAGGCGGGACCGCCTCGGCGCACTCCCGGCACGGGACGAGCCCCTGCGAGAGCATCTCCGGCGTCGGGTGCGCCATCAGCTCCTGTGCCCGGCGCCGCAGGATCCC
>CAZRND010000567.1:0-419 GCA_964601345.1 uncultured Acidobacteriota bacterium | reverse complement strand
ACGGACGTCAACATGCTTTCGAACGGAGACACGGCCAGGCGGGTCAGCGAATTGCCGGGGCGGGCCGAGCGAATTCCCGGGGCCGGGCAGGGGGTTCATGGCTCAGCGGGGACCGTCTAGCGTTCGGTGAGGTACCGGAAGGTCAGGTCGCGCAGCGCGCGGAATCCCTGCGACGACTTGCGCGAGTCGGCGTCGTTCGAGGTGTTGAACACCGCGATCACGGCTGCCTTCGTGGCCGGGTTCCAGTAGTAGAACGCGCGGAAGCCCGCCTGGCTTCCCGTGTGGCCGATGATCGTCGCGCCGTTCGGGTGGTAGACGAAGAACGACATCCCCATCCACTCGCTGGAATCGGGACCGGTCGCGTACCTGGGCTCCCACATCTTCTCGAGCGTGGCGTGCGGGAGGATGCGGCGCGCCGC
>CAZRND010000566.1:0-2507 GCA_964601345.1 uncultured Acidobacteriota bacterium | reverse complement strand
AGCCGCGCGAACACTCGCAGATAATGGCTGACCCGTCCCGTGGGCGTGCGGCGAGTGACGAAGGGCGTCCACTGATCGGCGGGCTCCAACTGGAAATAATCGGGAACCACGCCCACCACCGTGCGCGACACGCCATTGAGCATGATCTGCCGGCCGATCAACCCGGCATCGCTACCGAAGCGCGACTTCCAGAGTCGTTCGCTGATCACCACCACCAGCGCATCGGGACGATTGTCATCGGCGGTGAAGAGGCGTCCCACCACCGGGCGGACGCCAAAGAGGTCGAAGAAGCCGACCGTGACGCCTTGACCGGGGATGCGCTCGGCTTTTCGGTCCGGAGCCGTCAGTGTTTGGGCGCCCGCGACAATGGCTGCCATCCCGGAGAAGACCTTGTTTTGTTCCGACCAGTCCATGAAGGTGACTACGGAGGCCGAATTCCGGCTGTATCCGGGCGGATGCTCCCAGATTTTCACCAGTTGCTCGGGCTGCGCGTAAGGAAGGGGACGCAGCAGCAAGGCGTCCACCAGGCTGAAGATGGCGCTGTTGGCTCCGACGCCGATCGCGATCACGACGATCGCTGTGAGCGTGAACCAGGGAGCCCGCAAGAGCAGGCGAAGCGCGTAGCGAAGGTCATGAACGAGCGTATCCATGACCTATGGACGCGATTCGACGGCGAGGGTTAGGGATTATTTGAACGGGAAGAGATCGTGGTGTTCCCTAATGCGCGCGATCTCCGTCCGCCTCACCTTGGCCCGCGCGGCAAAGTCTGGCCAGGCCGCCACAGCCTCGCGGACCTCGGTCAGCACCCTCTTCGCCGTACCGACACCGAAGCGATCGGCGACGACCATCAGGTCGTCCTGCGAGATGCCGGCAAACTTCCCGTTCACAGACATCAGGTGCTGGTTGGTCCACTGCCCTTTCGGGTTGTAGGCGTGCGTGACGTCATAGGCGGGCGCGAGCTCCCATCTTCCGCTCTCGCGAAGCAGGAATGACACGTTCTTCGTGTGGTCGTCGCAATTGGCTGCCATCCAGTTGAATGCGACGCGCCGAAAGGCTTGCTCCAGGGCGGAGTATCCGATGGCGAGACGGTCGATCGTCAGGAACAGTTGGCTCGCATCGTGAGCGGCTTTTTGCCGATAGTCCAGATGGGCCAGCCCGCAGAGAGTCTGAAGGTGATGCTTCCTATTGCGGTCGCGATCGAACCGTTTCGTCATGAAGTGTGCCCGATCGTTCTCCTCGAGCAAACGGGACTTGGTCATATTGATTCCAGCCGCTGTCGCCATCAGGTAATACGCATATTCGATGCGTCCATAGTCTTGACTCACGCCGGAACGTTCGTCGGTTCCAACTCCGTCAAACTTGATCATCCAATGCTCGAAGCCGGGCTCGGCATCGAACTGGCCCGCGCGTATTTCACGGGTTTTCGGATTCCATGAGATGACTGCTTTCGCTCTGGCGCCGCCCGCGGAAGTGCCAACCCGAATGATTTGCGCCAACGCTGCTTTAGCATGTTCGCCCGTATTTAGCGTCCCCTGCACAGCTCGCCTCGCGCTCTCGACGAGGCGCGCGAGGCGGATGGCCGTCGTCGACGAACGCCCCGGGCCGCGCGCCGGCTTGAACTCCAGCGCCCCGGTTCCTCTCTTTGCCATGTAAGCGAGGCGGTCAAGCGAAGTGATCTGTGAGCGGTTCACGCCCTGGCGCGCCATCCAGGCATCGATCAGCGCGTTTCCAAAATCGTCGGGTAGCGCGTCGGCGAGCAGTCCAGGCAGCCTCAGATACGTGAGTTCGGGCAGATCAGGAAAAACAAAAGGGTCTCGCGCTGCGGCGATCGGCATTGTGATTGGCGCCAGATCGATGCCGGAAGCACGAAAGGCAGGGAAATACTCGAAAGCGTAATAGCCCAGCTTTGGATCGAGCGCGACTGCGCCCACGGTCTTGCCCCAAATCCGGACCTCGACGACATGAACCGGTCGATACACGATCTCGCTCCGTTACGCCTTCCTTTTCGCCCGCCTGGGCGATGCGCGCTGTCGAGGCGCCTTCGTCTTGAGCAACTGCAGGGGGCTGATCGAAACGGCCGGCGCGAGCGCTCCGAGCCACTCCGTCCTATTTAGGACGCGCAGCGCCCGAATCAAGGAACGCACCGTGGAGCCGTTTCCGCTCTCCAGGTTCTTGACAGCGTTGAGTGCGATTCCGGCCCGCTCAGCGAGTTGCCTCTGATCGAGATCCAGTCGGAGCCGCAGCGTGCGGAGCTGCCGCCCCAGTTCCGCCTCCGGCTCTCGAGTCGGTGCGACCATACAGCTATAGTAGTCCTATTTAAGGCTATAGTAAACAGAAATGATATGAACAGCCCTATTTAGGTCTTTTGTACTTAATTATATTACTGCGGGAAACTGGCCTCGGCCCTGATTTCCAGAATCTGCTTGGTGTGCCGGTCTACATGCGCGGCCGACAGGACCAGGCACTGATAGCCGTCCATCATCGTGTGGACGCCCTTGGAGATCGCC
>CAZRND010000565.1:0-2512 GCA_964601345.1 uncultured Acidobacteriota bacterium | reverse complement strand
ACCCAGACATGCGGATGCGCGATCGCTGCATCACCGGCGATCAGCAGGCCGGCCAGCGCGGCCAAAAGAATTTTTGCGGGATGGGTCATGCGGCGCGGCACGATAGCATGGACTGGGGCGGAATGGAGGCCGTATAGCTAGAGCCATGCAAGTCCCCAATTCTGGCGGTACCGCCGCACCCAAGCTGAAGGCGCCCGCGAACGCCTGCGATTGTCATATGCATCTTTACGACGCGGCGCGCTTTCCGGCGGACATCTTCCGCGGCTTCCTGGCCGTGCTCTTCACCTTCATCATCCCTCTGGCGCTCATGACGACGTGGCCGTCGCGGGCCCTCCTCGGCACGCTGGCGCAACGGAACGTTCTCGTGGCCTTGGGCGTGGGCGCGACCTTCCTTCTCCTGAGCCGCCTGGCCTGGATGTCCTCCATCCGCAAGTACTCCAGCGCAGGCGGTTAGCCGACAATCACGCAGGCGCCTGATCGAGTTCTTCATGATTTCGGCTCACGGTCAAGCCACGAGACATCCGTGACGAATTGCCAACTGGTAGAGTTGATGCGGAGACGACACGCCGTGGCGGAACCTAGCGAGGGTAGCGATTCTCACCCCTTTAGCCTTGACCCGATTTCGTGGACAGGTTGATCATGCACTCTTGAGGGAGCGAGCGTAGTCCTCGGGACTCAGGTAGCCCAGCGACGAGTGACGCCGGCGCCGATTGTAGAACAGCTCGATGTAGTCGAATGCCGCGGCCCTGGCCTCGGCGCGCGTGGAGAAGCGGTGATGGTCGAGCCACTCGCCCTTGAGCGTGCTGAAGAAGCTCTCTGCCACCGCGTTGTCCCAGCAGTTGGCGCGACGGCTCATGGAGCACGTGACGCCCAGCTCCGCAAGACGTCCTTGATAGTCCCCGCTGGCGTATGGACTGCCGCGATCCGAGTGATGCCCCTGCGGTGCAGCGCCCGTGCGACCGAGCGCCATCTCGAGCGCGCCCCTCACCAGGGCGGCGTCGATGCGCGAGCTCATCGACCAGCCGACGATTCGACGCGTGGCCAGCTCGAGCAGCGTCGCCAGGTACAGCCAGCCTTCGTTCGTCCACACGTACGTGATGTCGCCGACCCACCACGCCTGCGTGCCGCCGGGCGCGAAGCGACGCGCGAGCTCGTTGCTCGCGACGGGATGCGCGTGGTTCGAGTCGGTCGTGCGACGAAATCGCTTCCTGCGCCTGGATTCCAGGCCCGATTCGCGCATCAGACGCGCCACGCGCTTGCGACTCACGCGCTCGCCGCTCGCGACGAGGTCGCGGTGCACGCGCGGACTCCCGTACGTGCGCCGACTCTCGTAGAAGCTGCTCTGGATCCGACTCAGCAACTTGCGATCCCTCAAGAAATGGGCGCTCGCCTGGCGCCTCCGCCAGGCGTAGAAGCCGCTCCTGGTGACTTGCAGGACGCGGCACATCGCTGCGATCGTGAAGTTCGCCTTCTCCGCCTCGATGAACTGGAACCTCAGCGGTTCTCCTTGGCGAAGAAGGCCGTCGCTTTTTTTAGGATGTCCCGCTCCTCCTGCAGCCGCCTGTTCTCGCGCCGCAGGCGTTGCAGCTCCTCGCGCTCGGCCGTCGTGAGCGCGCCTTCCTCCCCGCGCCCTTCGTCGACGTCGGCTTGCTTCACCCAACCGCCGAGCGTCGGCTGTCCGACTCCCAGCTCTCGCGCCACCGAGGCGACTGTGCGCTTCCCGTCGCGCACCAGGCGCACCGCCTCAGCCTTGAATTCGACCGTGAACGTCCGTCGTGCCATGTGGACCTCTCTCGGGGGATATTCTCCCCCTTCGAAGGTGTCCACGAAATCGGGTCAAGGCCAAAGGCAATCCAATCCTGTTGCAGTGAGTGCGCCGTGAGGTCGTCGCTGACATCGATCTCGGGGATGGCAGCCAAGTTCTTTGGCAAGATTCTGGTTGAGGTCGTTGATGGAGCCTACTTCACCAACGTACTTGTTTGCAACAAGTTCCCGGTTCTGCGTGTACAGGCCAACCTGCCTTCCATCTACAGTGGGCACATAACTTACGATAACCTCGACCCTCTTTGCGCCGGCGTTCTTTAGGTAATGTATCGTTTCCCTGGCCGTACCTCCAGTCTGTATGGTGCCCTGAACGGTCGCGACCTTTTTTGCCTGAGTAATGCTTTGCATGACGAACTTTAGCGACCGGCCTGTTGTGAGGAGCTTATTCTTGCTAACCTCTTCTGAAAAATCTATCATGTGGTCAGAGTCGTCGTACCTGTCCTTGATGATACCTTCCGCAATATCAAATTCAGGGTGCCCCCTCTTGTAGCTCAGGCCGAATCCCAGAGCCATGGGCCGGGCATAGTCAGGCTCCGCGTATGCAGAATCGATATCGCCTATTTGCGACGTAAGGCTCTCTGACTGTTCACGTCCAATGGATTTTCGGATTTCGTAGATACTCCTCCCGTTGACCGACGCGGTAACGCCAGATTCGCGAATGAATTCGAATGGGTCCATCATGATGCGC
>CAZRND010000564.1:0-2512 GCA_964601345.1 uncultured Acidobacteriota bacterium | reverse complement strand
GGGGGAGGCCGGCAGGAACGGACTGAGGGTCGAAGACCTCGACCTGCTCTACCAGCATCGCGTCGATCCCAACGGCCCGATTGAAGACGTAGCGGGAGCGGTCAGAGGACTCATCGAACAAGGAAAAGTGAAACACTTCGGGCTGTCAGAACCAGGGGCGGCCACGATCCGGCGCGCGCACGCTGTTCAGCCGGTGGCAGCCGTTCAGAGCGAGTATTCGCTGTGGACCCGTGATCCTGAACGGAACGGCGTGCTGGCTGCCTGCGACGAGTTGGGAATCGGCTTTGTGCCCTTCAGCCCTCTGGGAGCCGGCTTTTTGACTGGAAAGATTGAAGCGACCACGGAATTCCACAGCTCTGACTTCCGCAACCAGTCGCCGCGATTCGCGCCCGAAGCCCGCGCTGCCAATCTCGCGCTCGTCGATCTGCTGAAGCGCATTGCGGAGGAAAAACACGTGACGCCGGCACAGATCGCACTTGCCTGGTTGCTGGCCCAAGCACCGTGGATCGTACCGATCCCTGGAACGAGAAAGCTGGATCGCCTTGACGAGAACCTTGGCGCGGCCGGAATCGAACTTACGCCGGACGATTTACGAGAGATCGAAAAGGCCGCCTCGAAGATTACGATCCAGGGAGCTCGGCTTCCTGAGGCGGTACTCAAACTTTCGGAGCGCTGAAAGCGCAGGAGGTTGTCATGTTGACGCTCAACATCAATGGGAAGACACGACCGTATAACGGCGATCCTGAAATGCCGCTGCTCTGGGTGCTCCGGGATGAATTGAATCTCAAGGGCACAAAATACGGCTGCGGCATCGGACTTTGCGGCGCGTGTACCGTGCACGTGAACGGTGAACCAACCCGATCCTGCTTGGCGACGGCCGCCGAGATGTCCGGGAAGTCGATCACGACCATAGAGGGCATTTCCGCGGACGGCACGCATCCGGTCCAGTCGGCGTGGGCCGCTCTCGACGTGCCGCAGTGCGGATACTGCCAGGCCGGTCAAATGATGACGGCTTGCGCGTTGCTGGCAAAGAAACCAAATCCAACAGATGCCGAGATCGACAGTGCGATGGAGGGCAATCTTTGCCGGTGCGGCACCTACCGAAGGATTCGAGCCGCTGTGCATCACGCAGCAGAATTGGGCAAGGGCAAGGTGCGGAAATGAAAACCAATACCAAGATCAACCGGCGTTTCTTCCTGCGCGCCTCGGTGATTGCCGGCGGCGGCCTGATGGTGGGACTCTATCCCGGCTCTGAATTGGAGGCGCAGGGATTTCCCGGCGCCAACCAACCGTTGTCTCCGGCGGACTTCGTTAGCATTGCGCCGGACGGCATTGCGACGATCGTTGCGAAGCAGCAGGAATTGGGACAAGGCGCTCTGAATCTGCTGCCGATGATGATTGCCGAAGAACTGGATGTCGACTGGAAGGCGGTTCGAGTGGTGCGTTCAGGCGTCGGGCCGCAGTACGGCGGGCAGATTACAGGTGGAAGCACCGCTACGCCGTCGAATTGGGAGCCCATGCGTCGGATCGGCGCGGCTGTGCGTCAAATGACAATCGCCGCCGCCGCGCAAACCTGGGGCGTCGCTCCCGAAGAATGCTCGACCGCATCCGGTATCGTTTACCACCGCGCGTCCAACCGGTCGCTCAGCTACGGCGAACTTGCAGCCAGAGCCGCGACGATGCCCGTGCCGGCATTCGCATCCCTGAAACTCAAGGACCCGAAGGACTACAAGATCATCGGCACGACTACCGCCGGTGTCGAGACCAAGGAAATCCTCACGGGCAAACCAACGTTCGGCATCGACATCACCGTGCCGGGAATGCTCTATGCAACTTTCGAGAAGACGCCTGTACTCGGCGGCAAGGTCGCGAGTGCAAACCTTGACGCGATCAAGTCCATGAAGGGAGTCAAGCACGCGTTCATCGTGGAGGGCATACCGCTCGCCAACCCCTATCCGAACTACCTCTTTGAGGGACCGGGGTTTGAGGCTGGCGTGGCGATCGTCGCGGACAGTTGGTGGGCGGCCCAGTCCGCGAGGAAAAAACTCGAAGTGAAATGGGATCCCGGGCGCTGGGGGACGCAAGACAGCGAGGCGAATGCCAAAAGAGCGGACGAACTAGCCGCCCAGCCCGCCGGGCGAACCTTGCGCAAGGAAGGCGACGCGGAAGCAGCGTTCCAGCGTGACGACGTCAAGGTATTGCAAGCGCGTTACGAATTCCCCTTTATTGCGCACGCCACTCTGGAGCCGCAGAACTGCACGGCGCACTACAAGGACGGCAAGATCGAGATCTGGTCCGGAAGCCAGTTCCCGGCGCCGGGACGCCAGACCGTTGCTCGGCTGCTTGGAATTCCTGAAGCCGACGTCACCCTCCACATGGTGCGGGCCGGCGGCGGGTTCGGGCGGCGCGCGTACAACGATTCGATGTGCGAAGCCGCGTGGATTTCCAAAACCGTCGGAACTCCTGTCAAGCTGTTATTGGGCCGGGGGGGCGACCCGCCACACCTGGTTCG
>CAZRND010000563.1:0-2533 GCA_964601345.1 uncultured Acidobacteriota bacterium | reverse complement strand
TTGAGGGCCGGGGCCTTCGGGCCCGCTTTCCGTCTTAAAGATGGCGTAGGCAGCGGAACAATCCGGATCGACGTTCACGGCGTCGGAGCCGTCCATGGGGCGAGAGGTCGGAAACCGCAGGTCCCAGATTTCGAGATCGCGGATCGTTATGGGCAAGGAACCACCTTTTGCCGCTGCTCTCCGAGTCCCTCGACGCCGAGCGTGACCACGTCGCCCGCCTTCAGGTAAACAGGTTCCGGCTTCATGCCCAGGCCCACGCCAGCCGGAGTGCCCGTGCTGATGATGTCGCCCGGAAGCAGGGTCATGAACTGGCTGACGTAGCTCACCAGCGACGCCACGCCGAAGACCATATTGGCCGTGGTGCCTTTCTGGCGTTTCTCGCCGTTGACGTTGAGCCACATGGCGAGCTTGCCTGGATCGGCGATCTCGCCGCCCACGGCAAGAAACGGCCCGAGCGGCGCGAACGTGTCGCAGCTCTTGCCCTTTACCCACTGGCCGCCGCGCTCGAGCTGGAAACTACGCTCCGAGTAATCGTTGTGCAGCGCGTAACCCGCCACGTGGCCGAGAGCGCGATCCTGGGAGACGTAGAGAGCTTTCTTGCCGATGACGACGGCGAGCTCCACTTCCCAATCGACCTTCGTTCCTCCGCGCGGGATCACCAGGTCGTCATTGGGACCCACGAGCGAAGTCGAGGCCTTGAAGAAAATCACCGGCTCCTTCGGCAGGTCCATCTTGCTCTCCGCTGCATGGTCGCTGTAATTCAGACCGATGCAGACGATCTTGCTCGGCCGGCAAACGGGCGGCCCGAGCCGCGCCGAGCCGGGCGCTTTCTTGCGCTTGCCCTTCAGCCACTTCGCCAAGCTCCGAATGCCGTTGCCGCCGAAGAACTCTTCGTCGTAATCGGAGCCGAAGCCCGAGCAGTCGATGCGCGTGCCGTCGGGAAGAAGAACGCCCGGCTTTTCTTTGCCGCGAGAACCGAATCGAATCAGTTTCATAGTGTGAGGACTCCGCCGTCGATGGGATAGGCCTGGCCGGTGATGAAAGATGCTTCGCTCGAGCAGAGGTAGAGCGCCAGGGCGGCTACCTCCTCCGAGCTGCCCATCCTTCCGATGGGCTGATATTCGGAGAGCTCCGCGAACATCTCCTTCTCGCGGCCAGGGTAAGTTTTTGCGAGATACGCGTCCACGAAAGGCGTGTGGACGCGCGCGGGACAGATGCAGTTACAGCGAATGCGTTTCATATAATCGGTGGCGATGGACTTGGTCATCGTCAGCACCGCGCCCTTGCTCATGGAATACGCGAAGCGGTCGGCCACGCCGATGAGCGAAGCGATCGAGGCCATGTTCAGGATGACACCGCCGCTCTTGCGCAGCAGCAGCGGGATCGCCGCGCGCGAGCAAAGGTAGATGCCCTTCACGTTGACCCGGTAAATGCGCTCGAAGTCCTCTTCGCCCGTCTCCTCGACGTTGCCGACGAGTGGAATTCCGTGCCGATGTGCGCGATCCCGGCGTTGTTCACCAGGATGTCGAGACCGCCGTACTTCTTGTCGACCGCGGCAAATGCTTTCGCAACGCCGGCGGCGTTCGACACGTCGCAGGGAAATGCAGTGGCCTCGAAGCCGCCCGCGCGGATCTGGGTCACGGTCCCGTCCGCCGCGGCGTCGTTCCGTTCCAGCACCGCCACGCGGGCTCCACTGCCGGCAAAGAGCAGGGCAATGGCCTGTCCGATGCCGGAACCTGCTCCGGTGATCGCCGCGATTTTTCCAGTGAGCTCGAACATCGCATTACAAGATATCACTGCAATTGGGAGGTGATAAGATGCCGAGGGAAAAATATGGCGCAAGAACTTTGGCTGGTCCGGCACGGCGAGACTGAGTGGAGCCGCACCGGGCAGCATACCGGACGCACCGACAAGCCTCTCACCGATGTGGGCCGCCAAAAAGCATCCGAGCTCGGACAGCGCCTCGCGGGACGTAAGTTCGCGATCGTGCTCTCGAGCCC
This sequence comes from uncultured Acidobacteriota bacterium, assembly GCA_964601345.1. Lineage (GTDB taxonomy): Bacteria > Acidobacteriota > Terriglobia > JAJPHL01 > JAJPHL01 > CAZRND01. The sequence goes on along the minus strand of CAZRND010000563.1, from coordinate 533 downwards.
CCTCGGCCGCGCTCTCGATACCTGCCGCCTCGCCGGATACGGCGACGTGGTACAGATCGAGCAGAACCTTCGCGAATACGATTACGGCGATTACGAAGGACGCACCACTCTGGACATTCGCAAGGAGCGGCCGGAGTGGTCCCTTTGGACCACCACTCCGCCGAACGGCGAGACGCTCGACCAGGCGGCCACGCGCGCGCAGACCGTGATCGACCGCGCCATGCAGTCGGGCGGTGACGCCGCGCTCTTCGCGCACGGGCACATCCTGCGAATCCTGACGGCCTGCTGGCTGGGCCTGCCTCCCGCGGGCGGGCGGATGTTTGCTCTCAGCACCGCGTCGCTGAGCGTACTGGGATACGAGCGGGCCACCCGCGTGATCAACCGCTGGAACGAAGCTTCTTAAGACCGCGCCAACGTGGTACGATTTTGTTTCCGGAGGTTGTCCTATGGCGCGTATTGTGCGGTGCGGGCTGATCCAGGCCACTAATCCTCTTGGTCCCGAGAACGGTCTCGAGCAGATCAAGAAGGCCATG
>CAZRND010000562.1:0-2565 GCA_964601345.1 uncultured Acidobacteriota bacterium | reverse complement strand
TTTCGGGTGGTTTACGATCCGGAAGCGCGCGCCACGGAATTCGCCGCGTCGAACGTGCAAGGGGAATTCCATCGCCGCGTGCGGCTTGCCGTGGGGAGTTTCCGCGCCCTGCCGGAAATGGCCCGCGTTCCGCTCGATGCATTTACCTGTCTGGCGTTTTTCTCGCACAAGCTTCTGCGCTGGGTCGTGCCGTTCACGCTTCTGGGCCTGCTCGTCAGCAACGGATTGCTCTGGACCGCTGGTCCCTTCTACCGCTTCTTCTTCCTGGCTCAAGTGTTGTTCTACGCCTGGGGTGTGGCGGGCTATTTCCTGCACGAACGCGTCCATCGCGTTCGCTTCGCGCTGCTCGGTTATTTTCTGCTGGCGATGAATCTGGCTTTCTTGGTCGGGTTCTTCCGCTACCTCGCCAAGCCGAAGGAGGTCAAGTGGCAACGAGTCAACTGATTCCGACGATGGAACCGGCGCCGCGAGGATTGCGATTTTCCGGGATTCCGGTCCTGATGTACCACGGCTTGGACAACGGGCCCGTTTCGCACGCGTCTCGCGAACGGAAATATTGGGTTGGCGGGGAGCGTTTTGCCGCGCATCTGCGGATTCTCTCCCGTGATAGCTATCAGACCGGCTTGCTCGATGGGTTATGGAACGGCCTGGGCCGCGAGCCGCGCGCCGCGATTCTGACTTTCGACGACGGGCACGCGTCGGACTACGAGATTGCTTTTCCGCTGCTCCAGGACGCAGGAATCCGCGCCGTCTTCTTTGTTAATCCCGCTACTGTGGGCGAGCGCGGTTACCTGACGTGGGAACGCATGCGCGAAATGCAGCGCGCCGGAATGTCGTTTCAATCGCACGGTTACCAGCATTTGAACCTGGCCCATCTCGGACTGCCGGCGTTGCGATGGCAGCTTGCCGCGTCGAAAGAAGAGATCGAGGGCCGCCTGGGCTGCCGCGTCGATTATCTGGCCGCGCCTTTCGGCGGTGTGAATCCGCGTGTCGCCAGCCTCGCCCTGCTCGCCGGATACAAGGCCGTGTGCGGCTCGCACTGCCGGCCTGCGCATCCGGATGCGCCGGTGATCGATCGCATCCCGATCTATTCCTCCACGGGCGAACGGGACTTCCAGAACCTGATCGAAGGGAGCCCGGCGCCGTACATCAAGCGCCGCGCGCGATCGGCCCTGTTGCAAGTGCCGAAGTGGCTGATGTCGCCGCCTGCGCCGCGTCCGCCGAGAAAACGCAAGATCGCGATGGTTGTGCTGATCGATGCCATGGGATGGCAATTGCTTCCCGACCGGCAGTTTCTTCCGCGCTACTTACCCTACGCGCGGCCGCTCCGGACGACATTGGGTTTTAGCTCCGGCGCGATTCCGACGATCCTTACGGGCGTGCTGCCGGCTGAGCACGGCCACTGGAATCTTTACTACCGCGATCCGGTGACGTCGCCGTTCCGGTGGCTCAAGCCGTTTCTGCGCCTGCCGGAACTGTGGACCGAGAACCGGTACACCAGGCGGCTCCTCAGAGAAGCCGGCCGTCGCTTGCTTGGATTAGGTCCGCTCTTCGACTGCGCCGTCAGCACTCGTTTGTTGCCGCAATTCAATTGGGTGGAAAAAAAGAACATCTACGCGCCGGGAGGAATCTCGGGCGCCGAGTCGATCTTCGACCGGGTTCGCGACCTGGGAATTCGCTCCCGGGTGTTCTCGTATTACGACGGCTCCGATCACGACATCCTGGAGAGAGCGTCCCGCGAGCTGAAGGAAGGAGACTCCCGCTTTTTCTTCCTGTATCTGAGCGAGCTCGATCTCTTCCTGCATCACAACTGTCACAACGCGAAGCGAGTCCAGGATCGCCTGGAATGGTACTCAGCCGGATTAGAGCAGCTCTTCGAGCGGGCCAGGGAAATCGACCCCGAGGCGCGGCTCTGCGTCTTTTCCGACCACGGGATGACGCCTGTCGTATCGCACTTCGATCTGGTTGCCGAGATCGAATCGCTCGGCCTCGAAACGCCCAAGGATTATCTGGCGGTCTATGACTCCACGATGGCTCGCTTCTGGTGCTTCACTCCGGCGGCGCGACAGCGGATTCTGGCGCGCCTGCGAGGCCTGAAGTGCGGGCGGATCCTCGACGATGCAGAACTGGAAAACCTGGGCGTGCTGTTCCCTGACCGCCGCTACGGAGAAACGATCTTCCTGCTGCACCCGGGAGGAATGCTCTCGCACAGCGGTTTCAACGGCCCCGGTTGGATGCCCAGCGGTATGCACGGATATCATCCGGATGATCCGGACTCCGACGCCGTTTTCATGAGCAACTTTGAGCCGCCGCGCTCCATGAGCGGGATCGACGAGATCCACGCGCGGATGTGCGAGGTCTTGTTGGAGGCGGCCTCGTGAACAAGCGGCCGCTCACCGTGGCGTACTTCACCAACGAGGCGACTCGCGGCGGCGCGGAGGAACATTTGCTCGGACTGCTTCGAGGCCTCGACCGGAAACTCTTCCGGCTCCTGCTGATCGCGCGCCCCGAGCAATTAGCGGAGTTGAAAAAGGATCTTCCCGCCGACGTCGAAGTGATTCCGTT
>CAZRND010000561.1:0-2565 GCA_964601345.1 uncultured Acidobacteriota bacterium | reverse complement strand
AGCTCGGCATCCTCGAGCGCGAGATCAAGCGCGTGAAGCGCGGCCGCTACATCCTGATCCCGACCAGCGAGAAGACGCGCGGGCACGGCACGCATTCGATCCCGGCCATCTGGGGCAACTATCTGGCCGAGCTGCTGCATGAGACTCCCGAAGCTTACCGCGTGCAAATCGAGACGACCAAGGGCGCGTTCACGCTCGAAATCGACCGTGCGCTCGCGCCGAACGGCGCGGACCGTTTCTACCGCCTCGTGCAGTCGGGCTTCTACGACAACTCGCGATTCTATCGGGTGATCAACGGCCGCTTCGCGCAGTTCGGCATCGCCGGCGATCCAACGCTCGCGCAAAAATGGCGCGAAGAGCGCATCGCCGACGATCCGGTGCGCGCCTCGAACGTCCGCGGGACCTTTGCCTTCGCCATGACGGGACCGAACACGCGCACGACGCAGATCTACATCAACACCGCCGACCAGGTCCGCCAGGACGCCGACGGGTTCGCGCCCTTCGGCAAGGTCGTCGCCGGCATGGACGTTGTCGACCGCCTGTATTCCGGATACGGGGAAAACTCCGGCGGCGGCATGCGCGCAGGCAAGCAGGGCAAACTATTCGAAGAAGGCAATGCTTATCTCGACCGTCAGTTCCCCGAGCTCGACAAGCTGGTGAGCGCGCGCGTCATCCAACCCTGAGCTTCCTCGTTCGCATCCACGACGCCGATCGCCGCCATGTTGACGATCTCTTCCACCTCCGCGCCGCGCTGCAGCACGTGCACCGGCTTCGAGAGTCCCACCAGGATCGGCCCGATCGCCGAGGCTTCGCCGAGGCGCGAAAGCAGCTTGTAAGCCGCGTTCCCCGCTTCGAGGTTTGGAAAGATCAGGACATTCGCGCCGCCCTGCAGGCTGCTAAACGGATACGTTTCTTTGATAATCTCCGGGACCACGGCGGTGTCGGCCTGCATCTCGCCGTCGACGATCAGCGACGGCGCGCGCTCTCTCACGATTTCCGTGGCGCGGCGGACCTTGTCGGCCAGCGCATGTTTGGTGCTGCCGAAGTTCGAGAATGAGATCATGGCCACGCGCGGCTCGATTTCAAAGCGCCGCGCCACGCCCGCGGTGGCGATGGCGATCTCCGCGAGTTCTTCCGCCGTCGGCTCGATGTTCACCGTCGTGTCGGCCAGGAAATAGGGATCGCCTTTCGGCGTGACAAGCAGATAGAGTCCACAAACTCGCTTGCTGCCTTCGCGCAGCGCCATCACTTCGAGCGCCGGGCGAATCGTCTCCGGATAGTGCTGCGTGAGCCCGCCGATCAGGACGTCGGCATCGCCCATGTGCACCATCATCGAGGCGAGGTAATTGCGATTCAGAATTAATCCGGCCGCTTCCTTCATCGTCACGCCCTTGCGGTGCCGCAGGCGGTAGAGCTCGGCGATGTACTCCTCGCGCCGGGCGACGAGCGCTGGATCGAGAATGTGCGCGCCAGCGAGATGCAGCCGCAGCTCCGTCATCTCCTTTCGGATCTTGTTCTCATCGCCCAGGAGGATCGGCGTGGCGATGCCTTCGTTCAGCAGGACCTGGGCCGCGCGCAGGATCTTCGGCTCCTCGCCCTCAGGAAACACGACGCGGCGCGGATGCTTCTTTGCTTTGTGGATGACGCTGCGCATCATTCCATGGGCCTTCCCGCGTCTTCCCTCGAGTTGTTCGCGGTACTCGGCAAGATCAACGGCGTGCTGCGCGACGCCTGTCTCCATCGCCGCGCCGGCTACGGCCGATGCGACCCACACGAGCACGCGCGGATCGAACGGCGTCGGGATGATGTACTCGCGGCCGTACTCCAGCCGCTCGACGCCGTAGGCCCGGCATACGGAATCGGGCACGTCTTCTTTAGCCAAGTCTGCCAGCGCGCGCGTGGCCGCCAGCTTCATCGCGCTGTTGATCGCGGTGGCGCGCACGTCGAGAGCGCCGCGGAAGATGAAAGGAAATCCAAGGACGTTGTTCACCTGGTTCGGATAATCGCTGCGTCCCGTGGCCATGATGCAATCGGCCCGCGCGGCCCGCGCTTTTTCGTAAGTGATTTCGGGATCGGGATTCGCCAGCGCGAAGATCACGGGATTCGGCGCCATCCTTTGGAGCATCTCGGAAGTCACGGTGTCGGGTCCGGAGAGGCCGACGAAGACGTCGGCACCGTCGAAGGCGTCATCGAGCGTGCGCTTGTTCGTCTCCGCCGCGAAACGCGCTTTGTATTCGTTCATGCCCGCGGTGCGGCCTTTGTAGACCACGCCCTTGGTGTCGCAGAACAGGATGTTTTCGCGCTTCACGCCCAGCGCGACGTAATGTTCGGCGCAGGCGATCGCGCTTGCTCCGGCTCCATTGAAGAGCACCTTCACATCGGCGGCTTCCTTGCCGGCGAGCTCGAGCGCGTTGAGCAGCGCCGCGCCGGAGATGATGGCGGTGCCGTGCTGGTCGTCGTGGAAGACGGGAATCTTCATCGTCTTCTTCAGCTCTTCCTCGATCACGAAACACTCCGGCGCCTTGATGTCCTCGAGGTTGATGCCGCCGAAGGTCGGCTCGAGCG
>CAZRND010000560.1:0-2590 GCA_964601345.1 uncultured Acidobacteriota bacterium | reverse complement strand
GTGCGCACATTTACCTTGGCTCTGATGTTCGCGCTGCTGTCTACCGCGGCCGTCAAGAAGGCCAAGTCGCTGCCCGGCAAATCGGCGGATGAGTCTGCCGAAGTGACAGCTTCCGTCATCCTGGATCGCGAATCTATCAAAGAGGCGCTCGGCTCCGACCTCAACGGCAACTTCGTCGTCGTGGATGTGCGCGTGACACCCAAGAATGGCAAGCTCGATATCCGTCGCGACGATTTCCTGCTCCGCACGGACCGCGACGGCGAACGCGCGCACCCCTTTTCGCCTAGCCAGATCGCCGGCCGCGGCGCGCTGGTCGTATCTCAGACCGGGGGGCGCGGCGGCATCATGGGCGACAGCGCCGGACCCGTATGGGGCGGCTATCCCGGCGGCGGCCGCCCGCAGCGGATGGGCGGCGATGGCGGAGGGATCGGCAACACCAGCGAAGTTTCCAACGAAGCGCGCGTAACGAGCGGCGCCAAAGACAAAGAGTCGCCGCTCATGAAAAGCCTCAGCGAAAAAGTGCTGCCCGAAAAGCAAACCGAGGAGCCCGTTTCCGGTCTGCTCTATTTCCCCATGGAGCCCAAGCAAAAGCTGAAGGACCTGGAGCTGATCTACACTACTCCCTCCGGCAAACTGAACGTGCGCTTCCGCTGAGGCGCTTCGCCCACTATGTACGTTTCAGAACTGGAAACGCCCGCCCTGCTCATCGATCTCGATGTTTTGGAGCGCAACCTCAAGCGCGTCGCCGATTATGCGCGCGAGCATGGCCTGCGTCTGCGGCCCCACACCAAGACGCACAAATCGCCCGTGGTCGGACGCAAGCAGTTGGACCATGGCGCCGTGGGCCTGACCGTCGCCAAGACGGGCGAGGCCGAAGTGATGCTGCGCGCCGAACCACCCGATCTGTTGATCGCATATCCCGTCATCGGCCGCACCAAGCTCGAGCGGCTCATGGAGGTGGCCCGCCGTACGCAGCTCACGGTAGCGCTTGACAGCATGGAAGCCGCGCGCCAGCTTTCCGAAGCCGCCAACGCCGCGCAGGTGGAGGTGGGCGTTCTCTCCGAAGTGGATGCCGGGATGGGACGCGTCGGCGTGCAACCCGGAGAGGACTTGTTGTCGTTGGCCCGCGGCATCTTGCAATTGCCCCATCTACACTATCGCGGCATCGCGTTTTACCCGGGCCACATCAAGGACACCAGCGAAGCCAGCCAATGCGAACTAGCCGCCGTGAGCGAGTTGGTCGATACCGTGTTGGCTGATTTTCAACGCGCCGGCATTCCCGTGGAGATCGTGAGTGGCGGCTCCACGCCTGCGCTGTTCTATTCGCACACGGTGAAGGGCCTGACCGAAATGCGCCCCGGCACTTACGTTTACAATGACCTGAACACGCTTCGTTGCGGCGCATGTGCCTACGAGGATTGCGCGGCCAGCGTCATGACCACGGTGGTTTCCACGGCCCGCAAAGGCCAGATTATTATCGATGGCGGCTCCAAGACCTTCTCTTCCGACTGCCTGGCGGTCTCTTCGGAAGTGACTTTCGGTCTGATCAAAGAAGCGCCCGAAGCCGTATTCCATCGCATGAACGAGGAGCACGGCTTTGTAGATATCTCCCACGCCGGCCGCGATTTTGCCATCGGCGAACGCCTGCATATCATTCCCAATCACGTCTGCGTAGCGGTCAACCTGCACGAGAACGTATATGGGGTGCGCGACGGCAAGGTGGAGGAGGTCTGGAGGGTGGAAGGCAGAGGGAAACTGCAGTAGGTGCTCCGACAAGGGTTGGGACGCCGCGGCTTCAAGCGACTGCCGTAATACCGTGCTTCTCGACAAGAGATAGGAGCTTGAGCGCAGGGCCGGAAGGCTTCTTGTCGCCCCGCTCCCACTTGCTCACAAGATTCGGGGTTACATTGAGGTAGTTCGCAAAGACCGTCTGGCTCACTCGCTCCCGCTCTCGCAGAGCCTTGATCTGCCTCGGGGTCAGCGGCTGGACTGGCGTCAAGCACGCGAGATCAAAGTGCCGCATCGACTGTTTGTCGATGGCGCCCACCTTGTGCAGTGCCTCCATAGTCTTGTGAATAGCGGCCATCGCATCGCTTCGATACTTCTTGCTCATGTCCTTTTCACCTCTACAAAGTCGCCTTCTCTGACCAAATCCGAGACCTGCTTTTCCGTGAGAGCCAGCACGTGCTTCGCGGCTTCCTTGAACTCCTTCTCTTCATCGACTCGGATATTGTCTCGCTCGCTTTTGGCGAAGCCGTACATAAACACTGCGCGTTCCCCCCGCCGGAAGAGAATGATCGTCCGATACCCTCCCGACTTTCCCTTGCCGGCCCGTGCGATGCGCTACTTGATTACGCCGCCCCCAAGGTCGGCATCGATCTGCCCTCTCTCCGCGCGGTTGGCGGCTTCCAGCAGGGTCGCATCCGCGAGCTTTTCCTTCCGGGCAAACCATTGAAACCACTTTGTCTTAAAGACTCTCGGCTTGCCCATCTAAGGATTCTACGTCCCCTTGATTCTATGGTACTCCGTACCATATTTCAAGCGGATCGGGGTAGCGAGGAGCATCGACGAGGGGAACTCCCATCGACAC
>CAZRND010000559.1:0-2604 GCA_964601345.1 uncultured Acidobacteriota bacterium | reverse complement strand
GGTGCGTTGTCTGTTTTCTGCGGACGGATCTTCGGCCTGATTCCGGTGGTCAAGTACGCGGGACCCCGGCTGGCTACGGGGCTGCGCGCCGGAGGACGCACGCTCAGCCAGAGCCGCGAACGCCATCGCGCGCGCAATACTTTGGTGGTCGTGCAAGTGGCGCTGGCGTTGATCCTGTTGATCTCATCAGGATTGATGATCCGCACCTTCTACGCGCTCAAGAGCGTCGATCCCGGATACACGCATCCGGAATCGTTGCAGACGTTCCGGCTGTCGATCCCCGGGCAGCTCGTGAAGGATCCTCTGCAAACGATGCAGATACAGCAGGCCATTCTGGATAAGATTGCCGCGCTCCCCGGCGTCAAGGCGGCGGGCATGACGACTTACCTGCCGCACGGCGGCGGCGGCTGGCACGACGGTATCTTCGCGAAGGATAAGCCGGAGGCCGACACCGTTACCGTAATGCGCGAATTCAAGTTCGTATCGCCGGGTCTCGCCGGTGCGATCGGCAACCGGATGATTGTGGGTCGGGAATTTACCTGGAACGACATCTACGAGAAGCGCAACTTCGCGCTGGTGTCGGAGAATCTGGCGCGCGGGCTCTGGGGCAATCCGCAAGCTGCTGTCGGCAAGCAAATCCGGGCGGCGAACAATCAGCCCTGGCGCGAGGTGATCGGCGTGGTCGGCGACGAGCGCGACGACGGCGTGAACAAGCCGGCGCCGTCCTTCGTCTGGTGGCCGCCGTACATGGATCAGTTCGGCGGCGATCCCGTCTTCATCGCGCGCGGAACAACGTATGTGATCCGCACGGACCGTGCCGGTTCGGTTGCGCTGATGGACGAAGTACGCAAGGCCGTATGGTCGGTGAACGGCAACTTGCCGTTGGCGGCCGTTCATACGCTCGACTGGTATGAGAGGCGCTCGATGGCTCGCACCTCGTTCACGCTCGTGATGCTCGCCATCGCCGGCACGATGGCGTTGCTGCTCGGCGTCGTCGGAATCTACGGTGTGATCTCCTACTCGGTGTCGCAGCGCCGCCGCGAGATCGGCATCCGCATGGCGCTCGGATCGCCGCTCGGACAGCTCACCAGGCTCTTTGTCACCGATGGATTGAGACTAGCCGGGACGGGCGTCGTGATCGGCCTCGTCGGGGCAGCGGCTCTGACGCGCCTGATGGCCGGACTGCTATTCGAAATCCGCCCGACCGATCCGTTGACCTACGCCGCCGTCTCCGTGGGACTCGCCGCCGCCGCTGCGCTCGCCAGCTATATCCCGGCGCTACGCGCGGCCTCCGTCAATCCGGTGGAGGCGCTGCGCGCGGACTAGCGTTCAATTCACTGGAATCGTAACGGTGTTTGAAGTCACTCCGCCGATGCGCAGAGTTACGGCGGCGTTTTGCTCCGGGCTGATTCCGGGCGGCACGACAAGATTAATCTGATAGAGCCCCACGTAGCCGGGCGCCAGGCCGCTGAACTGCACCGTGGCGTCCGTCCCGCCGATGTTGATCGCCGGCACCGTGAGCGTGCGGCTCAGCGGCGAGGATTTCGCCGCTGCGCCCGCGGCGACGGGGTTATCCACTGCACCGAGTCCCGTCGCATAGAGAATGATCAGAGAGCCGCGCTTCGCGGGATTCTGCGACGTCACAACGCTCCCGTCCGTGGGCTTGATGAACAAGCCCGCCGTTCCGCCGCCGGTCGGCAGCAGGAAGATGCCCGGCGCGGCGGCGGCGATATTCACGTCAATGGAGTTGCTGAGCACCGGTCCGGGATACTCCACGGCGAGCTGCGTGCGGCCCGGCGGAGTATCGAAGGGGACTTGCAGATTGATCTGGCCCGGCCCTACGGAGAAGAGCGGCGCAGCCACTCCGCCGATCAACACGCGTGTTCCGCCGATCGAGGACGGCAGCGGCAGCCCTGTCGCTCCGCCTAAGCCCGTTGCCAAGTCGGTCCCGAAGACGGCAGCGATCGATCCCACGCCCAAGTCGCCGCCGGCGCGGAAACTCGCCGCGTTTACGGCCGCGCCGCTCGAAAGCGCCGGAACCACCGGCCGGTTCGACGTCACCGTGAACGTGACCTGCAAACCGGCCGAGCTGGCTAGCACTTTCACGACGCCCGAAGCATTCGGCAGCGTGAGGGAGGCTGTGGCGTTTCCTTGAATGTCGGAAACCGCGGATGCCGCGCTGATCGTGCCGCTTCCGGAGGAGATTCGGAAGGAGACCGTAATCCCGCTGAGCGGATTTCCGGCCGAGTCGAGGGTCTGCACAATGAGGGGAACCACGGCTCCGGCATTCGCCGTGACGCCGTCGCCGGATACAACTTTGAGGCTGGCCGCCGCCGCCGTGACTTTCAGCCGCAGAGTAAAGTCCTGCGAGAAATTCGAGGAAACGCCCGGAACGCCGATCCGTACCACGGTGATTTTCGCGGTGTAGTTGCCCAGCGCCAGTCCGGCGCCTTTCACGGTGAGGTTGACCCCCGCCGAGGAATTCGGGCCCAAGGTCCCGCCGGCGAGATCCGGAACCAGCCAGGTAGCGTTGCTCGTCACCGTGAAGTCGAAGCTCGCGGCCGTGCCGTTCGAAAGCGAGAAACGGTAAGCCGTATTTTGCCC
>CAZRND010000558.1:0-2664 GCA_964601345.1 uncultured Acidobacteriota bacterium | reverse complement strand
CCACCGCCGCCCGGTGGAATCCTGCCACGCGGCGGTCCAGCCCGATCGGATTCTGACGGGACGAGCCTTGCCCGGCTCGGCCGGGATCAACTCAATCCCGCTCAGGATCGCCGTGCCTCGCTGGGAGGAGAAGTTGAGATGAAGAATGCCGTCCCGATCCGGCGAGACGTTTTTGAAGACGCGCTCGTCGGAGGTGTTGGAGCCGTTGGCGTCCGCCACGACGTCGAACAAATCCAGGATCGCGTTTCCGTTGGCCGTGACACGAAACAGGCGCTGCCCTTCGCCGCTCGATTCCGCGCTGATGAAATCGCCCAGCCCTGTCTCGGCGAAATGCAGATGCATCTCGTACGATCCCGCCGACAGCGGGATGTCGTATCGAAAGTCGCCGCGGCGCGCGTGCCGATAGATGTCCGGATCGAGCGTCCGAAGGATCCTCTCCGTGGGACGAACGAAGATGGAGCCTCCGGTAAAAAAGCGATCGGGGCCCCAGTTCCTGCCGTTGCGGTCAGTGTAAGCATCGCTGGAACCGGCGGTCATCCTGAGACTCTCGCCCACCGGCAACGCCGAGGGAAGTGCGGAGGGTGTGGAACGGACATCGCTGACGGCGGAGGCGGCTGCGGAGCGTCGCCACAACGAAAACGCTCCCGCTACAACGACTATTGCCAAAGCGCAGCCGATCACCAGACGGTAGGACCGGCCCGGCGGCGCCGCCGGAACGTCCGGCTGCTCCAACGCCTCCCACTTGAAGTCAGCGCTGTACGATCCCGGCGGCAAATCGATTCTGACCGGCCCGTGCGAACCGTTCTCAGCGACGTAGTGCTGAGCGAGCCGTTTCCGAACCTCATTAGCAGTCACACGCACGACCGTGTGCTCGCCCGTATCGAAATCGGGAGGAAGATGGAAGAGCTCCATTCCAATGGATCGTTCCTTCAGAAGGGTGCTCGGACCGCTCATCGTGTGTTCGACGATGTACTCGAGGAACTCCCGGCAACGCTTGGCAGTCCGAAACGAAGGGCTTTCCTGGACGCGCCTGAGCTCCTGGCGTACGGCCAGCTCGCGGGCCTCGCCGAGTCCTGTCTTTTCGCTTACGCCCATCGCGGCCCTTCCTGGCGTCGGATGATATCACAATCCCTTAACGGTTCCGGCTAACCGTTAGCGGGCGCCCCCATACCGTAACAAACCTAGACGTTTGCAGGGATGCATGCTACCTTTCCTGGTTGGTGGGGCGAGGGTCAGCCCAAGAAAATGAAGGAGATGAAACCCATGAAGCTTGGCATGAGGCGCTTTCTATTTTCTGCAGTCGTGCTCGCAGCGATCTGCGCGGTTCCGATGTTCGCACAGACCTTCGGCGAGATCACTGGGCAAGTGATGGACGCGAGCGGCGCCGTGATTCCAGGGGTGTCGGTCAGCGTCACGAACGTGGAGACGAACGCGATCCGTTCCACGGTCTCCACGGAAGCGGGTGTCTATGCTTTCCCTTCGCTGCCGCCCGGCACGTACCGGGTGAAGTTCGAAAAGACGGGCTTCAAGACCGGAACCACCAGCGACGTGAAGGTGCAGGTGCAGCAGGCGGTGCGTCTCGATTTCACGCTGCAAGTGGGGCAGGTTTCTGAATCCGTGGAAGTGTCGGCCGCCGCCTCGCAATTGCAGTCGGAAAACGCCACCATCGGCACGGTCGTCGAGAATCGCCGGATTGTCGAACTGCCCCTGAACGGCCGGAACTACCTGCAACTGGTCTCGCTGGCGCCCAACGTCACGACTATCTCGCCCTCGGCGGGCCAAGCCGGGTCGCGCCAGGGCGGCGACCGCGCCAATCAGTCGCTGGCGGTGGCCGGGCAGCGCATCATGTTCAACTACTTCACGCTCGACGGAGTATCGAACACCGATCCCAACTTCAACACCTACGTCATCCTGCCGTCCATCGACGCTCTGGAGGAATTCAAGGTGCAGACGGGCGTGTATCCGGCGGAATTCGGACGCGCCGCTACGCAGATTAACGTGCTCACCAAGTCGGGCGGGAACCACTATCACGGAACGCTCTTCGAATTTCTGCGCAACGACAAGCTGGATGCCACGCAGTATGCGTTCACGACGGCGCGTCCGGCGAAGAATCCGTTCAAGTGGAACCAGTACGGCGGAACGCTGAGCGGGCCGGTAGTGATTCCCAAGCTCTTCAACGGCAAAGACCGGCTGTTCTTCATGGGCAACTATGAGAGCTTCCGGCAGCGGCAGGCGGTGAATGTGCCCTACACCGTTCCCACCGCGGCGATGCAGGGCGGCGACTTCAGCGCCAGCGGCCTGAACACCATCTTCGATCCCTCGACGCGCGCTCTCGTGGGCGGCGTGCTCACCGCGACGGCCTTTCCAAACAACACGATTCCCAAGCAGCGGATCGATGCGATCTCCACCAAGCTGTTGCCGTTTCTGCCTCCCGCCAACCTGGGAACGCGAACGTCGAATTACTTGAGGACCGCGGGCCGCCCCATCAACAAAGATCAATTCACGCTGCGCATGGACTTTATCGAGTCGTCGCGATCCACTTGGTTCGGACGATACGGATGGAACGACGAGAACCAGGCCAGTGAGGGTCTCTCTCTCGACGGCACTAAGATCCTCACCAACAACGAACAATATGTGGGCTCCAATACGCGCACGTTGCGGCCC
>CAZRND010000557.1:0-2680 GCA_964601345.1 uncultured Acidobacteriota bacterium | reverse complement strand
AGATGCTGAAATTGTCGGTGAGAATCTGCCCGTTGAACGCGGGTCCGCGATGTCCGCCCAGAAACAGCGCGCCGAGCAGCGCCACCGCGAGCGCCAGCAGAGCGAAGTGGCCCAGCGAGCGCGGACGTTTTACGACCGGCGCAAGCACCATGATCACCGTGCCGAAGACGGCCAGGATCACTTCGGGCAGCACGCGCAGGATTTGCTCGGTATAGGTCATGGTGATCTACTTGCGCGCCATCTCCTGCGGCACGCGGACGTGCATGGCGCCGCTGCGCGATGTAGAGGCCTCCATCGGCCTGATGAACTGCGTAGAGGCAATGCCCATCCACAGGGCCATGATCAGCACCGGCGCGAGCACCCATTTTTCGCGCGTCGTGAGGTCCGCCATCGTCCTGTTCGCTTCCACGGTCACTTCGCCCCAAAAGACGCGCTGATACATCCACAGCATGTAGGCCGCGGACAGGATGACTCCGCTCGAGGCGAAGACCGCGTAGATGAAGCGAGCCTGCGATGCGCCGAGCAGAATCAGAAACTCGCCGACGAAATTGTTCAGCAGCGCCAACCCGGCGCTCGAGAACGTGACGAAGAGGAAGACAGAGGAGAGCACGGGAACCGGCGTCGCCAGTCCGCCGAACTCTGAAATCAGGTGCGTATGACGGCGGTCATAGAGCATCCCTACCAGCAGGAAGAGCGCGCCAGTCGAAATGCCGTGATTCAGCATCTGATAAACCGCGCCGTCGAGAGCGATCTGGTTAAAGGAAAAGATTCCTAGCACCACGAATCCCAGGTGGCTCACCGAGCTGTAGGCCACGAGCTTCTTCATGTCCACCTGGACCATGGCCACGAGCGCGCCGTAAATGATGCCCACGATCGCCAGCGTATTGATCCAGGGCGCGCAGGCCATTGCCGCTTCGGGGAAGAGCGGCACGCAGAAACGCGCCAGACCGTACGTTCCCATCTTCAGCAACACTCCGGCCAGGATTACGGAGCCGGCCGTCGGCGCGTCGACGTGGGCGTCCGGAAGCCAGGTGTGCAGCGGGAAGAGCGGCACCTTGATCGCGAAGGCGACGAAGAAAGCGAGGAAGAGCAGCATCTGCTCGGGCCGCTGGAAGAGCGCGGGACCGGGCGTGAGTTGATGCGCCTGAATCTTTTGCATCAGGATCGTGAAGTCGAAGGTGTGGACCGTGATGTAGATCCAGACGATCGCCGCCAGCATCAACACCGACCCGGCCATGGTGAACAGGAAGAATTTCACCGCCGAGTAGATGCGCCGTCCGTGCCCCCAAACGCCGATGATGAAATACATCGGGATCAGGCTGACTTCCCAGAAGACGTAGAACAGGAACAGGTCAAGAGCCGAGAAGACGCCGAGCATTCCGGTTTCCAGCGCCAAGAAGAAAAGGAAGAAGGCCTTCACGTGCTCGTGGATCGCATTCCACGACGCGAGCAGCGCCACCGGAACAAGGAATGTCGTGAGCAGGATGAGCCACAGGCTGATGCCGTCCATGCCCACATGAAAGTGGATGTCGGGCTTCGAGATCCATTGCACATCGAACTCGAATTGCCAGCCGCCGGCATTTTCCTGGAAACCCCAGAGGAGGCCGAGCGACAGAAAGAACGTCACGAGCGCGACCACCATCGCCAGGCGGCGGATGGTTTCCTCCTGATCGCGCGGGACCGCCAGCAGCGCCAGGGCGCCGGCAGCGGGCAGTAAAATGACGATCGCCAGTAACATCTTTATCTCACCCACAACATCGCGAAGACCACGAGCACCGCGCCCATGGCCACCCAAACCGCGTAACTGCGAATATTGCCGGACTGCAAACGCCGTGCCATGCCGCCAAGACCTTGCGCACACCAGGCAGTGCCATTGGCAATCCCGTCGATCACGCCGACGTCGAGAATCTTCCAAAGTAGGCCGCGCGAGCCCTCGACGATGGGATGCACGAAGAGCGCGTCGTAAAGTTCGTCCACGTAGTATTTGTGCAACAGCACGTCGTAGATGCCGGAAAAGCTCTTCGAGAGCTTGTCGCCGGTGTCCGGCTTCAGGACGTAGCAGTAATAGGCGACAAAGATTCCGAGCGCCCCTGTTAGTACCGCTAATCCGCTGAAGAGCAATTCATTTTCGGAACCCGCAGCGGCGACATGTTCGGCCGACCCGAAAGTGAAAACCGGTTCCAGGAATTTCTCGAAGCGGCCTCCGAAAGCCACCCATCCACCGATAGTCGAAAGCACGGCCAGCGCGGCCAGCGGATAAGTCATTGAGACGGGCGACTCGTGCGCGTGATGCGCTTCGTCGCTGCGATGCTCGCCGAAGAAGGTCAGGAAGAAGAGCCGGAAGACGTAGAAGGCGGTCATTGCCGCCGTCAACATCCCAAAGGCCCAGAGAATCTTGTGCCCGGATGTCCACGCCTTGTAGAGAATCTCGTCCTTGCTGAAGAATCCCGCAAAGGGCGGCACACCGGCGATGGCCAGGCAGCCGGCGAGGAAGGTCCAATAGGTCATCGGGATCTTGTGACGCAGGCCGCCCATCCGGCGCATGTCCTGCTCGCCGCTCATGGCGTGGATCACGCTGCCCGCGCCGAGAAAGAGCAGAGCCTTGAAGAAGGCGTGCGTCATCAGATGGAAGACGCCGGAGCTGTAGGCGGCCACGCCGCATCCGAGGAACATGTATCCG
>CAZRND010000556.1:877-2705 GCA_964601345.1 uncultured Acidobacteriota bacterium | reverse complement strand
CGCCGGACTTCTACAAGGAATCGGCCGAGGCCATCCGCGCCGCGCTCGCGCGGCTCGAGGAGGTTCAGCGGACGCTGACCGAGGCGTACGATCGCTGGGCCGAGCTCGACGCGCGCGCCGGCTGACCTCAGCGGGGATGGTCCGCTACCGGCACGCCGGGTGCCGGCACTCGCACCTCAGCTCGATCTGATCCCTTTTCTCTTTGCAGTGTTCCCTTCCATACTTTCCGGAAGGGGCGCCTTTTTCGCACGCGGCTTTTCAACCGTCTTGGTGATCTCATCAAGGCAGTCGGAGCCGGGGTTGTGTTTCACGCGACGTCCGGCGATGACGCCGTAGCTGGAAATCGCTTCGATCGGCACTTCCTGAATCGCGATCACCGATTGGCCGTACTTCTTGTAGATCTCGATCATCTGCTTCAAGCAAGGCGTCGGGCCGGAGATGATGTCGTCGCCGAGGAGGACGGCGAACGGCTCATGCCCGACGACCTCGCGCGCCATCAGGATGGCGTGCCCGAGGCCGAGCGCCTCTTTCTGCCGCACGTAGGTGATGTGGATCATTTCGGAAATGTCGCGCACCTGCTTCAGCAGATCGGTCTTGCCTCGCTTGGCGAGAATTGTCTCCAGCTCGTAGGAGACATCGAAGTGATCTTCGATGGCCGCCTTGCCGCGCCCGGTGACCATGATGATGTTGTCGACGCCTGAGTCCACCGCTTCTTCGACGACATATTGAATGATGGGCTTGTCGACGAGCGGCAGCATCTCCTTCGGCTGCGCCTTGGTCGCCGGCAGAAATCTCGTCCCCAGTCCCGCGGCGGGGAAGACTGCTTTGCGAATTTTCGGATGAGCCATGATCCAGACGTGAATCGTACCATGGCGATGAGGAAGCGAATCAGGAATCGGGAACCGGCGTGCGCTTCAACTCGCAGTGGGTTTCGAGATTTAGCTCGCGGACCATGGGTTCGAGGCGATCTTCGTAGATGAACGTGAAATCCCGTCGCGTCCAGAAGGCGGTCCAGACGAGCAGGGCCAGCGTGCCCAGGCCGCAGAAGACCGCCAGGCGCACCGGACGATCGAGAAGCCGGTTTTCGAGCGAGGCCATCGAGAAGGCGTAAATCGTGAAGCAGAACCAGTAGGCGCCCCACCATACGATGTTTTGCGATTGGCCGGGCGGATAAGAGCAGGTGAAAGGAACCTTGTAGAAATGGAAGAGCAGTCCTTCCATCAGAATCCACGAGAGAACGAGGTCGTACCAGAGATGCAGAAGCGCCTTTCCCGCTCCGAGCAGTGAGACATGCCAGGGGAAGAGCGCGGCGAAGAGCGGCAGCACGGCGAAGACCAGCACCGCTTTGCGAACGCCCCACAGCAGTTTTCGGCGCTCGTTGTCCTCCGTGATCTGAAAAAGCCAGTTGGCTTCGAGAAACACGGGCATGTTGAAGACCACGCGCAATCCCGAGAGCATGAAGAACGAAAGCACCAGAGGCATCGAAAGCAGCGCCACGGACGCGCCTTCCACTCCATCGCGCGAGATGCCGAAGACCATCGCCAGCAGCGCTTCGAGGACGATGGCGCATCCCACGCCGGCGTAGGCCGAGAGATACAAGCGGTGGCGTCCGCTGCGAAGGATCGTCTGCGGCAGGAAATGGAATGTGGCGCGCTCCAGCGGATGGCGCGCGATCCAGCGGTTCGCGAAGCCGGTGAGCGCGCGCCGCATCCGGCCCGGTCCTTGCACCGCCTGCACCGACGATTCGAGCGATTGCCGCAAATGACGCACGTAGCTGCTGACATACGTCAGCGGCGCGAGAAGGGCACATACGCCCCGCCATTGCCAA
>CAZRND010000556.1:0-867 GCA_964601345.1 uncultured Acidobacteriota bacterium | reverse complement strand
ACACGACGCAAGTGGGTGAGAGCAAGCGTCGGCGGGCGGGGAAGGGCACCAACCCCCGGCCATTGCCCGCCCATGCGGGCCAGCGGAAGAAAGTGCGTCTGCGGCCGTCCCAGCATCGTTTCATAGATCCCCAAGTACCACATCGGCGGAAACCATCGGGCGTATCCGTTCTTGATCAAGTAGGGGCCGGTAGGGATGGTCAAGAGCAGAAACACCAGCCAGAGCATCACCAGGAATTGCGCATAGCGCGAAATCCATTGAAAAGCGCGAGGCGGAAGCAGCGTCATCAGGACGCCCTGCAGGGAAACCAGCGACAAGAAGATAAAGGCGCTCGCCGCGAAGAGGCTCACCGCGTGACAGTACACTTTCGACGGGATGTCGGTCAGCGATCCTGCCGAGCCCATGGCGACGACCGGATAAATCAGCGTGTGCCCGAGATTCACCACCAGGGAGAGAACCACCAGCAGGAGGACCACGGTGCTGCTCTTCGCCGCAAAGACCGTGAGGCCGCGCACGGGCAAAGAGGTCAGAATCATGTAGTCGAAGATGTCCGGGAAGAGCGTGTCCCACTGGATCACGGTCACAAATCCGACCAGCACCATCGAGAGCGTGACCAGAATGTATTTGTCGTTGAGAGAAGCCGCCATGTAGTGGGGAAGCGGCGCTCCGTTCAAGTGCAGGGAGAGATAAACATACTTGTTGAGCTGGTAGAGGGAATAGAGGATCCCGGGCGTCCCCAGAACTCCGAGCATGTTGGCCAAAGTGAGGGATCGCTCGCCTTGCGGCGACACCAGGTCGCCCTCGATGAAGCGACGGGCAAAGTGGCGCACTAAGACGGTGTATTGCTGCATCCCGTTACGCTCGCAT
>CAZRND010000555.1:1407-2721 GCA_964601345.1 uncultured Acidobacteriota bacterium | reverse complement strand
GTTGCGCGGGGGCTGCCACGTGTGTCGACCGTACTTTCAGGCGTTGTGGAAGGTCAATCACGACTGTAGGTTTTCTTCCCGGAAGGGTTTGGCTTCGATCTTGCCGCCGGCCTTGCGAACCAGCATTTCAATTTTGTTCTCGGCGGCATCGAGTTGCCCGCGGCACTGCTCGGCCAGATGCATGCCCTCTTCAAAGAGCTCGAGCGAACGTTCGAGCGATACCGATCCGCCCTCGAGCTCGCGAACGATATTCTCGAGCCGCTCGAGCGAGATCTCGAAGGCCGGCGGCTTGTCCGCTTTGTCTGCCATCAGGCCGTGCCGCCTTTCTTCCGCGAGCCGAGCGCCTGCATCACTTCCACCGCCATATTGTAGCGTCCAAAGGGCGCGCTCAACTGCACGCCGTCGACGATTTTGCGGGCTTCGAGCACCATCTCCTGGGCGATGGCCGTCCCTTCGGCGCGCGCGGCGTCTCCGGAATCCGCCTTGCGCATGCGTTCCATGATCGGTTCAGGCACGGGCACGCGCAGCTCGTTGACCATGAATTCGGCGTTGCGGTAGCTGGTGAGCGGCCAAATACCGGCGATCACCGGGATGCGGAATTGCTCGATGTTCTTAAGGAACTGTTCGAGCTGCTGCACATCGAAGACCGGCTGGGTCACGATGTATTCGGCGCCGGCCTCGACCTTCCAATAGGTGCGGCGCAACTCCTGTTCCATGTTCACGGCGCCGGGATTAGCGCCCACGCCGATGGCGAAACCGGTCTGCGTGCCGATGAAATTCCCGCCGAGGTCGAGACCCTTGTTCAGATTCGCGACGATGTTGGTGAGCCCGATGGCGTCGACGTCGAAGACCGCGGTGGCATCGGGATAATTCCCGAGCCGCGGCGGATCGCCGGTAATCAGGATCAGGTTGCGGATGCCGAGCGCATAGACGCCCAGCAGGTCCGACTGCATGCTGATGACGTTGCGGTCGCGGCAGCAGTAATGCAGCACGGCTTCGACGCCGGTCTGCTGCTGGATCAGGAACGCCATGGCCTGCGCCGACATGCGGGCGCTGGCGCGCGGGCCGTCGGGAACATTGATGCAATCGACGCCGTGCTCGCCGCAGTATCGCGCCCCCTCGACTTCCTTCTTGGGATCGGAGCCGCGCGGCGGAAGAATCTCCACGAAGACCGGAAACTCGTGGTTCTTGAGCTTCCGCGCCAGCGCCGATTTCTGTTCGAAAGCGACCGGCGCGAGCGTCTTGGGCTTCCCCTCTTCCACGGCCTTCACGCTGATGCGCGTTTGGACCGGCTGCCGCGAGGCAACTTCGTTT
>CAZRND010000555.1:0-1397 GCA_964601345.1 uncultured Acidobacteriota bacterium | reverse complement strand
CATGCCTCATAGGGTTTTAAGTGCCACCCAGCCGGGCTTGGGGACCGGCTGCAGCGGGCGAATTTCGTTGTTCAGCAGCTTGATGTGGTCGGGCGTGGTCCCGCAGCATCCGCCGATGAGCTTGACGCCCGACTGGATGTAGCGGCGCGCGTACTGGCAAAGGTATTCGGGCGAACAGAGGTATACGTTGCGCCCTTCGATGTTCACGGGCAGGCCCGCGTTCGGCTGGACAGAGAGAGGTTTCGATGTGACTTTGACCATCTGCTCGAGCACATCGAGCATAGCCTTGGGACCCACCGAGCAGTTGACGCCGATCACGTCGGCGCCCCATTCGGTTAGGCGCTGCGTAAACGTGACCGCATCCGCTCCGTCCGGGGCGATGCCCTCGTCGTTCACGGTCATTTGCGCGACGACCGGCAGGTCGCACGATTCCCGCGCCGCCGCCAGCGCCTCGCGAATCTCCGGCAGATGCCCGAAGGTCTCGAGGATGATCAGGTCCACTCCGGCTTCGGCCAGCACCTTGATTTGCTGTCGGAACGCGTCGCGCGCCTCGGAGAACGCCGTGGGGCCGAGCGGCTCGATCTGCACGCCGAGCGGCCCGACCGCACCCGCGATCAGCACATCGTCGCCGCCGGCCTGGCGCGCCAGCTTGACTCCCGCGAGGTTGATCTCGCGGAGTTTGTCCACGAATCCGTGGGCGCCCAGGCGGAACGCGTTGGCGCCGAACGTATTGGTTTCGAGAATCTCGGCTCCCGACTTGACGTAGGCGGTGTGAATCTCCTTGATGAGAGCGGGCATCGAGAGGTTCAGCTCGTCGAAGCAGCGATTGATGAAGATGCCCTTGCTGTACAGCATCGAGCCCATGGCGCCGTCGCACACGACTACGCTCGATTGGACACGGTCAAGGAAGCGCTGGGCGCGAGAATGCATATCCTTAAATTCTATCGGAATTGTCAAGGAATGAGCGTTAAACGATCCCCGCTTGCGCCTTTGAACACCAGGGGTTTTCCTTCGCCCGTCTGCCAGGCCGGGAACTGATCGCGGTAGTGAGGGTCGAGCGGATGTCCCGATTCGCCCGTTGTCAGCGTCAGCGTCGCGGCGTTGAGATCGGCAAAGTCCACCACCAGTCGCATGGACGGCCCGAGCGTCAGCGTCGTCTGCTTGATCGTGTACCCGGTGCCGGGCTGCTCAAACGGCCCGAGGTTGAAGAGCCTTCGCAGGCCGGTGATGCGTCCGCCGATCGGATGCGTAAACGTGGTCTGCATCATCCGGCCCCAGTGCCACTGCTCCATGTCCGGCGTGCCGAAGCGCTTTTCGCCCGCGGCGAGCGCTTCGTCGAGGCAGGCGGTCCACAGGCGATCATAGTCGGCGAATTTTTGTGGAAGCCAGGCGGCCGG
>CAZRND010000554.1:0-2734 GCA_964601345.1 uncultured Acidobacteriota bacterium | reverse complement strand
GATTCCGCAAACAACCCAATTCAGGGCGCGACTGTCGGCTTTGTGCTGGTCACGGGAAGCGCCACGCTCACCGCCGCCACCGTGCAGACCGACGCAAGCGGCCTGGCCCAAACGACGGTCACACTCGGAACCACGGCGGGATCGGTCATTATCCGGTGTGGCGCAGGGGCGTTGCAGATCACCTTTATGCTGACGGCTGCGCCGGCGCCGCCCGCCGCCCTCAGCATCGTCGCGGGGAACAACCAGACGGGCTCGGCTTCGTCCGCGCTGGCGAGTCCGCTGGTGGTGAAGGTGGCCGACCAATTTGGAAACGCGAATCCGGGCGTCACCGTGAACTTTGCAGTGACCGCGGGCGGCGGGTCTCTAAGCGCTGCGTCGGCGACCACAAATAGCAACGGACTGGCGCAGGTGAATTGGACGCTGGGCAGTGGCGCCACCAACTCGGTGACGGCGACCGCAGGATCGCTGACGTCGGTTGTCTTCAATGCCACGACGTCCTCCACAGGTCCGGCGATCGCGCTCAGCCGTCAGTCGCTCACCTACAGCACTGCTCAGGGCGGCAGCGCAACCAACCAGACTGTCGCGATTACCACCGATCAGCTCTGGGTCGCGGTACCGACGACGGCATCCGGCGGGAGCTGGCTCAACGTCACGCCGCAGACCGGACAAGGCAACGGAACCGTGACGGTGGCCATCGATTCGTCTGGGCTCGTTCCCGGAACGTATAGCGGAACGGTGCAGGTGAGCGCGGCGTCGCCCACCGTCGCGGCGCAGAGCGTCGCAGTGACCCTGACGATCGCGGCTGCTACGCAGCCCGTGATCCAGCTTGGCACGCAACTCCTGCAAACCTCTACAACGGTCGGCGCGAATCCCACCTCGCGGACCATCCTGCTGACGAATCTTGGAACCGGCACGATGAACTGGACCGCCGCCGTATCGACGAATTCCGGTAGCGGCTGGCTGTCGGTAAATCCGTCCGCGGGATCGGGACCCGCCACGATTACCATTTCCGTGAATGCCACGGGCCTGGCGAAAGGTGGCTACGTCGGCGCCGTCACGATCACCAGCCCGGGCGCGACCAACAGCCCGCAAGCGCTGCGAGTGGAGCTGTCCATCGACTCGTCCACAATTTTCAAAGACGGGATCGTGAACAGCGCCAGCTTCGCGAAGGACGCCATTGCCACCTCAGGATCGATCTCGGCGCTCTATGGAGCGAAACTTGCCTCGGGAATCGCGTCCGCTCCCGGCACGCCTCTGCCGACGCTGCTCTTGGGCACGCAGGTGCTCGTCGACAACGTGGCCGCGCCGCTCTTCTTCGTCTCTCCGAACCAGATCAATTTCCAGATGACCGGAAACACCACGTCGAATTCGGCGCAGGTTGTTGTCGTGACCGATGGAGCCGCCGGACCGGCGACTACGGTGAGAACTGCGCCTGCCACGCCGGGCATCTACACTGCCGACGCGAGCGGTAGCGGGCAGGGAGCCATAGTGAACGCCGACGGAAGTCTGAACTCGAGTTCCAAGCCCACCGTAGTTGGTTCTTTTATCCAAATCTACTGCACGGGCCTGGGCGCAACGTCGCCGCCCCTTGCCCCAGGACAACCGGGCTCGGATTCTCCCTTCAACAACACCGTGCTGACGCCGCGCGTGCTGATCGGCGGCCAGGCGGGCGAAGTGCTTTTCTCCGGCGCCGCGCCGACCTTCGTGGGACTCTACCAAATCAACGTCAAGATACCCGCCGGAACCGCGGCCGGAAACGCCGTGCCTGTACAAATCCAGCTTGCCGGAAGAACGAGTAATACCGTAACAATAGCGGTACGGTGAGCCTCCTCTTAGCGGCCGCGGCGCTTCTGTTCTCGACTTCGCACTACGAAATTGTCTACGCTCCTGGGTCCTATCGATCCGAACGAATCAGACAGTTTGCCGCGGCGCGCGAGAGTCGATGGCCGGCGATGGTTGCGCGCATCGGACAGACAGACCTGCCCAAAGTGCGCATACACCTCTATCCCACGCTCGAAGCGAAGAGCATGCTCTTCCGTTCGACGGCGCTATTCTCTCTGCAAGAGGGCGAAGTCCACGCGGTATGGAACGACGAAATCCAGGACGTCGATTTCCAGGCGGACGCGAGAGTCCTTCTTGCCTCGGCGTGGGGCAAGGAACGCGAGCGCCTGCTCGGCGACGCGGCGGCCGGGTTCGTGGCCGGCGCGGACTCCGCCCTGGCTGCGCGTATCGTGGCCGAGGAAGGTCCTTACACACTCGCGCAACTGGATAGCGTCTCGCGCCTGGTTCGCGTGCCGCTGGCGGCGGAGTTTGGCGCGTGGGTTGGGCGCGAGAAGCTCAAGCAACTGTACACGTCAGCAAATGTGACGTGGCGCGTGACTCTCGAAGATGGCTGGCGAAAGCACTTGTTGGAAATTGCCGCGAAGGTCCCGCCGGCCGTGCATCCATCGCCGGGCCCTCCATTCTTCCAAAGAGGCGTCTCCGTTTCACATGAGGGCGGGCCGCGAAGCGGATACGCATCGGAGGGCGCCGTCCAGGTGTTGGGACAACTCGCCACGATGGGTGTCGACGCCGTTGCTGTAGTCCCTTACGCGGCCATGCCTTCCGGGGAATCTCCGAGCCTCATGCCCATGCGCGGCGAGAGCGATGAGTCGATCGACCACATGACCTTTGCCGCGCATCGCAACAAGCAGCGCGTGATGTTGAAGCCGCAGGTATGGGTGCGGCGCGGTTT
>CAZRND010000553.1:2338-2743 GCA_964601345.1 uncultured Acidobacteriota bacterium | reverse complement strand
CGCGTACGAGCGCGGGCGCGCGCTGGTGTCGAAGATGCGCGAACTCATCCCGCGGCAGATGTTCGAGGTTGCGATCCAGGCGGCGATCGGCGGCAAAGTGATCGCGCGGGAGAGCGTGGCCGCCATCCGCAAGAACGTCCTCGCCAAGTGCTACGGCGGCGATATCACGCGCAAGCGCAAGCTGCTGGAGAAACAAAAAGAAGGCAAGCGCCGCATGAAGCGCGTCGGCCAGGTGGACATTCCGCAGGAAGCGTTCCCCGCCGTTCTGAAGGTGGGGGAGAGCAGCCGCTAGTGAGTTCCCGGTTCCCAGATTCCCAGTTTCCCAATTCCCGGGTCCCAATTTCCAATTTGCGTTTCCCCACAATCCAAGACGATGCACCACAAGTACTCCTTTTGGCCCTCAAA
>CAZRND010000553.1:0-2328 GCA_964601345.1 uncultured Acidobacteriota bacterium | reverse complement strand
CCCAGTTTCCCAGTTCCCGGTTCCCAATTCGCAGTTCGCAGTTCCCACTAATCAAGACGAGTCATCCTGAGGCCTGCCTTTGGCCGAAGGATCTATGCATTTGATTTTTCGGTGGTACAAACGAAATACGTAGATCCTTCGGGCGCAAAGAGCGCGCCCTCAGGATGACGACGTAGTTATTCGAACGGCCTGAATCCTCCCTGCTACTTCTTCAGCAGCTCGGGCCAGTTGGTGACGAGCGTGAGGGGCGGCGTGGCGGCACCTGATTCGGTTCGGACCGGCCTTGATCATCACAAATCGTTTCCCGTCGGGGCTGATGTCGATGAGGTTGTTCGGGCCGCGCGGCACGTCAAACGCCGGCTTGGGATTGCTGAAGTGCGGTACGCCTTGCGTGAACGTCACATCTACCACCATCAACTTCGTGTCACCGTTGGACGGCAAGCCCGCCAGAAAATAGAGCTGACGCCCGTCGGGAGACCACAGCGGCGTATCACCGCCGCCGGTCGAGACCTGCCACTTGCCGCGCTTATCGGGAAACGAGGTGACGTAGACCTGGTACGGTCCCGATTCATTCGAATCGTACGCCACCCATTGCCCATTCGGAGCGAAGCGTGGACGCGAGTTCTGGAAATTCGGATCGGTCACGAGCGGAAACGGCTTGTCTGCCGCCTTCACCCTGCCGTCGGGTCCGGTCGCGGTGAGTGGCAGCACCCAGATGCCGAATGATAGTTGCGGGCCGGAGCGGCCGCGGCTGAACAACAGGTAGCGTCCATCGCGTGACCAATCACTCGGCGTCTTGACGCCGTCGTCGGAAAACAGCAGCTCCTCGCCGCCGACACCGCTCGCCGCTTTGACATAAAGGTCGCGGGCAACATTGGGCTGATTGAGCCCATACGCGACGTGGCTGCCGTCGGGCGACCAGACGGGACTCACGCTCGTGCCCGAACCGAAGGTAAAACGGGTACGCGCGCCGCGCATGTCCTCGAGCCAAATGTCGGAGCTCGAGTTGCCGCTCAGTGGCGAACTGGTTTGGCCTACTGCCAGCCGCTGGCCGTCGGGCGAAAAGCGCGGACCAACGTAAATACCGGGAGGCGCCGTTGAAGCTCCCAGCTCTTTACCGCTGCGGTCGAGGAACGTGATGCGTTGGTTCCCCGCGGCAAGACCACCCTTGCGGTAGGCCAGGATGCCGTTCTCGCTGGCGGAGAAGCCGCCAATACTCCCCCGCCGTACGACATCCTCGGCCACGGGGACTGCTTCGCCTTCCACCTCCAGCCGCCGCAGGTTGAAGCGCTGAGCGAGCAAGGTGGTTCCGCGCATAAACAACAGGTAGCCGGGTGCGACGTAAACCGCGTGCGAATTGACCGCCAGCAAACGCTTGCCGGTGGGCTGGTCGAGCGAGGCCACGTAAAGCCCGTTGGCAAAACTGAGGTATAGAAAATGGCGTCCGTCCGGCAGAAAGTGCGGATGGTAGTGCGCGGTCTCGTTGGGCCCGAGCCTGGTGGCGTCGCGGATCTCGCCACCACTTGCGGCCACGCGAAAGAGCGGCCGATTCACGTCGGACGTAAACAGGATGGTGCCGTCGGGCGCCCACGAACCGGAGCCGCGATGGGAGAGTTTGTCATCCGCGACGATGGTCTGCGGCGGACCACCGGTGACGTCGATCTTGCTCAACTTTCCGTTGGTGAAGAACGCCACATAGCGGCTGTCAGGCGACCAGAAGGCGGATTGGGCGGCTTCGGTACCCAGCAAGGGTCGCGCGCTCGGCGAGTTAAGCGGACGGATGTATAGCATCTGGCCGGACGCATTGTTGCTGCTGCTGCTGTCGCCGTTGTAGACAAGGAGCCGTCCGTCGGGTGAGATGGCCATGCTGTAGCTGGCCATGCTGGCCACGCCCGTCAGCGAGTTCTCCGGCGTCGGGATGGAGGAATAGATGGGCGCCGAGCGGGCGCGCAACTCGTTGCGCTCGCTCATGCCGAACCAACCGGTGGCGATCGCCAGGGCGATTGCAACCGCAGCCATCGTCCAGGCGAAAACGGGACGAGCGTTGACCACGACGGCGCTTGCCGGCGCATCTACAGTGACTCTTTGTAATTGCAACCTGACGTCGTGCGCGCACTTGTAGCGCTGCTGCGGGTCTTTCGCCAGGCACGTGCGGATGACTTCGTCGAGGCGCGCCGGCGACGCCGGTTGCAGTTCGCTGAGCGGCGGCGGGTCTTTCTCCAGGATGGCGGACGCGACCGAGGGCTGCGATTTGCCGTCGAACGCGCGGCGGCCGGTGGCCATTTCATATAACACCGCGCCGAAGGCGAAGAGGTCAGAGCGCGCGTC
>CAZRND010000552.1:0-2791 GCA_964601345.1 uncultured Acidobacteriota bacterium | reverse complement strand
GGCTTCGGCCCGGGTCGGCCCGATTCCGCCGGCGAACTCGCCGGGGATGGGGCCTGGCGCGAAGCCGTCCATCATGGCGCGCTGTCCGGCGTCAGGCAGGATGATCACGTCGACGCGGTCGCGCAGGTGGCCCGCCTGAATATCTGCATTGCGCAGGGTGATTGGCGCGAAGGCGTATTGTTCGAGAATCCAACGCGTCCAGCCTTCGTCGATCGAGGCTTGCCAGGAGCGATAGAGTCCGACGCGAACTTTTTTTACCGGCGTCTGCTGCGGAGCGGCAGCCACGGCGCGGACGACCAGCGAGTTCTTGTTGGCGATCGCCACCATCCGCTCGCGGTCGATGGACGAAACGGCAATTGACCCTTGCTCGGACGCTGCAAATCCAGCCTGCCCGCCCGCGGCTAGAGCTTCATGCATCGCTTTGAAGCTGGCATTCTGCCGGTGACTGATCATATAGACCGAGCCCGATCCCTGAATGCTACCGGGCGGCGCCTTGAATGCGTCTACTTTCTTCAGCCCGTTGCGCTGCTCCGCGGTGATCGGCTGCAGCACCGAGTCCACTTCGACTCCCATCTGCATGGGCAGCGTCCAACCGGCAACGTCATAAGGAAGGATCGGCGGACCGTTCGGCGATTCCCGCAAATCGGGATACCTCTGTGGCTCGAACAGCTCTTTCACCAGACCGGCGAAGGGCTGGTCCATCAGGATCACCCAGGAACCGGCGCGATATTCCCGTCCATTCGCCGCCAGCGTTCGTTCCACCTGATGAACTTCGATTCCGTTGATGATCATCTTCTCCACCAAAGTCCCGGCGGTGGGGAGATCGTGCTGCTCCTGCGAAATCACGTAGGCGTAGGGCGGCTCCTTTTGAAATCGCTGAATCGTATCCCGGGCTGCCTGGTAGCGATTGTAGAGGAGCTGTTCGCGGTACTTCGCGGTTGTATCGAGAACGGCCATCGACGCGCCGACCATGTAGCGAACGGCGTCCGCCAGCCGCCACCAGCCGCCCTTCCACGGACTGCTGTAGAAAATCTCCGAGCGCAGCGCCTGGGTCTCCCGCGGAAATTCGTCGACGGTGTAGAAGTGCGGCGTCGCGTAGCGGTAGAGGGCCGTTTCGGTGAAGAAGGAGATGCTGTGCCGGAAGATGTGAGTGAAGTCGAGGAAACCGGCATACCAATTATCGAATCGCGCGCGATGGATCGCCCCGGGCATCTGGTGCTCGTCGAGATAGGCCGCCATGCCTATGCCGTATGCGTTTAGCCAGCGCGCCATCAGCGGATGGATGTTCGACGAGATCGGCTCGCTGAAGGGCGGAATGAAGATGCGCGCCGGAAAGGGCGCGGTCTGATGGTGGCAATAGAAGACGACGGGATTCCACTCGAGCTCCGTGCGCGTCACATCCTGCGACTCGAGCATGTTGTTCATGTAGCCGTCGCGGTTGTTGTCGTGGCCCACGTACTCCTGGTAGAGATCGGGCAACTGGCTTACCTCGTAAGGAGTGCCGACGTTGCGGCGATACCAGGAGACGACTTCATTCTGCCCGTCGGGATTCAATGTCGGCCACAGCATGAGAATGACGTTGTTCAGGATCGCGTCGACCTCGGGATCGCCTTGCGAGGAGACCAGCTTGTAGGCCAGCGCGATGGAGTGCTGCGCGCCGGCAACTTCCGTCGAGTGCAAGCCGCCGTCGAGATGCACGATCGCCTTCCCCTCGCGCGCCAGCGCTTTCGCCGCTTGATCGTCCAGGCCGCGCCCGAGAGCCAGGCGCCGGGAAATGTCCTTCTGCCGGTCGAGTCGCGCCAGATTCTCCGGTGAAGAGATAATCGCGATCTCCCAATCGAGCCCGCGCGTCGTCTTCCCCACGGAGATCAGCTTCACTCGATTCGAGCTCGCGGCCAGCTTGCGAAAATAGTCGCGAGACTCGTCGTAGTTCGCGAGGTAGAAGTCGTCACCCGGCTTATGGCCCAAGACCGACTCCGGCGTGGGAACCGATTGGGCGCGCAACGTTCCAAGACACAAAAGGATTGCGAAGACCAGAGAGGAGGCTTTCATGGCCTGCAACTTTTATCAGATTTTTACTTGACAAGATAGCGAACAATAGGCGAATATCTCCGGCGGAGGGCTAACCAATGCCTATTACAGATTTCCTGCTACCTGAATTCGATCAAGAAGCGGCCAGCACCAGGAAGGTTCTGGACCGCTGCGCGGAAGACAAGTTCGGCTGGAAGCCGCACCCGAAATCCTGGACCATGGCCCAGCTCGCGACCCACATCACCAACATGGTGGGATGGGCCGTCGACACGGTCACCAAGGACTCCTTCGATATCTCCCCGCCCGGCGCTCCGCCGTACAAGGAGGATCCGGCCAAGACGAAGGCGGAGTTGCTCGCGAAATTCGACAAGAATGCCGCGGCCGCCCGCGCGGCCATCGCCAAGACGACCGATGAGCAATGGATGAAGTCCTGGTCGCTGCTCGCCGGAGGGAAGCCGCTCTTCACGATGCCCAAGATCGCCGTAGTGCGTTCGTTTGTGATGAACCACTGCATCCACCATCGGGCGCAACTGGGTGTGTACTTGCGGCTCAACGACATCCCTGTCCCGGCAGTTTACGGGCCGTCCGCGGATGAGCAAGGCATGTAAGCTATAATAAAATCCAGTCCCCTAATATGACTGGAAACGAAATCCGCCAGCGGTTCCTCGACTTTTTTGCGGCGCGCGGCCACCGCGTCGTCAAGAGCTCGCCGCTCGTCCCGGCGAACGACCCGACCTTGCTCTTCACCCATGCCGGCATG
>CAZRND010000551.1:0-2798 GCA_964601345.1 uncultured Acidobacteriota bacterium | reverse complement strand
GGGGGCCGTCAATTTTGCAATGAACCACCCCCCTCAGCCCTGATTTATTATACCCCTGCACTGCAAGGGGCAGTTAACCCAGTCAAACCCGCCAGCCGCTTTAGCCCTCCGTTACAAATGGAGGTTTCTATCAGAGTACAAGCAAGTGTATGTGACTGGTGTAAACAGCTTACCCGACCTTCGGTCTACTGTCAAGCTGGTAGGCTTCCAAAGCGTTGCACAAAACCGTTTTATTTTGGCTTTAGGCGGCCAAGATTGGCTTCCGCCGAGAAGCGGGGCCGGCCGAATGGCGATCGAGGCGTACAAGCCAAATGCAGACTAAATCGAAGGGCCTATGAACGTGTGCGGCGGGTGCTCGATGGCTGGTGTTAGATAGGTGTTAAAAAAGCCGACAAATCGAGTGGCTTATCGCTAGATCGCACCAGATAGATACAAACAGACAACTTCAATTTCGTGCAGGAATGATGCGGGGATTGCCCGAGTCGTCAATAACTTGAGCAATTCCCTTTCAAGGCATCCGTAGTCTGATGCTCTATCCATTGAGCTACGGGCGCGTGGCGTTTGGATGGGCTTGCTGACTCGTTCGTTATACAGGGGTCGGCGCGGGGCCGTCAACCGCTAGTCCCATTGGACTTCGCGCAGGTTGAGGCGCATGCCGTAGGATTGATCGGTCCGGTGACGGACCACGCGCACGATCCGTCCAAGCGCGGGCACTTCGAAATTTCCGCCAACGTTGGGCGCTTTGCCGGCCTGTATGAGGACGTCGGCCATTTCCGTGAAAGCCTCGATCACCGGCCGCTCGGAGAGCCCCTTGTCACGAAAAGTTTCCAGGTCTTCAAGGCCGAACTTCGCCATGCCGCGCGTGTGAAACCAGACCCGCCCGTCCTCGCGTCCTTCCACTTGTTCGATTCGCAGATGGTCGGCGAGTTGAAACGTCGTCAGCGGCAGGTCCGTCCAGTCCGAGGGATTTAGATAAGTCTCCGTCGCCGTGTCATGGGCGGTGCCGCCGGTCAACAGCGTCAGACCACGCGCGAGCCGCGTCAGATGAAGGACAAGGTCGCGGCTGTCGGCGCCCGAAGTTGCCCGCTGCGGAAGCATCTGCGCGAGTCGCTTATGACTCCACTGAAGCCGCTTATGCCACGCCTCGGCGATCGCCGGCGGAAGATTCGTGTCCACCAGCGCCGTCCACGGGCCATGCTGGGCTTCGAAGGCAGTGACGGCGGGATCGGACGGCAGCTTGATCGTAAGCGGGCCGCCGTATTCCTGGTTGAACCAGGCCGCAAGGAATCCCGGCGGGGGCGGTTCGGGCGCGGCATAGCCGATGACGAACGCGGGAATGCGAAGTGAGTGGCCCGCCGCCTTCCGCTTGATTTTCTTCACGGGCTAACGCGTCAACGAATCTTCGATGTCCGGCGGCGTCGCCGTGATGCGCGAGCCCAGGTAGGGATGGCGCGACACGATGGCCTGCTGCATCAGCCAGGCAATCTTGCGGTAGGAGAAATGGCCTTTCACGCCGGAGCGCAGCCGCGCGATGTATTCCGCTTCGGCATAGTCCATCTTGAACAGGCAGCGGGTACGGAATCCGAACGGAGTGAGATACGCCGCCGCTTCCGGATGGGACAGGGCCAGGCTTTCCACGTGCTCGCGGACGACGTCCATGGTCTCGCGATACTGCTTGGCGAGTCCAGCCTCGTTGAGCAGCGACGGGGTTTCGTATCCGTGAGCCGGCGTGAACTCCTGCCGGATCTGCTGGCAGCGGCGGTGCCGATGCATGTCCCGCCATCCGCCGAGATCCATCAAGATGTCGAAGATGAACGCGTAGCCGCAGTGGAATTCCTTCAACAATTCATCATACGGGCCGCGCCGGCGGAGCGCGATCTCCACGAGCTCCTCTTTGTTTTTCTCCGTCCACTCGTGCACGGCCGCGAGAATTTGCGCGTACGGATAGGAGGTGGCCCGGTACAATAAAGTAGCGGCGAGCTCATCCAGCGGCGGATGCGGCTCGATCAGTTCGACCGGCTCGGCGGCCCGCACGGCGCCGAGCTTGAGACGCTCCGCCGCTGCCTGCGCGAGCTCGGGGTACGTCTTCTGCACGTATTCGCTCGGGCGCGCGTAGCGCGCCAGGGTCGGCGCCAGCGGTTCGTTCGGCGCCGCCGTCTCGCCATTCAACTCGCCCCACACGTTCACGGGAGGCTCGGCGCAGGCGCGTTTGAGATCCTCGCCGACGGCGCGGAGCTCGGCGACGGGCAGCGACAGCAGCCGGCTGATCTGCTTTTCGAGCGTGCGGATGCTCACGACCTGGCCCACGTTCGTGGGGACCGCCAGCGGCAGCAGGTAGCGCGTGATGTCGAAGGCCCGCGCGTTCATGGTGCGGTCGTAGGCCACCGGCTTCATGTCGTCGGGTCTGGGAGTGGTGCGCGTCAGGAAGTCTTTGACGGGCGCGTGCAGAACGCCGTACGCCTGCTGGAGGCGCGCGGCGATGCCGTTGTACGTGGCCTCGATGGGCGTCCCGCGGATGCCTTCCGGGACATACAAGCCGCCGGCGCCGAAGTCCTGGTAGCGCGAGGATTTCGCCTGCCCGTCCCAGAGCGCTTCGTCCTCTATATGGATTGCGGCGAGCTCCGAGATCCCTTCGAAACAGATGATGACGTGGCCGAGGTCGGCGACCGAGGCGTGGCCGTAGTCGAAATAGAATTGCTCCCAGAATCTTTCGGAGGAGTGGCCGTGCACCCAGCGCCGGCTGCCTTCAATGGCGTCCGGCGAGCGGCTGTAGCGTGCCAGCGCGTCGGCGGACTTCC
>CAZRND010000550.1:0-2812 GCA_964601345.1 uncultured Acidobacteriota bacterium | reverse complement strand
CTCGGGGCGCTCGTAGCTCTGGTGCTCCTGATCGCTTGCGCCAACGTGGCCAACCTGATGACGGCGCAGGCGGCGTCGCGCGCGAGAGAGATGGCACTGCGCGTCTCGCTGGGCGCCGGGCGATGGCGCCTGGTGCAGTTGGTGTTTCTCGAGAGTGCCTGGCTTGCATTTCTCGCCGCCGTCGTAGGCGCGATCTTCGCGTGGTGGTCGGCGCCTCTGATCGTAGGCATGTTAAATCCGCCCGGTTATCAGGCGCGGCTCATCCTGCCGGCGGATGGGCGCGTGGTCGCCTTCGTCATCGCTGTATCGTGCGCAGTCATGTTCCTCTTTGGAATCACGCCGGCGCTGCGCGCCTCCGCCGTAAAGCCGGCGAGCGCGCTGCGAGGCGGCGAAGATCCGCATTCGCGCCGGCGCTTGATGCGGTCCGCGATCGCCATGCAAGTGGCTTTCTGTTTCATCGTGCAACTGGCAGCCGGCTTGTTCGTGGCTACCTTTGAGCGCCTGTCGAGCCAACCAATGGGATTCTCTTCCGAGCGGATTCTCAATCTGGAGTCGGTCACCAGCAGCCCGCAATCCCCCGTCTTTTGGGAACAGGTGGCGGAGCATTTGCGCGCCGTGCCCGGCGCCGAGAAGGTTGCGCTGATCGGATGGCCGCTGATGAGCGGAGAGAGCGCCGTCGGCAACATCTCCACCGATGGCGGCGCGCCCAGCGATGTCTTCTCCGATTTCGTGACGATCTCACCGGGCTGGGCGGACATGATGCGAATCCCCCTTCTCAGCGGGCACGACTTCGGTCCCGCCGACGCCTACCCGGCTGTCGCGATCGTGAACCGCGCTTTTGCGCGGCAATACTTCAATGGGGAAGATCCCGTGGGGAAGCGGTTCGAACGCGTCGAGCCGGCTGGAGGACGCTCGCGCATCGAGATCGTAGGTCAGATCGCCGACGCGCGCTCCCGCGACCGGTTGCGCTGGGCGATCCGGCCCACCGTCTACATCCCGTTTCCCGCAGCCGGGGCGAACGGCGCATTTCGTCCCATAGGACGAGGAACATTCGTCGTCCGCACGGCGGGCGCGAACCCGCTGGCGCTCGCTTCGATTTTGCGGAAGGAAGTGGGAGCGGCGCGCCCTGGATTCCGTGTGCGGAACATCCACACTCAGGCGGAGCTGAATCAGACGGACACGCTGCGCGAGCGTATGCTGGCGCTGCTCGCGACGTTTTTCGCCGGCGTAGCGATTTTGCTCGCGGGCGTTGGACTTTACGGCGTGCTCGACTATTCCGTCCTGCAGCGGCGGCGCGAGATCGGCATTCGCATGGCGGTCGGCGCGCGGCCGGGCGACATCGTACGCGGCGTAACCGTGGAAGCATTCACAATGGTTCTCGGCGGTTCGGCGGCAGGACTGGCGTTGGGCTTGGTGTCGTTGCGCTCCATTCAATCGCTCTTCTACCAGGTGAAGCCGACCGATCTCTCGGTGCTCGCGCCGCCATCGCTGGCGATTCTCGCGACGACACTCGCCGCCTCGTTGCCGGCAATGATCCGAGCGGTGCGCATCAATCCGGCGGCGATGCTGCGCGAAGAGTAAATCACTCAACCAGACGCAGCTTGGACCGGACGTTTTGGGCGTGATAGGATAGCAGGCATGGATGTAGAAAAAGGCATAGAGTTCCTGCTGCAGAGTCAGGCTCAATTGCAGGCATCGCAGGCTCAATTCCAAGCCCAAGTAGAAGCCGCCCAGGCAAGGTCTGATGAATCACACGCTCGCCTGGGACAGTCGGTCCTCGACCTGACGGGAGTCGTGCGACAATTGGCACAAGCCCAGATTCGGACCGAGCAGCGCGTCCACGAAATAGCAACTTACCAGATCGAGTTAGCGCGAACGCAAAAGGAGCAGTCCGAATCCTCGAAGCAAACGCGCGAGAACCTCGACGCTCTGATTCGCGTGGTGGACGGATTCATCCGAGGTAACGGCAAGCACTAGCTTCCCTACTGCACAACGACCACTACACTGTTGCTTATCTGGCCGGCGGCGGTGAGGGTCAGGGACAGTTGTCCTGCAGGCAACCCGGCGGGCACTTGGATATTCACCTGATCGAGGCCGGCGTAGCCGGCGACCGGTCCCGCGAAGAGCGCGGGAACGGTTTGACCCGCTAGTGTCACAACAGGCGTCGTGCCGTTCAGGCCTGTGCAGTAAATCTCCAGGAAGTCGCCCGCCGCCGCGGGATTTCCAGGCGCGACCATTCCGCCGCGAGAATAATTGCGGATGGCGCCGAGTCCTTTGCCCGAGGAGTCCTGCGTAAAGATTCCCGGCGCGGCCGGAAGTACAGTGATCGTGGACGACTGGCTTCCATTCGCCGTACGCACCTTCAACTCGACTTGGCCGGTGACTCCCGCGGGAACCTGCACATTGATCTGGTTCGCGTTTGCAAAAAGCAAAGGTACGGACTTCCCTCCGATGGTGAGACTCAACGAGTCCACTTGCGACGGCAGCGGCAGCGCCGCCACGCTCCAGGTGCGTCCCAGGAAGCCCGTTCCGAAGATGCTGATCAGACTTCCCGGCGCGGCCGCCGTGCTGGCAGAAAAAGTCGCCGCACTCGTCACACCGCCCGTGTTGACGCGCGGCGCGGAACCTCCGTCATACGTCACGCGATAGACTCTGTTGAAGCCGTCATCGGAAATGTAGAGCGCGCCCTCGGGCCCGGTGAGTACGTCCACGGGACGCGCCATGGTCGTGTTTCCGTTCAGCCAGCCGGTAATGAAATCCTCGATGGCAGAGGGACGGCCGTTGGTCACGCGCACGTGAACGATCTTGTATC
>CAZRND010000549.1:0-2832 GCA_964601345.1 uncultured Acidobacteriota bacterium | reverse complement strand
CAGACGATCAGCCCCGAAGTTGCGCTGGTGAAGCGCGCCCAAAACGGCGACGAGCCGGCGTTCCGCGAGATCGTGCAGCGTTATCAATCCAAAGTTTTCGCGATCATTCACGGCATCCTGCGCAACCGCAACGATGTCGAGGATATCTCCCAGCAGGTCTTCACCAAGATCTACTTCGCCATCGGGAAATTCGATTTCCGTTCCTCGCTGGTGACCTGGATCTACAAGATCACGGTGAACGAATGTTACGACTACCTGCGGAAGCAAAAAGTGCGTAAACTGACCTACGAGTCGGACCTCAGCGAGGACGAGGCGCGGCGCGTGGAAGAAGCCGAAGATCCGGTGCACGGTCCCGCGCAAGCTGCCGACCGCGTCGCCGAGCAACGGCAGTACGTCTTCAAGTTGATGGAGCGCCTCTCGGATGAGGAGCGCGCGCTGCTGATGATGAAGGAAGTGGAGGGCTACTCGGTCGAGGAGCTCGCCCAGATGCACTCCATGAACGAAAACACCGTGAAGGTGAAGCTTTTCCGCGCCCGGCAAAAAGTGATTAAAGCCGCGCGAAAAACCGTGGGATTGCGATAGGGTAGGTAAGGACTAATAGAGGGCTTTAGACCCTCGGAGTGGGGTAGGGAACAATGATTCATTCGATTCTCAGCGAGAACCTGGAGAGCTGTCTGGAAAGCCGTCTTCCCAGCGACGTGCAAGCCGCGTTGGACGCGCATCTGGCGGAGTGCTCTTCCTGCCGCAAGGAACTGGAAGAGGCCCGCGAGGCCGGCAGCCTGTTGCGACTGTTGCGTGTGGCCGAGAGCGACGAACCCGCGCCCGTGCCCGCGCCGGGCTTTTATCTGAAAGTGCAGGAGAGCATCGCCGCCACGCCCGTGACTGGGTCGTGGTGGTGGATGCTTCATCCCGCCTTCCGCCAGATCGCCATGGCGACGTTGATGATCATGGCCATGCTGGGCGGATATTACTTCACGCTGCACGCCACCGAGCTGAATGCCGGCACGGCCGCCGAGCTCTTCCTCGACATGCCGGTGGAACGCGAAGCTCCCGCGATGCTGGCAACCGGACAGCACGACACTCCCACCGAGATGTGCCTGCGCTGCTGGCACGATAAGAACGCCGCCGCGAGTTTGAACCAGCATCAACGCCGCGAACAGGTGATGGCTGCCGTCGCCGAATCAGGAGACTAGCCGATGAGCGATAGCGTTCGTTCGGCGCTCCTGTTGTCGCTGGTGTTTTTGTGCGGAGGCATGGCCGGCGGAGTGGGCGAGCACTATTGGGAAGCTCGCGTCGTCCGCGCCAAGTCCAGTTGGGCCGATTCCCGGCTCCACACGCTCGAGCAGGTCAAAGCCGACCTTGCTTTAACCGACGAGCAATATCAAAAGCTCGGCCAGATTCTCGACGATACGATGAAGCAGTTTCAAGACCTGCACACCCGCTCCCACGAAGTCCGCCAGGACACGAAGAACCGGATTCTAGCCATCCTGGACGACCAGCAGAAGACCCGCTTCGAGGCCTCTATGGCCAAACTCCAGAAGAGCTTAGGCACTCCTTAATAAAAGTTAAAAGTTCCCTCCCCGGAATTCGGATACGGTGGTAGAGGTAGGCATATCTCTGATAGCATTGCTGTCGAAAAGACGGGGGGCGGTAAGTTCATGAGTACTGGAGTAAAAAAATCCAATCGCCGATGGATGTTGTGGATCGGTGTGCCCGCGGTGCTGGCGCTGGTGGTCGTAGCGGTCGCCATGAGCCGCAAGAGGGAGAGCACTTTCTTCACCGGCAAGGTGGAGAAGGGCGATGTCATTTCCGTGGTGCAAGCCACCGGGACCATCAACGCGGTCACGAGCGTGCTCGTGGGATCGCAGGTCTCCGGGAACATCGAGAAGCTCTTCGCGGATTTCAATTCCAAGGTGACCAAGGGGCAGAAGATCGCCCAACTGGAACCTTCGCTGTTCCGAGCCCGGTATGACCAGGCCGTTGCCGATCTGGAAAACGCCAAGGCCAATCAGCAATCCCTCGAAGTTCAGGTTGACGTGCAGAAGGCCGACATCGCCGCCGCCAAAGCCAACGTGGACAAGTCGCGCGCCGCGGTGACGCAAGCGCAGCTCGACCTGAAGCGCGCCTCCGATCTCTACAAACAAGGGATTGTTTCCGAGGCGCAGCGCGACTCCGCGCAGGCCACCGCCGATTCGGCGCAGGCCGCTCTGGCCGCGACCGAGGCTCAACACCAGCAGTCGCAGAGCAAGCTGCGTTCCTCCCTGGCGCAAGTGGACCAGGCCAAGGCCCAGGTGGCCCAGCGCAAGGCCGCGGCGGCAGCTTCCAAAGTGGACCTCGACCACACCATCATCTTCGCTCCCATCGACGGCACCGTCGTGGCGCGCAACGTGGACGTCGGCCAGACCGTGGCCGCCGCCATGCAAGCGCCCACCATCTTCACCATCGCCGAAGACCTGACCAAGATGCTGGTCTACGTGAAGACGGACGAAAGCGACGTCGGCAACGTCCGCGTCGGCGGACGGGCCACGTTCAAAGTGGACGCCTTTCCGCGGGACACGTTCCGGGGGGAGATCAAACAGATCCGCATCAATCCGACCACGGTGCAGAACGTTGTGACCTACGACACCGTGATTGAATTTGAGAACCAGCAGGAGAAACTGCTTCCCGGCATGACCGCCTACGTGACCATCCCGGTCGGAGAGACTCGCGACACGCTCAAGATTCCGAACGGCGCCATCCGCTTCCGTCCCGATATTCCCGATGACGAGCGCAAGGCTCTGCTGGCCAAAGCGGGCATCGACACCGGCGACAAGAAAGGCCGCGGTATGGCCA
>CAZRND010000548.1:0-2845 GCA_964601345.1 uncultured Acidobacteriota bacterium | reverse complement strand
CCGTGAGACGGTGCATCTGTCGGATTAGCGTGTTCGGTCTCGGCACCTACTAGGAGCTGGCCGCGGTTGCCGGGGCCAAGCTGCTGATGCTGGTGGAAGACTGGCGATATTACTCGTCGCATCCGGCATCCATTTTCTCGCTGGCGTCGTTGCAGTCGGCGGGCGTCTTCTACGGCGGATTCCTCGCCGCGCTGGCCGTCGCCGTGTGGTACATGCGGCGGCATCATCTCCCATTCTTTGAAACTGCCGATGCCTTTGTACCCGGCGTGGCGCTTGGGCACGCCATCGGCCGGCTCGGCTGCTTCGCCGCGGGATGCTGCTGGGGACACCAGACCGAGCTGCCCTGGGCCGTGACCTTCACCGACCCCTACGCGCACGATCTGGTGGGCGTGCCGCTCGGGATTCCGCTGCATCCCGCGCAACTTTACGAGTTCGTAGCGCTGCTGGCGATCTTCGCCGCGTTGCTGGCGGCCTGGAGGCGGCGCGGATTCGCCGGGCAGGTTCTGGGCCTCTACCTCGTCCTCTACGGAGTGGCGCGATTTGCCCTGGAGTTCACGCGCGACCGCTCCGGAAGCGCGCTCCCCTGGGGACTCGTCTCCGTCTCGCAAGGCATCGCCGTGCTGATGACGATTGCGGGCCTCGCGATTTGG
Organism: uncultured Acidobacteriota bacterium; assembly: GCA_964601345.1. Taxonomy (GTDB): domain Bacteria; phylum Acidobacteriota; class Terriglobia; order JAJPHL01; family JAJPHL01; genus CAZRND01. The sequence goes on along the minus strand of CAZRND010000548.1, from coordinate 2,195 downwards.
ATGAGCCGCCGCCACGCCCCGGTCCTTTCCCGTGCCCCCCAACACTGACGGCTTTACGGTCACGGCCGGAGAAGCGAAGCGCCGTCTCGACCAATACCTGACCACGCACCTGGTCAAGCTCAGCCGGCAGCGCGTCCAGGAACTGATCGAAAAGGGCCTGGTGCGCGTGAACGGCGCGGTGTCGCTGCGCGCCAGCCTGCACTTGAAGATGGGCGACCGCGTGGAAGCGGAGTGGACGCCCGCTGGTCCGCTCCGGGCCCAGCCCGAGGACATCCATCTCGACGTGCTCTACGAAGACGACGACCTGGTGGTGATCAACAAGCCCTCGGGCATGGCGGTGCACGCCGGAGGCGGCGTGCGCACCGGCACGCTGGTGAACGCGTTGCTGCATCGCTTCGCGGCGCTCTCGCGCGTCGGAGGCGAGCAGCGTCCGGGACTGGTGCACCGGCTCGACCGCTTGACGAGCGGCGCGCTGGTCGTCGCCAAGAACGACGTCGCGCACCGCCGCCTCGCCGCGCAGTTCGCCGAACGGCGCGTCGAAAAGTATTACCTGGCGCTGGTGCAAGGACGCGTAAAGCGCGACGAAGGCGAGATCGACGCTCCTATCGGGCGCGATTTGATCCGGCGCGTGCGGATGACCGCGCGCCGACGGGAGGGCGCTCCCGGCGTGCGCAGCGCGCTGAGCCGCTATCGCGTGCTCGAGCGCTATCCGGAGATGACGCTGCTCGAAGTGAAGATCTCGACCGGGCGGATGCATCAGATCCGCGTGCATCTCTCGAGCATCGGGCATCCGGTGGTGGGCGACACCATGTACGGAGCGAAGGGCGGCGTGCTCGCGCGTAATTTCCTGCACGCCCGGCGGCTGATCTTCAGCCAGCCGTCGAACGGCCGGCGCATCACGGTCATCGCTCCGCTGCCCGCCGAACTCGAGGCGTTCCTGGTTCGGCTCGGGCCGCTTCCTGCGGTATAATCGACTGAATGAAATCGACGGCTATGAAATCGTTCGCTCTCTTGACGGCATTGGCGCTTCTGGGCGTTGTGTTCGGTCAAAACCCAGCCGATCCAAAGCAGGCCGATCAGAAGACCGAATCGAGGTTCACGGTCAAGACCGAGCGCGTGCCGGTGCTCTTTACCGCCATCGACCGCAAAGAGCGCTTCATCACCGACCTTCAGAAAGGCGACGTCGAGGTCTTCGACAGCCGCAAGAAACAGGAGATCACCGACTTCTCGCAGGAAACCGACCTGCCGTTGCGCATTGGCCTGCTGATCGACACCAGCAACAGCATCCGCGAGCGCTTCAAGTTCGAGCAGGAAGCGGCCGTCGATTTTATGCGGCAGTTGATCCGCCCGGGGAAGGACAAGGCCTTCCTCATGAGCTTCGACACCAACGCCGAGGTGGTGCAGGATTTCACCGACGATCTGGAAAAGCTCACCAAGGCCATCCGCGGGCTGAACGCCGGCGGCGGAACGGCGCTCTACGACGCGATCTATCTGGCGGCGCGCGACAAGCTGATGACCCAGTCGGCCGAGACCGGCATTCGCCGCACCATCGTTCTCATCAGCGACGGCGAGGACAACCAGAGCCGCGCGGGCCGGGAAGAGACGCTGGCCATGGCGCAGAAGGCCGAGGTCACGCTCTACGCCATCGGGACGAACATCTCCGGCATCGAGCAGCCGGGCGACCGCGTGATGCGCCGCTTTGCCGTCGAGACCGGAGGGCGCGCCTTCTTCCCCTTTAAGCTGCAGGACATGACCGGTTCGTTCGAGAACATCAGCCGCGAGCTGCGGAGCCAGTACAGCCTGAGCTTCAAACCGAACACGCCGCGCGACGGGGCCTTCCATGTGATCGAAGTCGTGTCGTTACGGAAGGGCGTGAAGGTCCGGGCGCGGAAGGGTTATTTCGCGACGCCTTAAGTTGGAAATCCCTTTCATTCCTGATAAACTCAACCGGTAAAACAAGGAGCAATTTATGGCGGACGACCGGACGGAAAAATCGAAGAACCTGGATTTAACCCTTTCCCAAATTGAAAAGCAATTCGGCAAAGGCTCCATCATGCGCCTGGGGGCCCGCGACGCGTTGGTGCCCGTCACGGTCATCTCGACCGGCTCGCTCTCGCTCGACGCCGCCCTCCGCGTGGGCGGCCTTCCGCGCGGACGGCTGGCCTGGCTCTTCGGGCCCGAGCCGCGCGGCCAGG
>CAZRND010000547.1:386-2852 GCA_964601345.1 uncultured Acidobacteriota bacterium | reverse complement strand
CCGAAAGGCGTGGGCGCGCTCTTCGTGCGTCGCGGGACGAAGCTGAAGCCGCTCAGCTACGGCGGACATCACGAGCGCGACCGCCGCGCCGGCACCGAGAATGTCCCGGGCATCGTTGGACTCGGCCGCGCCGCCGACCTGGCTTCGGCCGCGCTCGGCTCGGAGCCGGCGCGTCTCGCCGGTTTGCGAGACCGCCTGGAACGCGGCATACTGGAGAAGATCGGGGACGCCGCGGGCAACGGAGATGCCGCGCGGCGCGTCCCGAACACCAGCAATCTGCGCTTCTCGTTTATCGACGGAGAAGCGCTGGTGATTGCGCTCGATCTTGCGGGCGTCTCCTGCTCGACAGGCGCCGCCTGCTCGAGCGGCGCGATCGAGCCGTCGCATGTTCTGACGGCCATCGGTCTCCCGGCGGATCAAGCGCGGTCGAGCCTGCGATTCAGTCTGGGCGAGCAGAATACGGACGCCGATGTGGACCGACTGCTTGAAGTGCTGCCCGCGGTCGTGGCGCGATTGCGGGAACTGTCGCCGGTAGCGTAAGGGGACAGAAGAATCATGATTGCCGTAGCCATGAGCGGAGGTGTGGACAGCTCGACTGTCGCGGCACTGCTCCGTTCGCGTGAGGAGGGCCCAGTCGTCGGCCTGACCATGCAGCTCTGGAATCAGCGCCGTTTGGCCGGGCATCCGGGCATGCCCGAGACCGTCGAGGGGCGCTGCTGCTCCATCGACGACGTGCACGACGCGCGCCGCGTGGCCGAGCATCTTCATCTGCCTTTTTACGTGGTGAACTTCGAGCGCCGCTTCGAGAAGGACATCATCCAGCCTTTCGTCTCCGACTACCTCGCGGGACGCACGCCCATCCCGTGCGCGCTCTGTAACTCGTCCATCAAGTTCGACGAGCTGCTGCGCACCGCGCGGCAGATCGGCGCGGACCGCCTGGCCACGGGACACTATGCGCGGCTGTCGCGAGATGCCTCGGGACGCCATCTGCTCTCGCGCGCCGCCGATCCCGGCAAGGATCAGACTTATTTTCTCTTCGGACTGACGCAGGAGCAGTTGAGCCGCTCGATGTTCCCGCTCGGCGAGATGACCAAGACCGAGGTGCGCGAGCTGGCCCGCAAGTTCTCGCTGCCCGTCGCGGCGAAGCCCGACAGCACGGAGATTTGCTTCGTTCCCGGCAACGACTACACAGCTTTCATCCATGCTTATCAAGCCGAGCGCGGCGAGGCGCCGAGCGGCGGCGAGGGCGAGTTCGTCGATACGGCGGGCAAGGTCATCGGCCATCACGAGGGCATCGAGAATTTCACCGTGGGCCAGCGGAAGGGCCTGGGTGTCGCGGCTGGACACCCGCTCTACGTGCTGAACATCCAGCCGGAGACGCGTCGCGTGACGCTCGGAGAGGACGGCGAGCTGATGTCGCGGGTTGCGCGCGTCGAGCGCGTGAATTGGATCGCTTTCGAGGATGTAGTGGAGCCGTTTCGCGCCGAGGTGAAGATTCGCTATCGTCATTCGCCCGCTCCGGCGACGGTGACGCCTCTCGAGGGCGGCCGCGCGCGCGTGGACTTCGACGCGCCGCAGCGCGCCATCACGCCCGGGCAGGCGGCGGTTTTCTATCAGGGCGATCTCGTGGCCGGAGGCGGGTGGATTTACTGATCTCATGATCGACATCAAATCAAATCTGATTTCTCACAAGGCCAGTCAGTTCACCGAATCGGTGATCCGCGAGATGACGCGCCAGGCCATGAAATACGGCGCGGTGAATCTCTCGCAAGGATTTCCCGACTTCCCCGCGCCGCGCGAATTGAAGGATGCCGCCAAGAGCGCCATTGACGCGGACATCAATCAATACGCGATTACCTGGGGCGCGAAGAGCCTGCGCGACGCTATCGTCGCCAAGGTCGCGCGCTTTCCTGGAATTCAGGTCGATCCCGAGAAAGAGATCACCGTCTGCTGCGGCTCGACCGAAGCCATGATCTCGTCGCTGCTGGCCGTGCTGAATGCCGGCGACGAAGCGGTGATCTTCGAGCCTTATTACGAGAACTACGGGCCGGACAGCATCCTCTCGGACGCCGTGCCGCGCTTCGTGAAGCTGCGGCCGGAGCGCGTGGGCGACCATTGGGAATGGCGCTACGACGAAAAAGAGCTGCGCGCGGCATTCAACAATCGCACCCGGGCGCTGATTCTGAATACGCCGAACAATCCCACGGGCAAGGTCTTTACCCGCGAGGAAATGAACACGCTCGCCGAGTTGTGCATGAAGTGGAATACGGTGGCGTTCACCGACGAGATTTACGAACACATCCTCTACGGGACGACGCCGCACATCAGCATGGCCACGTTGCCCGGCATGCGCGAGCGCACCGTGACCATCAACGGCATGAGCAAGACCTACAGCGTAACGGGATGGCGCGTGGGCTGGGCGAGCGCGCCCGAGCCGCTGACGGTGGGCATCCCCAAAGGCCCCGA
>CAZRND010000547.1:0-376 GCA_964601345.1 uncultured Acidobacteriota bacterium | reverse complement strand
CCACGATTTTCTGACCGTCGGCGCGGCCGCGCCGCTGCAGGAAGCCGGAGCGATGGCGCTCGCCCTGCCCGACGATTACTATGCGCGCCTCGCCGCCGAGTACAAAGTCCGGCGCGACCGGCTGCTGCCGCAGCTCGAGGCGGCCGGCTTCACCTGTTATCGTCCTGATGGGGCTTATTACGTGATGACCGACATCTCCTGCTTCGGACACCCGAACGACATTGCGTTCTCTGAATACCTGGTGCGGGAGATCGGCGTATCGGTCGTGCCCGGATCGAGCTTCTACAACGATCCCAAGGACGGCGCGCAGCAGGTGCGCTTCTGCTTCTGCAAGAAAGACGAAACGCTCGACGCGGCGGGACGCCGCTTGCTCGTG
>CAZRND010000546.1:0-2853 GCA_964601345.1 uncultured Acidobacteriota bacterium | reverse complement strand
CCCGCCGCCCCCCCCCCCCTTCAGATCTTGAAATTGATTGCCCCGTGTCTGCCCACCCTCCCCCCCCCCGCCTCCCCTCCCTGCCGTTTGACGGGCCGCTCCCCGCGAAGCGCGGAGAGAACCCCCGCCGAGAGCGGCGACCCGCCGGCAAAGATCTCGTCCGCCTGCCGTCCCAGGATCTGGCCGCTTTCGAGGCCGAGAAACTCCTGCACGCGGTCGCTGGCCAGGATCGCTCGGCCGTCCCGAGTGAAAAGGAGCAGCGCTTCCTCGAGGCCGTGCAGCACTTGCGCCAGGTTGTCCTTGGCGTCGCGAAATTGCTGCCCCAGCAACTGCAGCTTGCTGGCGACGGTTCCAAATTCGTCGCTGCCCTCGGAGCGCGGCAGTGAATCGAACTGCCCGCGCGTCATGCGGTCGAGCGAGACCGTAATGCTGGCCAGCGGCTTGAGCAGGAATCCCGTTGCGACCCAGGCGAGCACCATCGCCAGGATCACCGCCACCATCACCACGGAAACCGCCCGGCGAAGCTCGGTCGCGAGCATGACGCTCACCCGCTCGGTCGAGACCCCGACGCGCACCGCGCCGAACGGCTGTTGGTTGTACAGCAGCGGCAGAGAAACTTCGTAAATCTGCGGATCGCGAAAGGCGACGCGCAGTTGCTGCGGAGCGCCCGCGCTCAGCAACGGCTCGAACGAATACCGCTGCGGCGCGCGCATTCCCAAGTGAGAGGTGTCGGAGTGCGCCAGGATCATCCCGTCTTCGTCGACGACGGCGACGTCGTAGATCGTGTAGGAATATCCGACGCTCGATTCGAGCACGGCGCCGAGCGCCGGATCGGAGGCTAGCGCCGTGCGCGCGAGCATGGTCAAGGCGATGGGATCGCCTCCGACAAACGTCGCGGCGTCGCTCGCCAGGACATCGCGGAGAATCTGGTCGGCTTTGGGAAGGATCTTGCTCGCGACGTACTGCCCGAGGTCGAAAGAAGCTTCAAATTCCAGACGCGTTAGGAGCGAGAGATACACCCAGGAGTAGGCCAGCACGACAGTGAGGACGAGGGCCAGAATCGACAATCGCAGCTTGGTTTTGAGACTCAACCGGCTTCGTATTCCTTGAGCTTGTTGTGCATGGTCTTGAGGCTGATGCCGAGGACCTCGGCCGCGCGAGTCTTGTTGTTGTTGTGAGCGGCGAGCGTCCTCAGGATGAGCTGCTTCTCGGCCTCGGCGACGGTTGTGCCGATCGGGATCTCCAGGCCGTTCCCCGAGGCGGCTGGGACGGCGGCCAGCTTGCTCGATCCGAAGTCGGGGGGCAGATGATCCGTCTCGATTTGGTCTCCCGGAGCAACGACCAGCGCGCGCTCCAGCGTATTTCGCAACTCGCGGACGTTGCCCGGCCAGGAATAATTTCGGAATCGCTCCAGAACCGCCGGGGCGGCGCGCGCCACGCGACGCTCGTGCTTCAGATTCAGATCGGTAAGCAAGGATTCCACCAGGCGAGGCAGGTCGTCCATCCGCTCGCGCAAGGGAGGCAGGTGCAGATGAAAGACGTTGAGCCGGTAGTAGAGGTCGTTGCGCAGCTCACCCTTGCCGACGGCGGTTTCCGGATTCTTGTTGGTGGCGGCGAGCACGCGGACGTCCACCTCGATCTCCGCCTTGCTTCCAAGGCGGCGGACACGCGAATCCTCGAGCACGCGCAGGAGCTTGGCCTGCGTGGCCGCGGGCATCTCGCCGATCTCGTCAAGCAGCAGCGTGCCGTCCTGGGCGAGCTCGAAGCATCCCGCGCGCCGCTCCACGGCGCCGGTGAATGCGCCGCGCTCGTGACCGAAAATCTCGCTCTCCATCAGCGTCTCGGGGATTGCCGAACAATTCACGGCGACAAAGGGACGCCCGCTGCGCGGACTCAGTTGATGAATCGTGCGCGCCACGAGTTCCTTGCCCGTGCCGCTCTCACCGGTAATCAGCACGGCGGCCTTGCTCGGGGCCACCAGTTGGATCAGGCGAAAGACCTCCTGCACCGAGGGCGATTCGCCGACGAGCGCTCCGAGCTTGCCGGCGCGCATCAGGTCGAGCTCGAGGGCCTGGCTCTTGCGCCGGCCGCGATAGAGGCCCACGGCGCGGTCCACCAGGACGTGGAGCATCTGCGGACGCAGCGGCTTTTCGAGGAACCAGAAAGCTCCGAGTCCGAGCGCCTCTTCCAGGGCCGCTTCGTCGCCGTGGGCCGTAAGCACGATGGAGGGCGGCCGGTCCGGATCTTCCGCCAGACGGCGCAGGAGTCCCAGGCCGTCGAGACGCGGCATTCTCAGGTCGGTAATCACGACTGCGGGAGTGAGCGCTTCTAGTTTTTCGATCGCTTCCTGGCCGTCGCGCGCCGCAGTGGCGCGATATCCCCAGCTTTCCACCACCGCCGCCAGTCCGGCCCTCGCGCCATCCTCGTCTTCGACGATCAACACGCGCTCGGCGGGCGACTCCATGCGGTCCATTGTATCGCAGGGTCCGGAGGGCAGCGCGATCGGTTGACAACCGTTCATCGCCGGCGCTACACTTTCGCACAGCGGCAAGTCTTGGAGCACCTGGGAGTTCTCATGAAGAAGCTGGCCTTGATTTTCATCCTGCTGGCCCTGTGTGAAAGCGCTTTCACGCAGGAATTCCACGGATCATTCTCCGGCGTGATTACCGATCCATCGGGCGCGCCGATCCCGAAAGCCAGAATCGTCGCCTCCGAAACGCGTACAGGAACCAGATCGAACGCCGTCTCCGGGGACTCCGGCGCATACACTATTCCTCTGCTGACCAGCGGCGAGTACGAAATCGCCGTCGAGGCCACGGGATTCAAACGCGCGGTGCGGCGCGGCCTGACGCT
>CAZRND010000545.1:0-2883 GCA_964601345.1 uncultured Acidobacteriota bacterium | reverse complement strand
GGAGATGCCGCGGCCGGGCGTCACGAGGCTGGTGTAAGCGATGACCAGGAGCCTCCTGATCGTCGCGCTGGCTCTTACTGTTGCGGCGTCCGCCGCGGAGAAGAAAAGCAGGACTCCGAACCTTTCCGGTCGCTGGGAGATCAACGTCGGGATGAGCGATTATGGCAAAATGTTCGTTCCCAAGCGGTTCACAGAAATCATCGAACACAAGGAACCGAACCTGACGATTGACCGGACCTCTCTGGCTGGGAGCGGCGAAAAGAAGATGTTCATGCGGCTGACCACCGACGGCAAGGAAGTTCCCGGCGAGACCGGCGGAGAGGCGTTCAAGACTCAGACGCGATGGGCGGCGGGCAAACTGGTCACCATCATTAGCGACAACAAAGGTCTGAAAATGACGGAGGTTCGCTCGTTATCCCTGGATGGCCAGACGCAAACCGTCGTCACAGAAATCGAAGGCGCCCGCGGCGGCTTGCATATGGTCCGAGTAATGGAAAAAGTCAACCGTTACCACTAGCGCGTTGCGATCGTGTTGGGCGGAGAGCTCACGCCGCCGACCTTCAGCACCAGCGGAGTAGCGCTTCCGGGAGTCACGCCGGCGGGCACGCGCACATTCACCTGATAGAGACCGACGAACGGAGTCAGGCCGGAGAAGAGCACCGGCGCGTCCACGCCGCCGATCGTCGCTGTGACGGTCGCTGTGGTTGTGGTTAGAACGCTTGCGCCGGATCCTGTCGGCACGCTGGGAGTGACGGGTCCAAGGCCGTTGGCGTAGACCACCAGGATGTCGTTCGCCGCGGCCGGCTTGCTGCCGTTGACCAAGCCACCGTCGGGATAGACAGTGACGAAAACGCCCGGGGCGTATGTGCCGATGGTCGTCGTGATGCTGTTACCGGCGACTCCTTTGAAGGCGGCAGTGATGGTGGCGCTGCCCGGAGCCGTCTCCCACGGAATCTCGACGTTCACCTGTCCCGACGAGGCAAAGAGAATCGGCGCGAGGACGTTGTTCACGCGGATCGAGATTCCGGCCAGCTCGGTCGGCAGCGGAATCGAGGGAGCTCCCGTGGCAGCACTTCCGAGATTCGCTCCGTAGATGCTGGCAAGGGCGCCGGCCGCCAGCGTGGTTCCCGATGTCGCGGCATTCACCATCCCGCCCGCGGCCAGCACGGGCTGCGATCCCGCCGCCAGGACGCTCAACGTCACCGGAACCGAGAGCGGAGAATTCGACGCGCCGCTCGAAGCGATGGAGATGCTGCCGGTATAGTCGCCCGGACTCATGCTGCCCGGATTCACGGTGATGTTCAACGTTGCGGGCGTCGTCCCGGCCGCGGGCGTTACCGTCATCCACGGCGCGCCGGTGACTGTTGCGGTGTAGCTGAGCGAGCCGGAATCGCTGGTCACTGTCAGCGTCTGCGGCAGCGTCGTGGTTCCGGCGATCGCGCCGAAGCGCAGGCCGGTGGATGGAGCAGAGGAGCTGAGCTTGGCCACTGCCAGGCCTTGCGATGCCAGGTGGCTCATGACCCACGACGGCCGCTGGTTGGCGAAATCTCTCAAGTACTGAACGCCGGCTTCGAAGTCGGCGTTCGTGCAAGGACGCTGATTGCCGTCCGATCCAAGGCACTGCTTGTTGGGATCGTCGTAGGCGGCTTGTTTAATCTGGTTGTATTCGCGATCGATTTCCTGGGCCATCCAGCCGCCGGGTCCTCCGGCGGTCTGCATCGCTTTGAGAAGGCTCTGTAGGAAGAACGTTTTCAGCTCGGGAACCGCCATGGCGTTCTTGACCAGAATGTTCTGGTCGAAGTTGGCCAGGGAATAGCGGTCGATGGTCCAGAAGGTGTTGCTCTTATCCCAGGGAAGGAACTGCGAGAGAGTTTTTCCGGCGAAGGTGTAGAAGTAAAAGTTGTTCGCTCCATAATCGCCGACCAGGCCGTCCTGTTCCGCGAGATAGCTCTCGACGGAGAGGTGCGTCAGGAACAGCTTGAGGTCGAGGAAAGGAGCCAGAGCGCTCTGGAAGCCCGATCCGGAATTTCCGTTGATGGCGGCCATCGTCTGCGCGATGACCGTGGCGTCGGGATGATCTTTGAAGGTTTCGGGCTTGAACGGATCGGGCTGGTAGAGGCTCTGATCGCTCCCTTTGTTTTCGAAATGATAAGGCACGCTGTACTTGTATTCGTAGAGCCGCCCCTGATCGTCGTTCAAGTAGCGCTTCGTATAGACAACATCCACGTTCTCGACAAACGTGTAGAGCCCGATGTATTCGTTGTTCACATAGAGGCGGGCATGCGTCTCCCGAGACGCCGGGAGCCCCATCTTTGAGAAGAACTGCATGGAAATGCGCTCTTTCATCTGCGAAGCGTCCTGGGTGTTGTTGCGCAGGACCACATTCGCCATACCGAGGAAGGTCTGTCCCGGTTCGTAATAGGCGAACTCGGCCTTCAGGCCCGGCTTGACCGGGCTCCGGCTGCCCGAACCGCGCGAGCGAATGGCGATGTCCTCAATGGTGACGTTGTTCCACTTGAAGATCGCGGGGTAGCGGGTGTCGTCCAGGAAATTGGCCTTGAGCTTGGCCCAGTCGGTCGCGTTCATGGTGATGTCGAGACGCTGCAGCGTTGCGCCGCTGAAAAAATCGTCCGACGTTTGGCCCCAGCAGAGGGCGCCCAAAACCAAGAAAACGAGTGCTGCAAAAATATTCTTCATGGCTGCACCTGCTACATCTTGAACTGGATGCGCACCATCTGCGTCCAGTAGTCGGCGGTTCCCGGGACGGGCGCTCGGAAAGTGTCGTCGATCGTTTCCCGGATCCAGTTGCCCTGAATCTTGCCCCATCGGTTGACGTACCAGTTCACTCCGAACGTCCAAACTTTATCCATTAACGGATTCACC
>CAZRND010000544.1:0-2896 GCA_964601345.1 uncultured Acidobacteriota bacterium | reverse complement strand
CATCACGTCGAAGTAATGGCCGACGTTGCGCTGGCGGATGGCGTCCGAATGGAACGACGGCGGATGGCGCAATCCGCGCTGCACGATCATGCCGTTGCCGTCGCCGGTGCGCGAGTGGCACGGCGTGCAGTAGATGTTGAAGCGCTCCTGGCCGCGGCGCAGGAACTCGGCCGTGATGGGCCGCGGCACCGCGTCGCCCGGCTGGTCCTTGCCCATGACGCCCTTGTAGTAATAAGGATCGGCGCGCAACTGGCCGCGCGCCACCGTGCCCGGCACCAGCGGCCGCGAGCCGCGTTCGTCAGCGAAGAAATCCGAGCGGCGCAACGGCTTGAGCCGTGGCTGGTCGTGCATGTCCTGGCGGCACCCGACCAGGAGCGATAGTGCGAGCAGAACCGCCACATTGCCGAATTGCCGAAGTGCGGAATTGTCGAATTGGTTATGCGTGGCGTAACAATCTCCACGCGTGGTGATAGTCCTGGCGAGTCGTGAACGGCCACGCCTCCTCCTCAGGAGTAAGCGATGGAACGGGTCTCAACCTGAACCGCCGCAATAGTACGACCCAGACGCGCTCCGTAATGCCAAGCCGATCCAAGCCGGACTCCAGCGGCCAGTAAGAACGCCACTCATATTCATAGTCAGAAAGCAGGAAGGTGAGGCAACGGTGAATGTGCTTCGACGTGCGATAGTGACGGCGAATCTCCGGATCGGCATGGTGCTCTCGGAGATCGCTATATAAGGTCCAAACACCACACTCCACCGCTCTCAAGGCACGATCATTTGCATCGTGGGGCCAAGCATTCACCATCTGATCATTCGTAATCGCGCCCTTGTAAAACTGCTCTAGCAGTTCGGCGGCTTGTCGTCTTTTCTCGCTCGCAACCATCAATTCGGCACTTCCGCAGTTCGGCAGTTCGGCAATCATGCCAACACCGGTAGTTGTTCCACGCTCTTCCCATCGAACGGGCACGGCTTGCCTTCGAGGTGCGCTTCGAATTCTTCGCGGAACTTCTTGATCATGCCGATCACTGGCATGGCGGCCGCGTCGCCCAGCGGGCAAAATGTGCGACCGAGCATGTTCTCAGCCAGATACTGCAGATTGTTAATGTCTTTCTTTACCCCGGCGCCGGCATGGAAGCGGACCAGCGTCTTCTTCATCCAATCGGTGCCTTCGCGGCAGGGGATGCACCAGCCGCAGCTCTCGTGCTGGTAGAACTTGGTGGTCCGCAGGCAGAACTTCACGATGCAGGTGTGATCGTCAATGACGATGACGCCGCCGGAACCAAGGAATGTGCCGACCTTCATCAGGCTATCGAAGTCCATGGCGAGGTCGATCTCGTCGGCTTTGAGGATCGGCACCGACGATCCGCCGGGCACGACGGCTTTGAGCTGATGTCCGTTGGGGGTGCCGCCGGCGACGTCGTAGATCATCTTCTTGAGGTTGTAGCCGAGTGGCAGCTCGTAGACGCCGGGACGCTCGACGTGGCCGGAGAGGCAGAAGAGGCGCGTGCCGCCATTCTTCGGTGTGCCGAGGTTCGCGTACCACTCGCCGCCGCCGAGGATGACGTGCGGCACCGAAGCGAGCGTCTCGACGTTGTTGATGACGGTCGGTCCGCCCCACAGCCCGACGACCGCGGGAAACGGCGGACGGATGCGCGGGATGCCGCGCTTGCCTTCGAGCGATTCCATGAGCGCCGACTCTTCGCCGACTTCGTAGGCGCCGGCGCCGGTGTGCCAGTAGACCTCGAAGTCCTGCCCGGAGCCGAAAATGTTCTTGCCGATGAAGCCGCGGGCGCGCGCGTCGGCAATGGCCTTGCGCATGATGTCGACGAGGTAGCGATACTCGCCGCGGATGTAAATGTCACCGGTCTTCGCACCGATGGAGAGCCCGGCGATCATGACACCTTCGATGACGGCGTGCGGGTCGTGCTCGAGGAGCAGGCGGTCTTTGCACGTGCCGGGTTCGGACTCGTCGCCGTTGCAGAGCACATACTTCGGCTTCGCGGATTCCTTCGGGACGAACGACCACTTCATGCCGGTAGGGAAACCGGCGCCGCCGCGTCCGCGCAGGTTTGAGGCCTTCATCTCGTTGATGATCCAGTCGGGTCCCTTTTCGAGCGCGCGCTGCACCGCCTTGTAGCCATCGAGTTCGAGGTAACGATCGAGCGAAGCCGCGCCCTGGCCGAAGCGCTTGCTGACCACTTTGACTTCGTCGGCGTGTTGGACGAGGTCGGCCATTACTGTCCCACCTTTGCGCGGTAGTCGGCGAGGATGTGGTCCACGCTGCTCGTCGTCAGATTTTCGTGGAAGTCATAGTTCACTTGCATGGCCGGGCCCCAGGAACAGGCGCCGATGCATTCGACCTCTTCGAGCGTGAACATCTTGTCCGGGGTGGTCTGCTTGTGGCCGATGCCGAGGCGTTTCGAGCAGTGCTCGAAGATGTCTTCCGCGCCGCGCAGCATGCAGCAGATGTTGGTGCACACCTGCACGTTGAAGCGGCCGCGCGGTTTGGTGGTCAGCATGGAGTAGTAGCTGATGACGTTGCGCACCTCGAGCTCGCTGAGCGCAGCCTTCTTGGCGATGTAGTCGATGGCAGCGTCGGAGAGAAAACCGAGCTCGTCCTGGGTGTAGAGCAGCATGGGGACGAGGAACGAGCGCTGTGTCGGGTACTCCGACATCTTGGCGGTGAAGAAGGCGTCGAGTTGGGCGGACACGACCATCAGCGGTCAATCTCCCCCAGCACAATGTCGATACTTCCGATCGCGGCCACCACGTCGGCGATCAGGCGGCCTTCGCACATCTTGTTCAGCGCTTGCAGGTTCGCGTAGGACGGCGAGCGCATGTGCACGCGGTACGGCTTCGCGGTGCCGTCGCTCACGACGTAGTAGCCCATCTCGCC
>CAZRND010000543.1:0-2914 GCA_964601345.1 uncultured Acidobacteriota bacterium | reverse complement strand
CAACGACTGGCGGATGTTCGAGAAATACTCGGAAGAGCGCGGTATGGGGATCCTAGGGTTCTACCACTCGCATCCCGACCATCCGGCGCAGCCTTCGAAGTACGATCGGGATCATGCTTGGCCGTGGCTCTCCTACCTGATCCTTTCGGTGCGGAAGGGACGTCCGGAAGAAGCGACCAGTTGGGTGCTGAAGGAAGATCGTTCGGCCATGGAAGAGGAAGAGGTGGACATATGCCAGTTAAAGTAATCATTCCGACTCCGCTGCGGCAGTACGCCGGGCGGAAGGATTCCGTCGAGATCGACGGAAAAACCGTGGACGAAGTTCTCTCCAACCTTGCCACGCGCTACGCCGAACTGCGCCGGCACCTGTTCACCGACGACGGCAAGCTGCGCAGCTTCGTGAACGTCTATCTCAACGACGAAGACGTGCGCTACCTGAGCAAAGACGCCGCCGGGATCAAGGAAAACGACGTGATCAGCATCATCCCCTCCATCGCCGGCGGATCGCCGGCGGTGGCGGCGCCGGTGAAGCTGACGAACGACGAGGTGATGCGCTACAGCCGGCACTTGATCATGCCCGAGGTCGGCATGGCCGGACAGCTCAAGCTGAAGCAGGCCAAAGTGCTGCTCGTCGGCACCGGCGGACTCGGCTCGCCCCTGGCGCTGTACCTCGGAGCCGCGGGCGTCGGCACGCTCGGCCTGGTGGACTTCGACGTGGTCGACGTCACGAACCTGCAACGCCAGATCGCACACGGAACGAAGGACGTGGGACGTCCGAAGCTCGCTTCGGCCAGCGACCGGCTGCGCGACATGAATCCGGAAGTGAAGATCGTCCCGTTCGAGACGCGCATTACCTCGGCGAACGCGCTCGATATCATCAAGGACTTCGACATCGTCGCCGACGGCACCGACAATTTCCCGACGCGTTACCTGGTGAACGATGCCTGCGTCCTGCTCGGCAAGCCGAACGTCTATGCCAGCATCTTCCGCTTCGAAGGGCAGGCCTCGGTCTTCGGCCTCAAAGACGGCCCTTGCTACCGTTGCCTCTATCCCGAACCGCCACCTCCGGGACTCGTCCCGAGCTGCGCGGAGGGCGGCGTGCTCGGCATCCTGCCCGGACTGCTCGGCGTGATCCAGGCCACCGAAGTAATCAAGCTGATCCTCGGCAACGGCGAGCCGCTGAAGAACCGCCTGCTGCTGGTGGACGCGCTCGAGATGCACTTCCGCGAGCTGAAGCTCCGGAAAAACCCCGATTGCCCGCTGTGCGGCACTCGTCCTACCATCACGGCGCTGATCGACTACGAGCAGTTCTGCGGGATTCGCGGCGAGGAACACGTGGAGGAGGTCAAGGTGGAGGAGATCACCTGCAAGGATCTGAAGCAGCGACTGGATCGCGGCGACAACCTGTTCATCTTGGACGTCCGGGAACCGCACGAATACGATATCTGTAATCTCAGCGGGCACCTGATCCCGCTCGGCGAGCTGCCCTCGCGCGTCCACGAGCTCAACACCGCCGACGAGATCGTGGCCCACTGCCGCAGCGGAGTCCGCAGCGGCAAGGCCGTCGACTTCCTGCTCAAAGCGGGCTTCCGCAAGGTCAAGAACCTGAAGGGCGGGATTCTCGCCTGGAGCGACGAAGTCGATTCCAGTGTCCCCAAATACTGACCGGCCGGTTCTTGACTTAGCGTATTAACCTCGGTTAACATAGATTCTTCATTGGAATTTATATGGCCGCCGAAGGGATCGCGCTCGCCGACGCCCGTCCGCTGAAAAAGCAGGAGCGAAGTGTCGGCTGGTACTTCGGTCCCGCGTTCGTCGCCAGCGTCGCCTACATCGATCCCGGAAACTTCGCCACGAACATCGAAGGTGGCGCGCGCTTCGGCTACCAGTTGCTTTGGGTGCTGCTCTGGAGCAACCTCATGGCCATCCTGGTGCAGAGCCTCTCGGCCAAGCTGGGAATCGCCACAGGCAAGACGCTCCCGCAGAACTGCCGCGCTCTTTTTCCCCGAAACATCAATTTGCTCCTCTGGGTGGCGGGAGAGATTTCCGCGCTCGCCACGGACCTCGCGGAATTTCTCGGCGCGGCGCTGGGATTCTATCTGCTCTTCGGAATCCCGCTGGCCGCCGCCGCGGTGCTCACCGGAATCGCCGTCTTCCTGATCCTGGCGATCGAGAAGTTCGGCTTCCGCAGCCTCGAGTACGTGATCATGTTCTTCGTCGCCGCCATCGGCTGCTGCTACGCGGCCGAAGTATGGATGGCCAAGCCGGTCTGGCGTCCGATCCTCGAAGGGGTCGTTTGGCCCCGCGCGCACGGCGACGCGCTCTACGTCGCTGTAGGGATGCTCGGCGCGACGGTGATGCCGCACGTGGTGTACCTGCACTCGGCGCTGGTGCTGCATCGTAACGAGCGCGATCCCGAAGCCCAGCGGCGCCATCACCGCATGGAGGTCGTCGACGTGCTCGTGGCGATGAACGGCGCGTGGCTGGTGAACTCAGCGATGGTGGTGATGGCCGCCGCGGTCTTCTTCGGCGGCACGCTGCACGTCGCCTCCATCGAAGAAGCGCACCGCACGCTCGGGCCTTTGCTCGGCCCCTCCGCCGCGGCCTTGTTCGCGATCGCGCTACTCTGCTCGGGCCTTTCTTCTTCCACCGTGGGAACGATGGCCGGCCAGGTGATCCTCGAAGGCTTCCTGAACGTCCGCTTCGGCATCACCCCCGCGGGTGAAAAAGAGCCGCCCGGCAAGCAGAGCGTCTGGCCCAACGGGATCGTCTTCACGATGAAAGGCGACGCCAGCCTGACAATCAAACTCCCGGCTGGCGATGTGAAGTTCAAGACTTCGGATATTGTACTCGGCCAGCCGAAATCGTTTTTGAACGAGCAGTTCCGCGTCGAGCGCGTGCCGACGGCGACTCC
>CAZRND010000542.1:0-2951 GCA_964601345.1 uncultured Acidobacteriota bacterium | reverse complement strand
GGGGAGCGGCCGGCGGGGGCGGGGCTGGGTGGTGGCTATGGTGGGCGAAAAGGGGGCGGGAGAACCGACGCTCGGGAAATTGCTCTCGCGGATGTATCTGCCGGACGAGGGGAAAATCCTCATTGACGGGCACGACCTGGCGCGCATCCCCGCCGCCGAGTGGCGCGCGCGCCTGGCCGGCGCGTTTCAGGATTTCTTCCGCTTCGAGTTTCAGTTGAAGCACTCGGTCGGCGTGGGCGATCTTCCCCGCCTCGACGACCGGCCCGCCATCCGGGCGGCCGTGACGCGCGCCGGCGCGGACGACGTAGTGGAAAAACTCAACGAAGGGATCGAGACGCAACTCGGGGCTACATGGCCCGGAGGCGCGGAGGTGAGCTTCGGACAGTGGCAGAAGTTCGCGCTGGCTCGCGGGTTCATGCGCGACCGCCCGCTCGTTCTGGTGCTCGACGAGCCGACCGCCGCGCTCGACGCCGAGACCGAGCACGCCCTCTTCGAGCGCTATTCCGCCGCCGCGCGCGACTCCGCGCCCGACGGCCGGATCACGATCCTGGTCTCGCATCGCTTCAGCACCGTTCGCATGGCCGACCTGATCGTGGTGCTCGATGGCGCGCGCGTCGTGGAGGTGGGCGCGCACGAGGATCTGATGGCGCGGCGCGGCCAGTACGCCGAGCTTTACTCTATCCAGGCCGCGGCGTATCGCTGATCGCTGATACAATGCCGGGGTTATGAAAAAACTGGTTCTGATTCTCCTGTGCGTAACGGCCATGGCTTCGGCGGCCGCCCCTTGCGTGAATGCGGTGCAATCCTGCACCGAGTGGGTGGCGCTCAACGGCCAGGCCCGCTCGCTGATTTATCGCACGCACTCGCTCGACGCGAAAAACGAAGCGATCACGCGCGCCTTCATCCTGGTCCATGGCGCGGGACGCGACGCGGACAATTATTTCCGCACCGCGCTGGCCGCCGCATATCTGGCGGGCGCGCTCGAGAACACGGTGGTGGTTGCGCCGCGCTTCGCGTCGTCGGGCGGCGGAGGCTGCCGCGACAAGCTCGACGAGCGCGAAGTGAACTGGCCCTGCGGCGGCGATAGCTGGCGGTCGGGCGGCGTCGCCGCGGACAGTAACAAGGATCTGACGTCTTATCACTTCGCGGACGAGATTTTGCGCCAGCTGGCGCGCAAGCAGACTTTCCCGAACCTGAAGGTGATCGTGATTGCGGGTCACTCGGCGGGCGGCCAATTTGTGAATCGTTACGAGATGGCGAACAAAGTGCACGACTCGTTGGGCGTCCCGGTGATCTACATTGTGTCGAATCCTTCGAGCTACGCGTACCTTGACGACACGCGTCCCAACGAATCGACGTATTCGGTGAGCGCGCGCGCGCCGGGATACGTCCCGGCGCCGTCGGCCGCAGCCGAGGGTGATGGAAATCCGCCACCGGCACAAGTCGGTGCCTTCCGATCGTTCGGAGGCGGGCGCGGCTGCACGACGTACGATCAGTGGCCGTACGGCCTGAAGAGCCGCACGGGCTACACCGCGAAGATCGCGGACGAAGACTTGAAGAAGCAACTCGCCGCGCGGCCCGTGACGTATCTGCTTGGGGAGCTCGACATCCTGCCGCTCGGCGGATTCGACGGATCATGTCAAGCGATGGCTCAGGGTCCCACGCGCCTGGCGCGCGGCGAGGCCTATGGAAAATACGCGAACGAAAAGTACGGCGCGAAGCACACGGTGAAGATCGTGCCGCTGTGCGGTCACAACGCCAGGTGCATGTTTACATCGGAGCCGGCGCTGCCGCTGATCTTTCCAGCTCAGTAATGTATACTGCCCGCATGATCAAGAAACTCTACGTTCTCCTGCTCGTGGTAGCGATGGCGTTATCCGTTGCAGCACAGACCAAGTCCCCCGCCAAAGCCACCAAAGCGGCAGCGACATCCAAGGCCGCAGACCTGCTGGATATCAACACCGCCACGGAAGACCAGCTCAAGGCGCTTCCCGGCATCGGCGACGCCTACGCGAAGAAAATCATCGCGGGACGTCCTTATGCTCGCAAGGATCAGTTGGTCAGCAAGAAGATCGTGCCGGATGCGACCTACAAGGGCATTTCGAGCATGATCATCGCCAAGCAAGCCAAGAAGAAGTAGCGCTATTTGCGTTCCGGCGAAAGCTGGAACGCCACCATCTCTGCGCCGTTGCGCACCAGCAGGCGATCGCCCACCAGCACGGGATGATTCCAAGTCTTGTCGTCCATCGCTTTGAACCGCGCGAGTTCCGTGAACTGATCGGGCGAGGCTTTGACCAGCGCCAAGTCGCCATCCTCCGCTTGCACCAGGAGCACGCCTTGATCGCGCAGCAGGATCATTTGTCCCGCGCCGTAGCGTCCGCCCTTCCACTTGCGCGCGCCGTCCTTGAGATCGATGCATGCCAGGATGGTGTTGTCAAAACCATACGCATGGCCGTCATGGACGACAAAGTCGTTGTAGCCGGGCTTCAGCCCGGTCGAGGTCCAGCGCTCCTCGACGATCCAGCCCGCGGCGGGATCGTCGAACTTATGTTCAATGGAGAGCCGTCGAAGGCCGCGCCCGCCGATGCCGTCGCCGGTGCTGATCAGAAGATCGCCGTTCTCCATCACGCCCGGCTGCATGATGCGAGTGCCTTCCGATTTCCACTCGTGTTTCCAAAGCACCTTGCCGTCGGGCGCGACGCTCGTCGCGCTGTAGGCGCTCAGCAACAAAACCTGCTCGACTCCGGCGATGGTCAGCGGATGCGGCGAACTGTAGCCTCCTCCCCCTGTCTGAATGGTCCAGCGCGGAGCGCCGCCCGTGAGTTTATAGGCGGCGAGTCTGCCGGAAGCGGCCACTAACAGATCGTCGCCAATCGCCAGCGGCGAGCCTGCGAAGCCCCAGCCCGGGTCCCTCCCGCCGGTGTCGGTTACCGCCATCCGCAGCCCACAGC
>CAZRND010000541.1:0-2953 GCA_964601345.1 uncultured Acidobacteriota bacterium | reverse complement strand
AGCTGGGGCGTGACTGGGTATTTATGGGATTTTTGAGCCGGACGTGGCGGGATTTACGCGAAGTGCTGACCCCATCGGGGATGCTGCAATTCGTCACTGCCCACAAGTACAGCCTGGCCATCAACGCGGCGTTTACGCTCATCGGGCTGCTGCTCTTCGTCTACGTCAGCATTGCACGGCGCCACGAAATCGCCCTCTTCAAGCTGGTGGAAGATTATGAAGTGCGCACACTGGACTCGCGCTTCCTGCTGCGAGGTCCGCGCCCGGCTGATCCGCGCATCGTCATCGTAGCGATTGACAAGCCGACCTTTGAGGCCCTCGGCTGGCCCTTTGCCCGCTTCCACTACGCGCGAATGCTCGACACGCTCTGCGCCGACGGGGCCCGCTCGATCGGATTCGACGTGGCCTTCCCCTTCCGCGACCCCAGTTCTCCGGGCAACGTGCTGAAGGGTCTGGCCGAGCAGATGAAGACCTTGGGGCAGAATCCCGACCCGCAGGTCTTTGAGAAGATGGCGAGCTTCGCGGAGCAAGCCGATAGCGACACGCAATTCGCGGAGTCCTTGAAGAAGTGCGGCAACGTTACACTGGGGCACCTGTTCTACGAGGAAGAAACCGCCCAGGCGGGCCTGGACGAAGCGCGCATCAAGGAGTATAACGACCTTCTCGCCTACCATGCTTACCCGCAGATTCGAAAGATAAATCCCAACGAACGGTTCCGGCTCTTCGTCGCCCATCCGGAAGACTCCACGAGGCAATTCGACGGGAAGGGAATTCTTCCCAACCTGCGTATGTTCGCGCTGGCCACCAAGTACACCGGTTTTTTCAATTTCTTCGCGGAGACGGACGGGACCTTCCGGCGCGCTCCGCTGATCATGCGTTACCCGGAGAAGGTCAAGACCCAGATCCAAGAAGACTTCTTCCCCTCGCTCGCCGTGCAGACCACCCGCATGTACCTGAAGGCCGGTGACGACGACACGTTCTTCTATTTCACTCCGAACGGACCGGATCACCTGAACATTGGGAACAAGACGGTGAGGACGGATATCTCCGGAGAAGTGCTGATCAACTATGCCGGCCCGGAAAAGAGCTACCAGACTTACTCTCTCTCCGACGTGGCCAACAAGAAGACGCCGCCTGGAACCTTCAAGGACAAAATGGTTTTTGTCGGCGCCACGGCCGCGGGCATCGGCGACATGCGTCCCATCCCGTATCAAAAGCAGTCTTACCCTGGAGTCGAGATCCACGCCAACGTCGCCGACAATATCCTGCAGGATAATTTCCTGAAGCGGGACGTCAGCGAAGAGTTTACCGACATGTGGGTCCTGCTGCTCTGCGGCGTGGCGATGGGCATGGTCTTCGTGGTCATGCGGCCCTCGCTCTCCTGGTTGGCGTTCCTGGGTGCGTTGGCCTTTCTCCTCGGTTTCGTCTACTACGAGTTCCGTTTCTTCAGCCGCTGGCTGAGCCTGGTTGTTCCCGGATTCACGCTGATCGCAAACTACGTCGGAGTCACCAGCTACCGGATGATCTTTGAAGAGCGCGAGAAGCGCAAAGTGCGCGGCGCGTTCGGCATGTATGTCCACCCGGGATTGATCGGCCAGATGATGAAGAACCCCGGCCTGCTGCGGCTGGGCGGCGAGGAAGTCGAGATGACGGTGATGTTCAGCGACGTGCGCGGCTTCACCTCCATCTCCGAAAAACTCACCCCCACCGAGCTGGTGCACCTGCTCAACGAGTACCTGACCGCCATGAGCGACATCATCATGACCACCTGGGGCACGGTGGACAAGTACGAGGGCGACGCCATCATGGCGTTCTGGGGACGCCCGTATCCGCAGGCCGATCATGCGGCCCGCGCTTGCAAGGCTTGCCTGGCGATGCTCGAGGGACTTGTGGACCTGAACGCCAAGCTGAAATCCGAAGGCAGGGTCCCGCTCAACATCGGCATCGGCCTCAATACCGGGCCGATGGTCGTGGGCAACATGGGATCGCTGAAGCGCTTCAACTACACGGTGATGGGCGACTCGGTGAACCTGGGCTCGCGCCTGGAGGGGCAGAACAAGGAATACGGCACGCGCATCATCATCAGCGAGACTACGTATGCGCACGTGAGGGACGAGTTCATGTGCCGCGATCTGGATTTGATCAAGGTGAAGGGCAAGCAGAAGCCGGTGGCGATTTACGAGTTGATGGCTCCCATCGAGGAAAAAGCCAAATGGGAGCCGCTGGTGAAGGTGTTCCGCGAGGGGTTGAAGCTGTATCGCGCGGGGCACTTCGAGAAGGCTTTGGAGGTCTTTGAGGACATCCTGTCGGCTTATCCCAGCGACGGGCCCTCGAAACTTTTCGCGGGGCGGTGTAAGATGTATATATCAGAGCCGCCCGTGGGCGTTTGGGATGGCGTGTTCACAGCTACGAGTAAGTAAGGGTCAATCTCTTCCCCCTGAGATTGCCAGCAAAAAAAGGAACGTACGCTTTTGACTGGAAATTCAAAGTCTCGGAATGTGGGGAGCTTATGAAACTACATACTTCAACTAAAACTTTTGTCCTGGCACTTGCCGTCCTGATGATGGCAGCGATGGTTGCGCCGGTTCCGGCCGCGGCCCAGGGCGCGGGCAAAATCACCCGGCACGTCGCGCCTGCCTTCGTGGACCTGCTCTCCGGTGTCCGGCCCGGGCAGCCGGCCGGCAGCGAGGCTGCGGATAACGCGCAGATCCGCGTGAAGGACGTGTTGCGGACGGGTCCGAGCGGACGGTGGAGCTGACGCCCATGACCCCCGGCGAGCGGCTGGCGACGAAGGAGCCGGAGGAATCGAAGCTGCCGCTGTACCGCCAGAAGCGCGGCTCATCGAACTGGTACGAGCTGATACCGTCGGCCAAGGCCCTGTACTTCCATTACGACCGGTGCGCCGATGAGCCGAACCTGCCGGTGCTCCGGCTGACCAACGACATCCTCAAGA
>CAZRND010000540.1:0-2964 GCA_964601345.1 uncultured Acidobacteriota bacterium | reverse complement strand
CGTCCTCTTGGGACAACCTGCGTTCCGTAACCACGGAACTGACCGGGTTCATGCCTGCATTGTCGGCTCGCCGCGCGCAGTTGGCGCTACGGATCGAATATCAGGAAACGGGCCACAGCGTGGATCGGGGAGTCGAGTGGACGGCCAAGCCTTGGCGGAACGGCCTGCTGCTGCTCTGCGTAAACGCCGACCGCAACCCTGTCGAGGCCGGCTTGGTACTGCCGGCTAAATTCCAGCGCTGCGAGATCGCTGGGTCTGGCGAAAGGATTCGATTGAAGGACGCCGTTGTGGAACAATCCTTTGCGCCGTTCGAAGCCAGAGCGCTGCACTTTTCATAACCACCTCGCATAACATAGGTAAACCAGGGATCCGTGGGCAAATTTTGGGCTTCGAAGAGGAGCAAGTCATGAAGCACATCAGAGCATTCGGCGCCTGGGAACGCGCGCTGCGACTGGCATTGCTTTCACTCGTCTGCACCGCCGGCTGCTTCGGCCAGGCCTCGGCAACCGGCGCCATCAGCGGACGCGTAACCGACACTTCGGGTGGACCCGTTCCGGGCGCCAGCGCGGTGGCCAGCAATATCGAGACCGGCTCGCGCTACACAGCTGCGACGAGTTCGGACGGATTGTACACGTTGAAATTCATCCTGCCGGGCCGCTACTCGGTTGAGGTCGCGCAGGCCGGATTTCAGAAAGCAGTGCAGCCGCAGGTAGACGTGATAGCCGCTTCCAATCCGACGGTGGATGTCACGCTGACGGTGGGATCCGTATCGGAGACAGTGAACGTCAGCGGCCGGATTAGCCTGGTCGAGTTTGAAAACGCGGATCGCTCCGGCGAAGTGGATCAGCCGCGCACACAGTACACACCCACCACCGGCCGGGTGATCAATACGATCTTCAGCAGCGTGCCCGGCGTCTTTCTTTCCGGCGGCGACCGCGGCATGGTGCCCTCCGGTAACAGCGGCACCACGCAGTTCACTATCAACGGCGGACAGGACCGCAGCAACCAGATGCTGCTCGACGGTGTGCCGAATCGGGTGAGCATGGGCGGATTCACCTTCGGCACGATTCCCACGCAGGAGGCGGTAACGGAGTTCAAGGTAATCACCAATCCCTACAGCGCCGAGTATGGAAGCACGACCGGCGGCGTGATCAACGTGATCACCAAGTCCGGCACGAACGCCTATCACGGCGAGTTGTTCACCTATATCCGCAATACCGCGTTCAACGCCAACCAGTTCGAGCGGAATCTTGCGGGCCAGCCGCGCACCGACCTGAAGTACAACATGTACGGCGGCGTGGCGACGGGCAAGATCATCCGCAACAGGCTGTTCTTTACTTTCCAGGTGCAGAAGAACCGCGCGGTGAATCCGAAGCCGCTGCTAGGCTACGTCCCCAGCGATGCCCAGCGGCAAGGTAATTTTTCCGGCATCCTGTATAACAACGGTGGCGTGCCCGCGCCGATCCGGATCTACGACCCTTTTACCACCACGTTCAATTCGACCACCGGACGCTACAGCCGCCTGCCGTTCGCAAATTCCGTGATTCCCGCGAGCCGCATCAATCCTGTCGCGCGCAATCTGTGGCAGTACGTCCCGCAGCCGAATGTGCCGAGCGCGAGCCCTTATCCGCAAAGCAACTACATCCCGGACAGGGCGGGAAATCAGTCGACGCTCGACTTTCTGAACTGGATGCCGAGAGTCGACTGGAACATCAGCGACCGGCAAAAGCTGATGGTTCGCTACACACGAAACACCGATACCGAGTGGCAGGGCTTGTTCTACAATACACCGGCCGAGCCGAACGGCAGTTCACCCTTCGTGCGGCAGAATCACAATTTCGCCGTGGATTATACGCGGACGCTTTCACCCAGCAGCGTGCTGGATGTCCGCGTCGGCATGGAGCGATTTCTCCAGGGCCAGACGCCGGCGCTGCGGGGCCGAGTGACGCCGAAGGATCTCGGTTTCAGCTCGACCTTCGTTTCGCAAGCCGCGCCCGCGTTTCCATATTTTATTTTTGCGGGCGCGAATCTGGCGTGGCTGGGAGGCAATATCTTCTCGGGCGCGGGGTCCGGCTCGCAATCGTACAACATCGGCCAGGTCAACAATCTCGACGTGACCTGGTCCAAGCTATTCGGCCGGCACAATCTCAAGGCCGGCGGACAGGTGCTGCCGGAGCGGACGTACTCGGTCGGCGCGGGTTTCGATGCCGGTTCGTTCCTTTTTAACTCCGTGGATACGACGGGTCCGGATCCGCAGGTGCAGCAGGCCGGCTCCGGCAGCGAACTAGCCTCGTTTCTGCTGGGTGTGGGAACCGGATTCATCGATCGGAACTCGCAGCCAGCGCGCCAGATCCTGACCGAATCGCTGTTCGTGCAAGACAGCATCAAGGTATCCCGCCGATTGACCGTCAACGTGGGCCTGCGGTGGGACCATGTCGGCTCGATCACGGACCGCTTCAATGCTATGACCGGCATTTTCGACACAAAGGCAATCAGTCCGCTAGCAGCGCAGGTCAAGACCGCGTCGGGCGCCAGTGCTTGCCCCGCGTGCGCGGATCTGCGCGGCGGCCTGACATTTCCCGGCGTCAACGGCTTGAGCCGCGGCATTTACGACACGGGATACCGAGATTTAGCGCCGCGGATCGCCGTGGCCTATGGACTCGATGCGAAGAGCGTGGTTCGTGTGGGCTACGGATAACGACCTCATGAACCATGTGAAGTGGGCAAATATAGGTTACGCCTTTGCCGGCGTGGAAACGCCCAACGAGGAGTCGTTGCGCGAAACGAGTAAGCTGCAAAACCTGCGCGGCAAGGAGCGCAGCTTGGTGGAAAAGGTGCACGCCATCCAGGCCCACGGGCTCGAGGTCTGGAGTGGGATGATCGTCGGTTTCGACCATGACGGCCTGGACATTTTCGAGCGGCAGATCCGTTTCGTCGAGCAGGCCCGTGTGATCCATACCTCGG
>CAZRND010000539.1:0-2971 GCA_964601345.1 uncultured Acidobacteriota bacterium | reverse complement strand
GGAGACTTCCAGCTTCTCCTGGCGCTGCATGTCGTCGCGCGTGCCGAGCGTGGCCGTAACCAGCGCCTGCGTCTCGCCGCGCGTGAAGACCGCCGACCCGTGCGTCCGCGGCAGCAAGCCGACTTCACAGGTGATCTTGCGCACCTGGTCGAAGGCGCGCCCGTCGGGACGGCGTTGGCTCTTCAGCACCCCGTTCCGGAACAGGTCCTCTCGCAAAGCTTCGAAGCACTTCACCGCTGTCTTGGATTTATCCGCCTGCTCCGCTGTAAAGGAAGCGGCCAGCTCTTTCTTCAGCGCGCGGACCAGCTCGCCGCTCTCGAGCTTCGGATGCTTGGCAGTATCGAGAGCTTCGATCAGGCGATCGCGGTACTTCTTCTCGACGTCGGCGTATGCCTCCTTGTCGAGCTCCGGCTTCACAACCTTCCGCTTCGGCACGCCGGCTTTCTTGCGAAGTTCCTGGATGGCCGCGACGATGCGCTTGCACTGCTCGTGCCCGAAGAGCAAAGCCTCGAGCACGTCGTCTTCCGAGGCGCTCTCCGCTCCCGCTTCGACCATGACGATGGCCTTCTCGCTGGCGGCGACCACGATGTTCAGCGTGCTTTCCGCGCGCTGCGCGTGTGTCGGGTTGACGACCAGCTTTCCGCCAATCTTGCCGACGCGCACGCCGGCGATCGGATCATGGAACGGAATGTCGGAGAGGGTCAGGGCCGCCGATGCGCCGACGATACCGAGCATGTCGGGATCGTTGTCGGAATCGGCGGAGAGCACCATCGCTACCACCTGCGTTTCGCATTTGAATCCCTCTTCGAACAGAGGACGGATGGGACGGTCGATGAGCCGCGACGTCAGCGTTTCTTTCTCGCTGGGACGTCCTTCACGCTTGATGTAGCCGCCCGGAATCCGTCCGGCGGCGTACGTGTACTCGCGGTAATCCACCGTGAGCGGGAAAAAGTCGATGCCTTCCCGGCCCTCCTGCATGGCCGTGGCCGTGGCCAGAACCACCGAATCGCCGTAACGGACATAAGCCGATCCGCCGGCCTGTTTGGCCAGTTTGCCTGTCTCGATGGTCAGTGTTTGGGAACCGAGCTCGACGCTAACTTGATGAATCATGAATCTGTGTTACTCCTTGGATCGCGGACCAGCCGCGAGAATCAGCAGAGAAAAATGGAATGGGAAATGGGAAGAAGTTTGTCTGGAGATCAAGCCGGCGCGCCGCTTTAGCGCGCGCCCATCTTCTTGATCAGTTGCTTGTAGCGTTCGATATCGTGTCTCTTCAGATACTCCAGAAGGCGACGGCGCCGGCTCACCATGGCCAGCAGCCCATGCCGTGAGGAATGGTCTTTGGGGAACGCTCGGAAGTGCTCCGTCAACTGGGCGATGCGCTCGCTGAGTACAGCTACCTGAACCTCGGGCGATCCGACATCCGTCTTATGAATCTGAAACTTATCCATTACCGCCCGTTTTTTATCTTTAGCCAGAGGCATCCGCCTTCCCTTGCTCCTCTATTCTTTATTTTCGTTTCTCTGTGTCGACTAGATACAGTATCACGGGTTTGTGATTTCGTCCAGCCGAACCGATCGTTTCTCTTCCGCCGACCGGTAGCCGGCCAAAACCAGGGCCAGGGTCTGCAGGTTGTCGCGCCCGGATGTCTCCGGCTCCCCGCCCTTCTCCACGGCTCCGAGCAAGCTGCCCATGGGACCGGCAAAGGCGTCGGGAAACCATTTTTCGTCAAAGCCCTTGCGAACCCAGGAGGGATTCGCGCGCGTGCAGTACTCCAGCGTGTCGGGCTCGCCGTAAGGATAATCCTTTAGATGGCCGAAGACCCCGCGGATGATGCCCTCCGTGCCTTCGAGGCGGAACGTAGCGAACTGGTCGTCCGCCCAGTTGTAGTGGTTGACCCCGACGTGAACCAGGACCTCGCCGGGAAAACTCAATGTCGTCTGGCTGCGAGTTTCGGCAACTTCCTTTTGTCCAGGCCACTTTCCCAAGGCGCTGAAGACCCATAGCGGATCGCCGAAGAGAAAGCGCATCGAATCGAAGTAGTGGATCGAGTGCAGCATCAGGTCGAGGCGCGGAGAGGAAGGAATCCAGGTCCACGCCGCCCAATCGGTGGTGACGCTAACTTCGAGCGCGGCGTTCACCGGGCAGCCGAGGACACCTTGATGCAGAAGCTGATGCGCCGTCCGGATCAACGGATCCCAGCGCATTTGCTGATTCACGGCTAACTTCACTCCAGCCTGCTCGGCCTCCCGCACCAAGTCGCGCGCCAGAGGCCAGTCTTCCGCGAGTGGTTTCTGGCAAAGCAGATGCTTTCCGGCAGCCATCGCCGCGCGCGCGATCGCGGGCTGCGAGACGGGAGGAACGGCAACATCGACGACGGAAACGTGCGGAACCTTGAGCATCTCTTCCACGCTCGCGCAGCAGTGCGGAATCCCGAACTCATTCGCCAGCTCCCGGGCGCGAGCCTGGTCCCTGTCGTAGATCGCTCGAACGTTGTAACCGGCTTTTTTATACGCAGGCAGGTGGGCGGCGCGAACAATGGCGCCCGCGCCTACAATTCCGATCCCGAGCATTCAGTTGCTTTTCTCCAGGGCCTATCATATCGTTCGGCAATGGTTCGAGCAAGGATATGTATCGCTATAGTGCTGCTATTCTTGTGCGCTCCGGCCTGCGAACGCAAGTCGGGGAAAGTCATCGCCGTCATCCCGAAAGGACTTTCGAACGTCTTCTGGCAGAGCGTCCACGCGGGGGCCGCCGCGGCCGGGCGCGATTTGAATGTCGGCATCGAATGGAACGGACCGGCATTGGAAATCGAGTACAGCAAGCAGATCGAGATCGTGGAAAACTTCATTACCCGGCGCGTGGACGGCATCGTGCTGGCCCCTTGCGACCGCGTGGCCTTGGTGGGAGTGATCGAAAAGGCCAAGAAGGAAGGAATCCCCGTCACCATTTTCGATTCCGGGGCCAACAC
>CAZRND010000538.1:0-2981 GCA_964601345.1 uncultured Acidobacteriota bacterium | reverse complement strand
GCGCGAACTATGGTTGCGGCGGTGGTTGTGCTGTACCTGTTGTGGCGCAGCGGGGCCGGTATGGGAAGATGGACATGATCACGCTGGAAGCGGCGGACAGACCCGAGAAGAAGGCTGTGCGCGTGAACTGAAAAGCGCGGGAGGGCCTTACGATGACGGGCTGGTCGGCGTTTCGTGTTTTTGTGGAGGTAAAGCTGCTGAAGCTCAGGGGCGGAGAGCTGGTGGTGCGGCGCTCGGTTTATGAGGCGGCGAAGAAACTACTCGGCTCGGGCAGGCGATACACGGCGATTTGCGCCGTGAACGATCTGACGGCATTTGGCGCGATCCGTGCGATTTTCGACGCCGGGTTGAGCGTGCCGGAGGATATTTCCGTAATCGGATACGACGATCTGGCGGTCGCGCGTCACTACAATCCGCCGCTGACCACGATTGGCCAGCCGCTCGAGAAGCTCGGCGAGCTGGCCACTAAGGGCCTGCTCGATCGCATGGCCGCAAAGCCTAAGGCTGTCACCAGCCGCGTCCTAAAACCGTCGCTCGTCGAGCGGCAGTCAACGCGAGCGCTTGCCTGATCCGGTTTCGCTGAGCGCGGCCTTGAAACCGAGGGCCAGTTTTTCCGCTGGACCCGTTCCCCAATAATGCAAGAAGAAGACCGCCGGCTGTGACGCGGTCATGTGGTTGTGAATCGCCACCACGTTCAGCCCGCTCGCGCGCAGCGCCTTCAGGACAGGCGTGACTTCGTTAGCGACCATGGCGACGTCGCCGGCGATTTCCGCCGACGCGTCGCTGCCCTGGAAAGCGGCCCACGTGTTCAGTCCCATGCGGGCGTTGATCCGGGCGCCCATCTCGCGCATGTTCAAATCGTCGCGGCCGATGGTGATCTTGTAGACCGGTCCGTTCTGCTCGCCCTCGGTCCCGACGATCTTGGCGATCTTCGCCGTGTCGATCGTCCCGGCCGTGACCGCCGGGCGCTTTTCAGGCGAGACATGGCCGATCAGGTCGACGGCGGGCTTGGCTTTGCTGGCCAGGTCGGCGGCCTTGCCGTGTCCGTGGACGTGCATGTAGAAGATGCGCGGATTCTCGAAGAAAAAGTGATTGTGCAAAGCCGTCACTTCGAGGCCGTTGTCGAGCAGGGCGGAGAGCACCGGGTTCACTTCCTCTTCGAGGAGCACGAGGTCGCCCATCATCACCTCGCCGCCCGTTCCTTTGGTCATCGAGAGCCAGCCGCCGAAGCCGAAGGGCGTGGCGGTCGCGAATCCGTCGATCGAGACCTTCAGGTCGCTCCGGGGGATATTGATCTTCAGAACGTCGGCCTTGTAATCGCCCCTCTTATCGAGGGCCTTCAACACCGCGTCGTATTCGGCCGGCATATCCTGCGCGGCCGCTGCCAGCGTGATCAGAACAGCCAAAAGTCTTTTCATGGTTTATGCCACCGCCTGGAGAAGTCCACGAATATAACCATAGCAGAAGGCGAAGGACTGCAAACCCTGGGGATCGTTCGCGGCCTGCGGAACGTGGTCGGGCATGAGCAGGTAGGGATACTCCACTTCCTTGTACGCGCGGATGGCGCGCACAAAATCGACGTCGCCCTCGTCGGGGAAGACTTCGACGAACTCGTCGCGGCGACCACGGATATTTCGGAAATGCACGTTGAAGATCTTCTTTCGCGAACCGAAGTGGCGGATCACGTCGAAGATCTCTTTCCCTGGGTCCGCTAACATCTCCGAAACCGTGCCCTGGCAGAAATTCAGGCCGTGGTAGGGATTCTCATGGATGCGGATGAATTTCTTCAGGCCGTCCACGGTCCCGAGCACGCGGTCGACGCCCTGGTATCCCTCGGGCGGCACGCCGGGATCGTGGGGATGACAGGCCATGCGAATCTTGTACTCCGCCGCCACCGGGATAATGTGGTCAAGGAAATAAGTGATCCGCTCCCAGAACCTGCCGGCATCGACGCGCCCTGCGCGGGTGAGAGGCGCGCTGGGACGGGCCTCCTTGAGACTCCACTTGCTGTAGGAGCAATCGCCGCGTCCCGGGGCGCGGCCCGTGCGCAGCACGCCCAGGATGCTCATGTTGTACTTGATCGACGGAATGCCGGCCGCCGCGCAATTGCGGATGAGAGTCTGCAGCGCTTCGATATCGCGGTCGCGCTCGGGGCTCTCGGCCAGCAGGATCGCGCCGTTCTTTTCGCGGTCGATATGGCTGGAGGTGAGGAAGGGCGGTGCAATCATATCGACGGAGACACCGCACTTTTGCTCCAGGTCGGGCATGCGTTTCAGTTCTGCCCACGTGGCGTACAGGCAACCGTCGGCGGTTCCAGGGTATCCGGCAATGTTTCGGCCGGTGTCACGGGCCAGGTAGCGCAGATGCGCTTCGTTGGTTGGCGCGGTCTGACAGCCGAGCTTCATGAGGACTGAGGCGGCGGGGGCGGCGGGCGCGGCGGCAGCCAGTCCCAGCGCCGTAACTCCGGACGCGGAAACAAATTTGCGACGATTCATAAGCGCCATCATAAAATGAAACCCTTATGTTCCTCGCGCTTTTGATTTTGGGCGGCACGCTGGCCCTGGCTCAGGAAGATCACTCCCAGCATGACCATGGCGTAGCCGGACTCGGCACGGTGGACTTCCGCACGTCCTGCAACGCCGAGGCGCAGAAAAGCATTTCCCGCGCCGCGGCGCTGCTGCACTCTTTCGGCTACGAGGAATCGCGGCTCGAATTCGGCAAGGCCGCCGCCGCCGATCCCTCCTGCGGCATGGCCCTTTGGGGCGTCGCCCGCACGTGGTATCACCCGGTCTGGCCTCCGCCCACGCAAGACGAGTTGAAGCAAGGATCGGCGGCGATGGATCGCGCCATCTCGGTCGGCGCGAAGACCGGGCGCGAACGCGCGTACATCAATGCCCTCGCCGTGTTCTACAAGGATTGGACGACGGTTGACCATCTGACGCGCGCCAAGGCTTACGAGCGCGCCTTGGCCGAGATCCGCT
>CAZRND010000537.1:0-2990 GCA_964601345.1 uncultured Acidobacteriota bacterium | reverse complement strand
CCGGCTTGTTATCGCGGTGAATCACGGCCTTGGCGTGCGCGGCTTCGAGCGCGTCGGCGATTTGCACGCTCAGTTCGAGCATCGTCTCGAGAGAGATCGGCTGGCCGGCGATGTGCTGTTTGAGCGTCTGACCCTCGAGCAATTCCATGGCGATGAACTGCCGGCCTTCGAACTCGTCGATCTCGTAGATGGTGCAGATGTGCGGATGGTTTAGCGACGACGCCGTGCGCGCCTCGCGCCGAAAACGCTCGAGGGCCAACGGATCTCTCGACAACTCGTCCGGCAGGAACTTGAGCGCGACATGGCGGCCGAGCCGGGTGTCCTCCGCCTTGTACACGACGCCCATGCCGCCGCCGCCGAGCTTTTCGAGAATCCGATAGTGCGAAACCGTCTGGTTGATCATCGAACGAAAACTCTATAAGAGCCCGTCCATATTAGGCGACCGAGGGATGCGGGTCAAGGCTTTGGATTTGCGAGGCTTTCTGACACGACTCCCGTTTTTGATAGAATGGGATATGAGAAACCGGATTCTGGGCCTGTGCTACTTATGTCAGAAAATAAATGGTTTAGCTTCTTGCTTCTAGAAACGGTAGATCGGTCCTTAGTCTTGGAATCCGGCTTGCTAGATGTTCTCTAACTAAGCGGGGTTGTGTGGTTAGATGACCAAGGAATACAAACCGGGTTTTCGAACCATCCTGGTGGCCATGCTCACGGTGGGGGCCATCATCCTTGCCTGGTTTAACTTCCAGCAACAGCGCAAGTTTCAGCCGCCCGACGACGGCGTGACGTGGCAGGACACCGCCAGTTCCGTTATCGCCCTTCACGTGGAACCGACCGGACCCGGCGCCAAAGCCGGCATCCGCGCGGGCGACACGCTGACAACCATCAACGGCCTCGAGATTCCCCGATCGACTCGAGTCGCGCGGAAGGTGTTCAGCATCGGCGCATGGAACAGCGCGGAATATGCCTTGCTGCGCGACGGCCGTCCGTTCACCGCCCATGTGATCCTCGAGCCTCATCCGACGAATCATTCCTTCCGGCGCTATCTGCAAGTGGTGGGATTGCTCTACCTGGGGATTGGGCTCTTCATTTTGGTGCGCCGTCCCAACGCTCCGCGGTCGCGGCATTTCTATCTGTTCTGCCTGACCTCGTTCGCGCTCTACTTCTACTCGTCGACCGGCAAGTTCAACAACTTTGATTGGACAATTTATTGGGCGAACGAGATCGCCGGATGGTTGTTACAGCCAGCGCTCTTCCTGCACTTTGCGCTGGTCTTCCCGCAGCGCCGGCCGCTCATCGAGCGTTACCGCTGGATCGTGCCGCTGCTCTACATTCCGGCTGCCTTCCTGCTGGTGCTCCATGTGGGCGTGGCCAACGACATTGTCATGATCGCGCTGCCCCCGCTGACGTTGCGTTGGTGGCTCGATCGCGTCGAGTTGTTCCACATGGGGGCGTGCTACCTAGCGGCCTTCCTGGTGCTTTACCGCACATTCCGCTCGGCGCAAACACCGCTTCTGCGCCAGCAGATGAAGTGGGTCACGCGCGGCACGGCTCTTGGTGTGCTGCCCTTCACCGCCTTCTACATCGGTCCCTATTTCCTCGGCGTGATTCCTTCGCCGGCGATGGACCTTTCGGCGCTGATGCTGGCGTTCATCCCGCTGACCTTCGGATACGTCATTTACCGCTGGCGGATGATCGACGCGGACATCCTGTTCCGCCGCGGCATCGCCTACACGCTGGCCACGGCTACGCTGGTCGGCGTCTACTTCACGATGACCGCGCTGGCCGGCGTGGCGTTGCGCACGGCGCTGCCCTCGACCGGCACGTGGGGCTTGATCATCGCGGTCGTCACGACGGCCTTCCTCTTCCAACCTTTGCGCAACTGGATTCAGGAGCGCCTGGATCGCTTCTTCTATCGCGAGCGCTATGACTATCGCCACACCATGGTGGAGTTCGGACGCGAGCTCAGTGCCGAGGTCGACCTCGACCGCATGCTCGCGCGGGCGCTCGAGCGTCTTTCGAAGACGCTGAGCGTCGACAAGCTCGCGGTTTTTCTGATCGAGGAGGGCGATACCGCGCCGCGCCTCGAGCGCTCGCTGGGCATTTCCTTCAATCCCGGTCTGGATCTGACGTTTCTCGATCCCCGCCGTCCCGAATTCCTGCGCGGGCATCTTTTCTTTGAGAACACGCGCCAGGCCGTGGCCGAGACGCCCAGCGCGCAGCGCACCATTGCCGATCTGGACCTGAACTACTACCTGCCCTGCGTAGCCCAGGGGCGCACGGTGGCTCTGCTGGGACTCGGGCGCACGGCGGAGGGCGATCTGCTCTCGACCGAAGACGAGGCCCTGCTCGAAACCATCTCCGGATATCTCGGCACGGCCATCGAGAACGCGCGGCTCTACCGGCGTCTGGAAGGCAAGGCCGCCCAGTACGAGCGCCTGAAGGACTTCAGCGAAAACATCGTCGAATCTGTGAACGTGGGTATCCTGGCGCTTGACCTCGATGACCGCATCGAGAGCTGGAACACGCAGGTGGAATTGATGTACGGCATCTCGCGCGACAAGGCGCTCGGTTGCAAGATCGACGAAGTGTTTCCGCCGTCGCTCGTCGCCGAGCTGATGCGCTTCCGTCCGAGCGGCAGCCGCGATGGCGGCATCCACAACCTTTACAAGTACCGCGTGCAGACCAGCGCCGGACAGAACCGCGTCTTCAACGTGGCGGTGGCGCCGCTGGTCTCGAAGAACTTCGAAGTGGTGGGACGCCTGGTGATCTTCGACGACATCACCGAGCGGATCGAGCTCGAAGGGCAACTGGCGCAGTCCGAGAAGCTCTCATCGATCGGATTGCTCGCCGCGGGCGTGGCCCACGAGGTGAACACGCCGCTCGCCGTGATCTCGAGCCACGCGCAGTTGCTGGCCAAGCAAATGAACCAAGATGACCCGCGCTGGAAGCTGCTCGACCGGATCACGCGTTCGACCTTCCGCGCCTCC
>CAZRND010000536.1:0-2993 GCA_964601345.1 uncultured Acidobacteriota bacterium | reverse complement strand
AACTTGAAGTTGGCGCGCAAGAGCACCCACAAGAATTTTTTCCGCTTTACCGGGTTAAACCGGATCGCCGCCCCCTCCTCCATTTCCCTGGAATACGTGGACGGCGAAACGTTGCGCGCCGCCCTCAGCCGCTTCGGAGGCTTGCCGCTTCGCAAGGCAATCGAGATCGGCTGCCAGATCTGCGCCGGCCTGCGCGAGGCCCACCTGCAGGACGTGATTCACCGGGACATGAAGCCCGAGAACGTGATGGTCGACCGCGCCGGCAACGTAAAGATCATGGACTTCGGCATCGCGCGCGCCATGGATACGGGGACGTCGTCCTCGCAATCGATCGTCGGAACGCCCGCCTACATGGCGCCGGAACAAGCCGAAGGCAAACCGCTCGACGCCCGCGCCGATATCTACGCCGTCGGGCTGGTCCTCTACGAGATGATGACCGGAGTGCCGGTCTTCGTCGGGACATCCGCGGTTTCCGTCGCTCTGAAACAAATCCGCGAAAAGCCGCGTCCTCCGCGCGAGATCGACTCGTCGCTGCCGATTGAGGTGGAAGCAATTATCTTGAAGTGCCTGGAAAAGAATCCGGACAATCGCTTTCAAACGGTGCAGGAACTCGAGACGGCTCTGGGAGCAGCAGAAACCTCCGGTTCCGCCTCCGGCGTAACTCCGGTCACAATTCCTGCCGTCGTGGCCACGAAGAAATCGCGGGTCGGCATAGCGGTCGCACTTATGTCAGCGCTGGGAATCGCCACGATCGGTGGCGTCCTGTACTACCGAAGGACACCGGCTCAACCAGCCGTCGAGAAAACTCAGCAGGCTGCTCCCCCTAGCGAAGCACCAGCACCTCCAGTCGAGCCGCCGGCCGTCAAGACCACGACCAAGCAGTCGGCCAAACCCGCAGTGGCTGCATCCAAATCCGTCCCGCTCATTTGCGAGTATGAAATCCGGGAGGGCGCCATAACGATTTCCGCCGGCGGAAAGCCCCTCTTCAAGCACAACCTCGAGGGCCAGAAAAAAGCAGGCGGATTTTTGGGCATGAAAGGGCGATTCGTTGGTCGCATCTCCGGCTCGTTCTCCCTGCCGCAAGGAAGCAAGACCCTCACGATCCGCGTCGTCGCGCCCGGTACCGACCTCAGCAAGGAGGCTCCGGCCCCGACTGGACCAGGCACCTTGCTCGTCCGGGCAAATCGGGAGAAGATTGTCGCCGAATGGCTACCCGCTTCCGGAAAAGTGCACTAATCCTGCTGCTGGCGGTGATCGCATCGCCTGCCGCCTCGCAAAAAATCGTGTTCTCGGCGGTTTCATCCGAGGCAATCGCGGAGCGCACCAAACTAGTGGACCGTCGGGATGAGCGCCGAAAGCAAAACCTGATCCAGCTTTTCACCGAGGCCGGATGTGATGAAACGAAGCGCTCGGAACAGCCGGTGAAAGGCACACGCCTGCCAAACCTGGTTTGCGTGTTGCGCGGGGAAGACGACTCGACCATCATCGTTGGCGCCCACTACGATCACGTTGAAATGGGCGTGGGCGCCGTGGACAACTGGAGCGGAGTAGCCCTGTTGCCGAGCCTGTTCCAGAGCCTCAAGGATTCCCCGCGCAGACACACCTTTGTCTTCGTGGGCTTCACCGCCGAGGAAAGAGGATTAGTTGGATCGCGGTCCTATGTGCAGCAAATGAACGAGGAGGAGCGGGGCCGCACGCTTGCTATGGTGAATCTCGATTCGCTGGGACTCGCGCCCACGAAGGTCTGGCAGAGCCATGCGGATCGCCAGTTGCTCGAAGCGCTCATTTCCGTGGCCGGCGCGATGGACTCTCCCCTTCAAGGCGTCAACGTCGAAAGAGTGGGATCATCCGATTCGGAGTCTTTTGCCCGCGCCAAGATCCCGGCAATCACAATTCACTCTGTAACGACCGAGACCCTTCCCATCATCCACAGTATGAAAGACCAGATATCCGCCATCCGGCAAGAGGATTATTACCAGACCTACAGGTTGGTAGCGGGCTACCTGGCTTTTCTGGATAGCTTCCTGCCCAGGCCCAAATAGGCCGCTGCCGGAGTTATAATCCGGGGCATGAGAAATCTACCTTCACAGCCACGCAGCCTCCGCCTCGTTGTGCCGCTCGTCGTTCTCCTGGCGATCGCTGTCCCTGCCCAGCAAAACGGCAAACGCCCCTTGATCCACAAGGACTACGACGCTTGGCGCGCGATCGCGTCGCAAGCGCTCTCTCCCGACGGCCGCTACATCGCCTATTCCGTCTTCCCGCAGGAAGGCGATGGCGAAGTGATCGTCCGGGAACTGGCCACGCAAAAGGACCGGCATGAAAGTGCCGGCGCTGCGCCGCCTCCTCCCGATCCGAGTCCGGACGCGCCTCCCCCGGAGACGGTGCCTGTGCGGGGCGTGAATCTAACGTTCACCTCTGACAGCCGCTTCCTCATCTTCAACACGTTCCCGCCGAAGGCTGCCACGGACCAGGCAAAGAAGGACAAGAAAAAGCCGGAGGAGATGCCCAAAGGCGGTCTCGTGATCATGGACCTGAAGTCCGAGACGTCCTCCCGCCTCGCGGACGTGAAGAGCTATCAGGCGCCGTCCAAGAATCCGACCTGGCTCGCCTATCTCAAGGAGGCCAAGCCCGGCGATAGAGCCGCGTCGAGTCCAGAAGCGCAAGACCAAGACGCCGATCAAGAAGATCAGCGGCGCGGAGGCGCCGCCGCGGGCCGCGGTCCGCCGAGCGGAAGAAAAGAACTGGGCACAGACCTGGTCCTTAGAAATCTCAGCAAAGGGGACCACGGCGAGCGCACCTTCGAAGAGGTAACCGAATACTCCTTCGAAAAAGACGGCCGATCGCTGGTCTTCGCCGTGTCGTCAAAGAAGCCGGAAACTAACGGAGCCTTCGCCATCGCGCCCGGATCGGACGCCGCACCTGTCGCGCTGCTCAGCGGAAAAGGAACCTACACGAAATTCGCCTGGGACCGTCAGAAGGCCAAGCCCCCCTTT
>CAZRND010000535.1:0-3000 GCA_964601345.1 uncultured Acidobacteriota bacterium | reverse complement strand
GGCGGCGGCGGAGAGCAATTGCAGGCGCCGAAACCAGCGGTCCACGCGGTGCAGAGCCTGGTTGCGGAAAAGCCAGGAGACGGCCACCATCAGCGCCAGGCCCAAGGCCATTCCGATCATCGGAGAAAGGAAGATGTAGGCGATCGTCTTGTACCAGCCCGACACGATGATCACGTCCGTGCCGGCGCGAGCGATCGCGGCTCCGGCGTAGCCGCCGATCAGCGCGTGCGAGGAACTGGTCGGAAGTCCAAAGAACCAGGTGATGAGATTCCAGATGATGGCGCCCATCAGTCCCGCCAGGATGACCCATTGGGTCACCTGCTCGATGTGCATCATGTCTTTGCCGATGGTCTTGGCGACCGCGGTGCCGAAAAGAAAAGCGGCGATAAAGTTGAAAAAAGCAGCCCAGGCTACGGCCAGTTTGGGAGAAAGCACGCGCGTCGAGACCACCGTGGCGATGGAATTGGCGGCGTCGTGAAAGCCGTTGATGAAGTCAAAGGTCAGGGCGACCAGAACGATGACACTAACCAGCAGAAGGGCAGGAGTCATTTCTGTTAACTGCTCTTGAGAATCACGGCTTCGAGCACGTTGGCCACGTCCTCACAGCAATCGATCGCGCTTTCGAGCACTTCGTATAGCTCTTTCACCTTGATCAGCTTAATCGGGTCGCGCTCCTGCTCGAAGAGCATGGCGATCGCCGAGCGGCTGACGCGGTCTCCGTCGTTTTCCAGGCGGTTCAACTCAATGCAGTGGTCGAGGATGCGATCCTGCTTCTCGAGCGAGGCCATGGCCGACTTGATGCGGTCCGAGCACTTCACGATGATCTGGGCCAGCTCCACCGCCGGCTGGGATCGCCCGGTGATCTTGTAAAGAACCACCTTGTTGGCGGCCGCCTCGATCAGGTCGAGCACGTCGTCCAGGTAGGAAGAGAGCTCGTGGATATCCTCGCGGTCGAAGGGCGTGATAAAGGTCTGGTTCAGCTTGGTCAGGATCTCGTGGGTAATGTTGTCGCCACGATGCTCGAGGTCGCGGATTTTTTCGCTTTGCGCTTCCAGATCGCCGGGCTTGTCGAGCATCTCGACCAGCGCGCCGGCGGCCTCCTGAATGGTGGCGGCTTGCTCCACAAACATTTCAAAAAAACGGACTTCTCGCGGAAGAAGATTCATTGAGCCCCTCAGGAAATTATCCCAGGACCGAGTCCAGGGTCAAGTTAAGGAACCGTCAAGACGGGCCGAGCTTTTCGCCTTCTCGCAACCTCGCTCCGTTCAGGAAGGCCGATGCCGGGATCCTTCGCTTGCCTGGCTGCTGGACTTCAAGTAGCTCGACGAGTCCCGATCCACAGCGAGCCATCAACCTTCCCCCTTTGGTTACCAGCGTGCCAGGATACGCAGTATCCCCTGTAATTTCAATAGCTTTCCAAATTTGCAATGCTTCCCCACGAAACTGCGAGTACGCGCCCGGCCACGGTATCAAACCACGCACCCGGTTCACAATCTCGGCGGCCGGCCAGCGCCAATCGATCTGGCCGTCTTCCTTCTTCAGAATCGGCGCGAGGGTTGCCAGGGAGTGATCCTGCGGGGTGGGTTGCAGCGATCCTGCTTCAAGCCCGCGCAAGGTTTCGGCGACGAGCGGCGCTCCGATCTCCGCCAGACGCCGCCCGAGTGCCGCGGCGTCCTCACCTGGATCGATCGGCGTTTCCTGCTTCAGCAGGATGTCGCCGGTATCGAGACCGGCGTCGATCTTCATCGTCGTAACGCCGGTTACGGTCTCGCCGCGGATGATGGCCCAATTTACGGGCGCCGCGCCGCGATATTTGGGCAAGAGCGACGCATGCAGATTGATGCAGCCGTGTTGCGGCAGATCGATGATGCTCTGTGGCACGATTTTCCCGTAGCCGACGATGACGATGGCCGCGGGCGCGAGGCTCCGCAGGCGCTCCAGCGCCTCGGGTTTGCGAATCGATTCCGGCTGCCACACGGGAATGCCGAGCCGCAGCGCCGCTTGTTTCACCGCAGGCGCGGACGGCTTCTGGCCGCGCCCGCTCGGACGATCGGGCTGCGTGACGACCTCGGCGATTTCGTGCAGGGATGCAAGCCGGTCGAGCGTAGGCACGGCAAATTCCGGCGTGCCCATGAACACCAATTTCATTTCGGGGGCCACTCTCCCGCCTTGATCATCTTGCGGATGCGGCGCTTAATCAGGTCGCGCCGCAACATGCTCAAGTGGGAGATAAAGAGGCGGCCGTCGAGGTGGTCCGTTTCGTGGCAGAAGGCCCGGGCCAGCAGGTCTTCTCCGGTCATCTCGAACCATTCGCCGTGGATGTCCTGGGCGCGCACAGTGGCTTTCTGCGGGCGGATCAGCGGCGCGCGGATGCCCGGCAGGCTCAGGCAGCCCTCTTCCATCGACTGCCTGCCGCTGGTGTGGGTAATCTCCGGATTGCAGAGCACGATCTTGGCCTTCGGATCTTCGCCCGAGGTCACGTCGATGACGGCGAGCCGCTTGGAGATGCCGATCTGCGGCGCGGCCAGACCGACGCCGTGCGCCGCATACATCACCACGAACATCTCTTCGGTCAACTGCGTCAGGTGCTTGTCGAATTTCGTCACCGGATCGCCGGCGCGATCGAGCACCTTTTCCGGATATTTCACTACCTGATAATGGTTGGTCCGCGCCATCGGCCCACTCACTTTATCAAATTCTCCAGCACCGCCGATGTGCATTGTTCCGTGGACGCTTTGCCGCCGAGATCGGGCGTGAGGGCGCGGCCCTGCTCCAGAACGCGATGCACGGCGTTCTTGATCCGCGCGCCGTCGCCGCCCAAATGATCGAGCATCATGGCGGCCGAAAGAATCGTCGCCAGCGGATTCGCGACGCCGCGCCCGGCGATGTCCGGCGCGGAGCCGTGGACGGGCTCGAACATCGAGGGGAATTTCTTTTCGGGATTCAAATTGGCGCTGGGCGCGAGCCCCAGGCTGCCGGTGATCATCGCGGCGAGGTCGG
>CAZRND010000534.1:0-3018 GCA_964601345.1 uncultured Acidobacteriota bacterium | reverse complement strand
CCGCCCAGACGCCGACGATCCCGACCGCCTTGTGGATGTACTCCTTCAGGCAGCTATCGAGCACGTGCTTCAGCAGCCCAGAGTAGCCGTGGTTGTACTCGGGCGAAACGATCACGAGCCCGTCCGCGCGCAGCATCTTGGCCGAGTAACCCGGGTCCTTGACGGCCTCTCCGTAATCGTCGGTGCGCAACGGCAGTTGCGCAATGTCGATCAGCTCGGTCTCGACGCCGGGACGCTTGGCGGTCTCCTCGACCATCAGGCGGGCGGCAGGAGCGCTCAACCTGCCGCTTCGCACCGTTCCTAGGATGACCGGGATGTAGAGCGGGCGCGTTTTTTCCATGCCCGGCATCGTAGCACGGGAACGCGGGCTATTTTTCGCCGCAGGGAATCCGCTCGCGCAACATAGTCAGGATCGGTTGATCCGCCCGCTCCGAGACGGCTTCGCCGGGCTTGAGATGCATGCGCGCGATCACGCCGTCGGCCGGCGCGCGCACGAACGTCTTTTCCCAGAGAGCGCGGGCTTGTTCCACCTTGGCAAAGGCGGAGGCGATTTCGGCCTCGCGCTTCGTGGCACGCGCCTGCTTCAACCCTTTCTCGGCGAGCGCGCACTGCGCCATGTAATCGTCGTTCTCGAGGATGGCGACGATCTGTCCCTTGCGAACGTGGCTGCCCTCGCCTACGCGCACGGCCTTGAGTTGGCCGCGAATCTGCGCGCCGACTTTTACTTCGTCCGAAACCTGCGCCGCGCCGGCCGCGCCGAGAGCTGCCAGGATTGCCAAAGTTGCCAGAATGCGTTTCATAGGTTGCTCCCTTCCTTGATGAACCAAGTTAACTTGTGTAACGCCGCTCACATACTGAACAGCGTTAAGTAACGAGCCAAAAAATTTTACCGCTTCGCCACGGCCACGGGACGCATCCGCGTCTCGCGCAAGCCATCTATCATTGGCTCTACGACGGCGTCGATCAATTTGTTCCGTTCCACCCAGGGAAATCCCGGCTTGCTGATCAACAGCGACGTGATTCCGTGGATCGCAGCCCATACGGCCTGGCTGGTAGCCTCGACTTCCACTTGGCGAAACGCTCCCTGCCGGATGCACTCCCCGATGAGGCACCGCAGGTTGTCGAAGGCCTTCATTCCCATCGTCTCATTCGGATCCTTGAGCACGATGTTTTCGAAGGTGTGCGGAAGCATGAAGGTCACTTTGTAGTGATTGGGGTGCCGGATTCCAAACTCTACGTAAGCGTTGGCGACCTTGCGAAGATTGCCGATGGGATCGCTTTGCTCCTTGCCCAGCCCTTGCATCGTCTTGTTGAGTTTGGCGAAGGTCTCCTCGCAGAGCTGGAAGATCAATTCCGACTTGTCCTTGAAGTACAGGTAAATCGTGGTCGGCGAGTAATCGATCTTCTCGGCGATGCGCCGCATCGAGACGTTCTCATAGCCCTCGCGAACAAAGAGCTCCCGCGCCGCGTCCAGGATCTCATCCCGTAGCGCTTCCTTCTCCCGCTCGCGTCTTTCCTTCACGCCCATAAGTTAACAGCGTTAAGAATAATAACACCCCGCAACGTTTGTCAAGAGAAAAATGCGGCCTCTTTGAACGGCCGCGTGATGCATAGACTGAATCATGATGATGCATGTGTGCTACACTGATCGAAATGAAAGCCATCACTCTTCGAGGGATTCCGCCGCCTCTTGCGAAAGTAATTCGTCAGAAAGCCCAGGCGGAAGGCAGCAGCCTGAATAAGGTCGTGATCCGGCTCCTGGAGGAGCAGGCCTTCGGCAAGCAGAAACGTGCGAAGTTGCATCACGACTTGGATGCGCTGGCAGGAACCTGGACTCGCTCCGAAGCCAAGGCCTTTGACAAAGCGATCGCCGAGCAGCGAACGATTGACCCTGAGCTTTGGAAGTAGCCCGCCATGCGGATCCTTCCCGACACGTCAGCCTATTCGGCATTTAAGCTGGGCCACTCGGACATCCGCCTTGCCATTCAAAGGGCTGACGAGATTTGCATCAGTCCCATCGTTGCCGGAGAGCTGCTCGCCGGCTTCCGGCGCGGCGTCAAACGGGCCCAGAACGAAGGGGAGTGGATGGCGTTTCTCGATTCACCCCGAGTTGCGGAATTGCAGATGGACCTCGAGACGGCTCAATGCTACGCGGAGATCTACCAGTTTCTCGCCGAACGCGGAAGACCCATCCCTACGAACGACCTTTGGATCCCAGCCATGGCGATTCAGGTCGGGCTCCGCGTCTTAACGACGGATCGCCATTTCGAACAAGTCCCTCAAATCCTCGTGGAATTTCACTCGCGGTAGGGCTGAGCCTCCCGTAATTTTCTACGTTCTTCGTGCGACGAGCAGGGTCATATCGTCATGCGCCTCGGGCGAGTCGCTCCAGGCCA
This sequence comes from uncultured Acidobacteriota bacterium, assembly GCA_964601345.1. GTDB lineage: Bacteria > Acidobacteriota > Terriglobia > JAJPHL01 > JAJPHL01 > CAZRND01. The sequence goes on along the minus strand of CAZRND010000534.1, from coordinate 622 downwards.
TCACTGCATCCAGGATCGCCTGCGCGACTTCTCGCGGAGGGCGATCCTTGACCTTCTGCAGCACCTCGATGACGCGCGCTTCGCCGAACTCGCCGCCGTAGGGATTTTCCGGCTCGCTGATTCCGTCCGTGTACGCGACCAGCAGGTCGCCCGGCTCCAGGATCACCGACTCCTGTTCATAAAGCGCCTCGGGAAAGACGCCAATCACCGTTCCCCCGCACTCCAGCCTGCGGACGCCCTGCGCGTTCACGATGAGCGGCGGCAGATGTCCGGCATTCGTATAAGTCAGCCGGCCGTCGCTGTCGTCGTAAACGCCGTAGAAGAATGTCGCGTATGTATGCGCGTTGGTGGTTTGAAAGAGCTGGCGGTTAAGCTGCGTCACTTGCGCGGCGATCGAATAGTCGGGGCGCGAGTTGAGCTGCGAGTGCAGCGCCGACTGGATGCCGGCCATCACCAGCGCCGCCGAAATCCCCTTCCCGGCGATGTCGCCCACCACCAGCGCCAGTCGCGATTCGTCGAAGCTCACGAAATCGTAGTAGTCGCCGCTGACCACACGCGCGGGATTGCAGATGCCCGCCAGGTCCAGGCCGCGCAAACGCGGCGTCTGCGCGGGATAAAGATA
>CAZRND010000533.1:0-3043 GCA_964601345.1 uncultured Acidobacteriota bacterium | reverse complement strand
AGCGGGATCTTCTCGCGCGGGACGACCACGCGCGTGGCGGGATCCGTGCAATAATGGATGCCGTCGTAAGCAGCGAGCCTAGCCGCAAGCATCATGTCGCGGCCGAGCGCGGCGCGAATCTTGCCGGCAATGTTCCGCAAGAAGCGCGTGCGATTCTCGAAGCTGCCGCCGTAGCGTCCTGGACGCGTGCGGGCGCCGAGGAGCTCGATGCCGAGGTAGCCGTGCGTCATCTTGATGTCCACGGCGCGGAACCCGGCGCGGTGGGCAAGCCGCGCGGTCTCGACATATTGATCCTCCAGGCGTTCGAGCTCGTCGTCCGTAAGGATGCGCATACCCGGCTTGTCGAGTTGCGGATGCGAATATGCCGTGAGCTGGCCATGGTAGCTGTACCGGCCCGAGTGAGTCATCTGCAGGACGTCGAGCAGGTCGCCGGCGTCTCCGAACGTCTCGGCGTGGCGCCTGCGCGTCATGTCGAGCAGCCGAGCGAACTCGTCGACGTTGCCCGGATGCAGCCAGAGCTGGCGGGGATTGGCCCGGCCTTCCTCCACCACCGCCGTCGCCTCGAACCATATGAGCTTGGCGCCGCCCCGGGCGAAGCGTTCGTATCGCCGCCAGACCAGCTCGTCCGGCCCGCCGGAAGGCGTGCCATCGCATCCTTCCATCGGATGAATCGCCAGCGAGTTGCCGACCCGAAAGTCGCCTACCTGAACGGGACGGGCCAGGGCCCGCCGGATTTCTTCGCGGTCCTGCTCGAGCGAGACCGGCAGGCCCAGGCGCGCGATCTCCTGCTCTAAATCTCCAAGCGATGCGTAATGGAAGTAGCCTCGTGACACCGAACCATCATGATATATTCGTGCCGTGCTGTTTCGGCAGCAAATCCTTCCGGTTACGCTTCTGATTCTCGCTTCCCTGGCCGCCGCGCAGAAGGGTCCGCCTGCGATCGAGGTTCCCTATAAAGGACTGCGCTATTCGATGCTGAGCCGCGGCGGCGTCACGGTGATGATGGCTCCGCTCGACCGCAACATCCTGGAGTATTCCACCGCTCAGGTCTGGATCAGCAACGGCTCGAACAGACCGGTACGGGTTTCGCCGCAGTTCTTCCGGATGGTCTTTGATGGTTCGTCCGAGCCGCTCAAGGGGACTCCCGACAACACCGTGCTGAACGACGTCATGAAGCGGGCCAAGCCGCACGACATCGTGGAACTGGTAAAGGCATACGAGACCACCCTCTTCGGTTTCGCCAACGAGAAGTCCATGGGGTACTACCAGAAACGCAAGCAACAGGCCCTGGCCAGCTTCGGCGGGGGCGGTAAACTCCGGGCCGCCGCCACCGCGTCGGCCATTATCCTGCCGGAGAACCTCCTCCGCCCGGGCGAGATCGTAGACGGAACTGTCTTTTTCCGCACCGAGGGCCGGCGCCAGCGGGTGACAACGCTCGGAGCCGAGCTTGCCGGCTCTCTTTTTGACTTCCCCCAGGCCATTAACCAATAAGAAACTCCCCTATCATTTTCTCTTCTCAGCGCTTTCCGGGGGTTGATATAGTTACAACGTTATACTTGTAGGCAGGAGTTTCTCCATGTCTCGTATGGCAGGGCGATTAATGCTGGTGGTGCTGCTTGCCGCTCTCGGAGTGGCCGGACAGGATTCTGCTTCCTCAAAGAAGAAAGCCGACAAGAAGGCGGCTAGCCAGCCATCGTCGTCGGTCTTCGGAGAGCTGCCTGCTCCCGATCCCTTCTATCCGCAGGCCAGCGAAGCAGGACTCATCGGCCTCTGGAAGGTCCTCTCGGCCGAGACCCCACCCAAGTCGAGCTTCGGATCCGCTGGATGGATCGACCGCATCAACCGCAACCCCGGACAGCTCACCATCACCTCGACCGGCGCGAGCGGCTTTTGGGCGCCGCTGAGGCGCCTGGAACTGGGCGTCCAGGTCAATGTGAACCGGCGGATCCTTTCCCGGCGAGAGGACCAGTTGAGTTTCGGGCAATCGACCCTAGCCGCGATGGGCTATTCGGCAGGATGCCGCAATTGTCCCGCGCTGGGGATTCCATTTTCGATGCCCGGCCAGGCGATTCCGCAACTGCGAAACATCCTGACGAACGCTCTTACCGGCCGCGCCGGCTACTATCCGCTTTACCCTTATGTGAACCGCCGGCTGCAGACCGGAGTGGGAGAAGTGATCGTCAGCGGCAAGTACAGTTTCTATTCGGAAGCCCGCGGATCGCGCGCCAGCTTCGCGTTCCGTCCCTGGATCTCGATCCCCACCCACGAGGATAGCGCTTCCCTGCTCAGCACCGCATCGCAGCTTGGCCGCGTCGCGTCGGGATTCGACTTCCTGCTGAGTAAGAACCTCGGCGACGCAGCCGGTTTGAACTTGAACGCCGGCATGGCCTTCTTCCCCAACGCCCAGAACAAGGGCGTCACCTACGTCGGCACCCCGAACATGATCCCGCTGAAGTTCGGCGTGAATATCCCGCGAACCACGCGGTTCCAGGTGCTGAGCGAAATCACCTCGGAAATCTATGTCGGCGATGGAACGCCGCTCACCAGCGTCGGATCGCCTAACCCCGTCGACGCCACGATCGGGTTGCGCGCCTATTGGAACAGCTTTCTGTCGCTGAGCGCCGGATACCGGCATACGCTGAACCAGTACGGCGGAGACAAGCACGGTTTTGTGGCGATGCTTTCGACCGCGAGCCTGCCGGTCGCGCCAACGCCTCCCGTTCCCGTGCCGCCCACGCTTTCCTGCTCGGCGGAACAAAGCCGCGTCCTGACCGGCACCGCAGTGCGCCTGAAGGCGGATGCTTCTACGACGACCGGCCGGACCCTGACCTATACATGGGCCGCGCCCGTCGGAAAGATCACCGGACTCGGTCCTGAAGCGCGGTTTGAAACCGCCGGCCTCGCTGCCGGGGAGTACACCGCCACTGTGCGCGTGAGCGATGGCGCAGACGGCTTCGCCGACTGCACCACGACCGTTTCCGTTTACGAGCCGCCGAAGCCTAATCCGCCGACAGCAGTCTGCTCGGTTGACCGCGCCAGCCTC
>CAZRND010000532.1:0-3043 GCA_964601345.1 uncultured Acidobacteriota bacterium | reverse complement strand
TCTATAGCGGCGTCGCGGGCATGGCGGAAGCATTTCAGACCAAGGATAGCGACGTTGCCGGTCCGCTGACCGCGTTCAAGGTGAACGACCGCCAATTTGTCGAGGTCGCACCGGTGCTCGGGACAGCGAACGAAGATCGCCTCATCCGGATTGGCTTTGAGACGACCGACGCCAGGAAGCTGCGCGAGTATCTTGCGAACAACGGAATTCGCGTGCCGGCCGCGACCGACGCGCTCGATGCTAACGGCAATCGCAGTTTTACGGTGAAGGATCCGGACGGCCACACCGTGCAGTTCGTGGAATACGTGGAAGGCTCAGCGCATCGCCGCGACGCCGGAAAGCATCTGGCGGACCAGCGCATTTCCGATCATCTGCTGCACGTGGGTGTTCGCGTCGTCGATCCGGTGGCGGCGGACGCGTTCTATCGCGATGTCCTCGGCTTCCGCCCGCAATGGAAGGGCGGGCCGACGGACAGCCGCTTCGAGTGGATTTCCCTGATGGCGCCGAACGGCTACGACTGGATCGAGTATATGGTGCGCCAGGACACGCCCACGCCGCGCCAGCTCGGCGTCTTTCATCACTACGCGCTCGAAACGCTCGACATCGACAAGGTGTACAAGACGGTTGTCGCTCGCGGCTACACGCCGCCGCAGCCGCCGAACGTCGGCCGCGACGGCCGCTGGCTCCTGCAGCTTTACGATAAAGATTTGACGCGCACGGAAATCATGATCCGCAAGCCCGTCCAGCCCGGCTGCTGCTCCCCGAATCTGGACGATTACAAGCCTTAAGGGAATGAGCTCGATCAGCGAGTGGTCGCGATGGCCTTGGTCAGAAGGTCGCTCACCATCTGCCCGAGGTCCCGGCCTTTTTTCTGGGCAATTCGTTCCAGACGGTTCTGCAACCGAGCCTCCAAGTAGATCGGCAGGCGAAGGGTTGCCCCTTTCCGATAGAACTTGCCCCGCTCTGCGTTAGAAAAATCGTAGTGGGCCTTCATCTCTCGCCTTCCCGATGAATACAGTCGCCGTACTTCCATGACGGGATTATAATCGCCGTGCGGAAATGAAACAAACAATGGCCGCCGCCAAGTCGCGCACGAAAGTTAAGCGGAACAATGGCGGAGACGCCTTCATTCGCCTCAACATCGCCAACATCGAACCGGGTATTTGCGTCGCCACGAGCCCGGACGTTCAAGGATTGGTGGCCGAAGGTCGCAGCGTCACTGAAGCGGTCCAGATCGCTCAAGGTCTTGCCCGCAAGATCGTCGAATCCTGTTTAGAGCACGGTGATCCTCTTCCCAGGGTCTTCTCGCGCGTCAAAGCCACTACAAGTGACAGCACGCGCAGGCGCCGTCGCCCGGACTTTCTGAAGTGTCTAAAGGAGACTTACGGCAAGAAGTTCCACAAGGTCAGTGGGGCCGATCGCCTAGCCCACGAGCGCACTCGCGATTGAGTTCGCCCAAGATTGACGGCGAGGGGATATCCGCCTTACCATAGGTAAGGAGGCTTTATGGCTACGGCGACCGTTACCAGCAAGGGACAGGTCACGATTCCGGTCGAAGTCCGCAAGCGGATGGGAATCAGAGCGGGCACTCGGGTGGACTTTCAGTTTGCCGACGACGGCAGCGTGCAACTGCGGCCCAAAAAAGTCCCATTCGAAAAGCTCATGGGCATGCTGCACGTGCCGGGCATGAAGCCTCTCACTCCGCGGGCGATCGATCGTTTGATCCAGCGGTTTCACGCCGCTGAGGACAAACGGATCCGCCGCGGGCGAAAGTCCCGATGATCGGGGCCGACACTAACGTCCTGTTGCGCGGGCTTCTCCATGACCATCCCGGCCAGGCCGCAGAGGTTGTCAGATTTCTGGAGTCCGCGCGGGCGGCGGGCGAGCCCGTGCTCATCCCGACGATTGTTCTCTGCGAAGCGGTTTGGACGCTCCGGACGCAAGGGCGCTGGAGCCGGGAACAGGTCGCGGAGGCTCTGGAGACCTTGTTTGTCGCAGACGCATTTGTGATCGAGGAGGAAGACCTGGTTGCCGCAGCGCTTCGTCAATACCGGCACGGGAAGGGCGATTTCGCTGACTACCTCATTGGCCAAGTCTCCCGCGCCCGGGGATGCCGCCACACCGTAACTTTTGACAAAGGCCTGCTGGGCACCGCCGGCTTCGTGGCAGTGTCCAACCGATAAGAGGCTCTGACATGTCGCACCGAAGACCAGACCGAAAACCAGCGAATCGAAGCGCGAGCCCAGCGATTCGTGAGAGCAAGAAGATTCCTGTTGAACTGGCTTTCGCCGCCGCCTTGGCTCGCCTGCGTGCTAATGCGCGAGCGAGCGGAACACATCGGCTCACGTCTCGGCAGATTGCCGCTGAAATTGCCGCAGTCAGACGGAAGAGCTAGACCCAATCCCCGTCGGTCGCCGACTCCTCGTCCAGGGCGGTCGTTGGGGAACTCCGACCGTAGAGGGAAGCAGAAGGGGTCCTAGCTGCCAAATCCATTTCTTCCATTTTCAGGAAGTGCAAGCCGAAGTGGTCTCGAATCTTGGACTTCGGAAAATTTTCGCAATTGACGCTTTTCGTCATATATCTCGATCCGCCATGGATTCTTTGGCTTGCAGGCGGGCCCCCCCTTACCTCCCAGCCCTCGGTGATAGAATGAAGTTAGGTAAGGTTTAGCGAGAACGTTCCCTGTTCCACGATGTTTCTAGAGCTTGTGGATACTGGCTGCAAGCCGTTAGAACGGCAGCGGCGAACGCGGGACTTCGCACGCCGGCGAGCCTGTAGATCGCCTGTTCTAACAGGCGCAAGTTGTGTCACGATGGAAGCCCTGATCCCATGATCATCAAAAAAGAAGACGCACTCGAATATCATTCCTCATCGCCGGCGGGGAAAGCCTCCGTCGTTCCCACCAAACCATCCCCGACGAAACATCATCTGAGACGTGGCTACACGCCCGGCGTCCGGGGTCCCCGTCTAGAAATCTGGCGCGATGCCACCCTAGCCTTACGCACCCCCGGACACGCGACCCCCGCCTCCGCTCTCACCCAAC
>CAZRND010000531.1:0-3055 GCA_964601345.1 uncultured Acidobacteriota bacterium | reverse complement strand
TTCGTAGGTCAGAGTGCCGCTGCGCGACACGACGCCAACGCGTCCGGGCTTGTGAATATGCGCCGGCATGATGCCGATTTTACACTTTCCGGGCGAAATAATGCCGGGACAATTCGGACCGATCAGGCGCGACGATTTGCCTTTCAGAAAATGGTGGGCCTTCACCATATCCAGCGTCGGAATCCCCTCGGTGATGCATACGATCAGAGGAATGCCGGAGTCGGCCGCTTCCATGATGGCGTCGGCGGCAAAGGGCGGCGGGACGAAGATTACGGTGGCGTCCGGAGCGACCGCCGCGACGGCGTCGGCGACGCTGTTGAATACCGGCAGACCTTCGTGCAGCGTCCCGGCCTTGCCGGGCGTAACTCCGCCGACGACCTTGGTTCCGTAGGCGATGGCTTGCTGGGCGTGGAATGTTCCTTCCTTCCCGGTGAAACCTTGCACCAGCACGCGGGTTTTTTCGTTGACCAATACGCTCATTGCGCCAGCCTCACGACTTTCTCGGCGGCGTCCTTCATCGTCGTGGCCACCGTGAAGCTCAACCCCGAGGATTGCAGAATCTCGCGGCCCTGTTCGACGTTCGTCCCTTCCATGCGCACGACCACGGGAACCTTGACTTCGAGAGCGCGCACCGCTTCGACCACGCCCTTAGCGAGAACGTCGCAGCGCAGAATGCCGCCGAAGATGTTGATCAGCACGGCCTTCACGTTGGCGTCCGAGAGCAGGATGCGGAAGGCGTTCTTGACCTGCTCGGCGTTGGCGCCGCCGCCGACGTCGAGGAAGTTCGCGGGACTGCCACCGGCGTACTTGATGATGTCCATGGTGGCCATGGCGAGTCCCGCGCCGTTCACCATGCAGCCGACCGTACCGTCGAGCTTGATGTAATTCAGATTGTGGCGGCCGGCTTCGATTTCAAGCGGCTCCTCCTCGTTCAAGTCGCGCAATCCGGCATAGTCGGTGTGGCGGGAGAGCGCGTTGTCGTCGAACGACATCTTTGCGTCGAGCGCGATGACGCGTTGATCGGTAGTGAGCACCAGCGGATTGATTTCCGCGAGCGATGCGTCGGACGCCTCGAAGGCCCGCGCCAGAGCGGTCATCGCTTTCACCGCGGGCGAGATCGCCGGGTTGGGCAGCTTCAGCCCGAAAGCCAGACGCCGCGCCTGATACGGCTCGAGGCCGAGCCCCGGCTGGATCGCTTCTTTCAGGATCCGCTCGGGCGTGCGGGCGGCTACTTCCTCGATTTCCATGCCGCCCTCGGAGCTGGCCATGAAAACGGGCAGTCCCTGGATGCGGTCGATCACCAGGCCCGCGTACAATTCCCTCTCGATGGGGAGCGTTTCTTCCACCAGCACGCGGTTCACGCGCCGGCCTTCGGGACCGGTCTGATGCGTAACGAGCGTCATGCCGAGAATCTGGCCGGCGATCTTGCGCGCCTCCTCGGGTCCGGACGCGAGCTTGACGCCGCCGCCTTTGCCGCGGCCGCCGGCGTGAATCTGCGCCTTGATGACCACGCGCCCGCCGAGGCGCCCGGCGATTTCCGCGGCATCGTCCGCAGAATCGGCGACCTCGCCGCGCGGCGTGGGGACTCCGTACTTCCTTAGGATTTCCTTGGCCTGATACTCATGGATTTTCATGATGGTAGAATCTTCCACTATAACATGGGCGCTTTATTCGATTCCGTGCATAAGCTCGTTCGCTGGGGCGCGCCGCTGACACGCGACGAAGCGCGCGCGGCGATGCAAGAGATCCTCGCCGGGCAGGCGTCCGATATTTTGATCGCGTCGTTCCTTACGGCGCTAACCATGCATCGCGAGACGGTCGAAGAGCTGGTCGGATTCGCGCAGGCCATGCGCAGCCAGGCCGCCGATGTGGGGCACGCTAAGCCGGGCGATCTGGTGGATACTTGCGGAACGGGCGGCGACGCGCTCGGCACCTTCAATATTTCCACCGTGGCAGCCTTCGTGACGGCCGGAGCCGGAGTCCGCGTCGCCAAACACGGGAACCGGTCTGCGACCGGTTCCTGTGGGAGCGCCGACGTGATGGACAAATTGGGAGTCAGCCTGGCTCTCGCTCCCGCGCGCATGTCCGAGGTTCTGGATCAGGTGGGCATTGTCTTCGTCTTCGCTCCGGCCGTGCACGCGGCGACGAAGCACGCCGGTCCCGCGCGCCGCGAGCTGCGCTTTCGCACGGCTTTCAACCTGCTTGGCCCTCTCACCAATCCCTTGAGAGCGACTGCGCAAGTGTCCGGCGTCTATGGCGAGCGCGAGGCTCAATTCCTGGCCGAGGCGCTGCGCGAGCTGGGATTGAAGCGCGGCTTTGTGGTTCACGGGCGCGACGGGCTGGACGAAATCTCGACCACGGCGGATACCTTCGTCGCCGAAGTGCGCGACGGCAAGGTAGAAACCTACGTTGTGCAGCCGGAGGATTTTGGTTTGCCGCGCGCGACGCTCGCCGATCTGGCGGGCGGCGGTGCCGAGGACAACGCCCGCCTGTTGCGCGAGATCCTCGACGGAAGGGCGGGACCCCGCCGCGACATCGTGCTTGCCAACGCGGGCGCGGCGCTCGTGGCTGCGGGACGCGCCGCCGACTGGAAGGCCGGCGTGGCCATGGCTCGCGAATCGATCGATTCGGGGAAGGCGCGCGAGAAACTCTTACAGCTCCAAAAAGTTCTTTAGCAGTTGCTTGCCGGGCTTGGTGAGGATGGACTCGGGGTGGAACTGCACTCCTTCCATCTTGTACCGGCGATGTCGCAGGCCCATGATGACGCCCTCGGGCGACTGCGCGGATACTTCGAGTTCCTTCGGCACGGTTTCCGGAAAAACGGTCAGCGAGTGATAACGCGTGGCTTCGAACCCCTGGGGAAGGCCACGGAAGATCGTTTTGCCGTCATGAAGGATGCGGCTGACCTTTCCTGTAATACGCGTGGGTGCTCGCCCCCCCGTTCCGCCCACAGCTTCCCCCATCTTTACATCGAAAATCAATGTGATCTAAGATTCCGGTCCAGCCTCACATCGAAAATCGATGTGATCTCAGAGCTCGCCCCAGCCTCACATCG
>CAZRND010000530.1:0-3064 GCA_964601345.1 uncultured Acidobacteriota bacterium | reverse complement strand
TCGACTCGGTCGCGGCGCTCACGCCCAAGGCCGAGCTCGAGGGCGAGATGGGCGAGCCGACCATGGGCCTGCAGGCGCGCCTGATGTCGCAGGCGCTGCGAAAATTGACGGGCATTGTGTCGAAATCGCGAACGTGCTTGATATTTATTAACCAAATTCGCGAGAAAATCGGCGTCATGTTCGGAAATCCGGAGACAACGACCGGCGGCCGCGCCCTCAAATTCTATTCCTCGGTGCGCGTGGACATTCGCCGGATCGGCGCCATCAAGGACGGCGAGACGGTGATCGGCAACCGGACGCGCGCCAAGGTGGTGAAGAACAAAGTGGCGTCCCCTTTCCGCGAAGCCGAGTTCGACATCCTCTACGGCGAAGGCATCTCGCGCGAGGGCGAGCTGATCGACCTCGGCGTCGAGAAGAACATGATCGAGAAGTCGGGATCGTGGTTCTCGTTCCATGGGGAACGCATCGGCCAGGGGCGCGACAACGCCCGCCAGTTCCTGCGTGAAAACGCCGATATCCGGACCAAGCTCGACAAGGAACTCCGCGAATCGCTGGGCCTGCCGGTGAACGGCGCAGCCCCGGAAGCGCCGGTCCCTGTCCCGCCTTCGCCGGGCTCCGTGCCAGGCAAGGGGAAAGTGGCGTCTTCCGGCAAGGGCTAGTTGCAACTTATCCACGACGTAGTTACAATGTAGTGTGAACGCCTTGCGCTTCACGTGGGATCCGCGGAAGGCTCGCCGGAACGAGCGCGCGCACGGGGTCTCGTTCGAGGATGCGCAGGCTGTGTTCTTCGACGAGTGCGCGATCTTGCTGGACGATCCGGACCACTCCGATGACGAACAACGGTTCCTTCTGATTGGGCTGTCTCTAACCGCCAGGGTCGTCGTCGTTTCTCATTGCCTGCGCGAGGACGAAACGACGATTCGGATCATCAGCGCGCGCAAGGCTACGCCCACTGAACGCGACAACTACTGGGAGAGATGGAAGCAATGAGAAAAGAATACGATTTCTCGAAAGGCCGCAGGAACCCGTACGCGAAGCTTCTGAAGAAGCAGATTACGATTCGGATTGATAAGCCGACGATTGGGTACTTCAGGGGAGTGGCGCAAACAATCGGAATCCCCTACCAGACCCTTATCAATCTTTATCTGCGTGATTGCGCCCTTCACCAGCGGAAGCTCAGCCTGGACTGGAAGCCGCTCTAGTCGCCGCGCTTGTCGATCACTTGCTTGGCGATGCGCTCGCGGTGAAATGCGGCGTCGCCGAAGGCGATCTCCGAAGCTTTGGCGCGGCGGTAGTAAAGATGAATGTCGTTCTCCCAGGTGAAGCCCATCCCGCCATGCACCTGGATCGCGCGGTTTCCCACTTCCCGGTAGGCGTCGCTCGCATAGGACTTCGCTACGCTCACGGCCACGGACGCCTCCGGCGCCCGCTCGTTGAGCGCCCACGCAGCGTAGTACGCCGCTGAGCGCGAGCCCTCCGTCAGGATCAGCATGTCGGCGCACATGTGCTGCACGGCCTGGAATTGTCCGATCGGCCGGCCGAACTGCCTCCGCGTCTTGGCATACGCGACCGTCAGGTCGAGCAGCCGCTGCATGCCGCCGGTCATTTCGGCGGCGAGCGCCGCCGTCGCCGTATCGAGCGCGCGGGCGATCGCGGCGCGAGCGCGCGCGCCCGTCGAGAGAACTTCGACCGGCGTCTTCGCAAAGGTCACTTCGTAGAGCTTGCGAGTGGAATCGAGCGCCGGCTGAGGCGTCACCGTCAGTCCCGCCGCCTGGCGATCGACCGCCACAAGCGCGAGATTGTTCTGCAAGCGCGCCACGCAAACCAGGAAGGCGGCCTGATCGGCATCGCTGACGAACAGCTTGCGTCCGGTGATCGTCTTCCCATCCGTGGCGGTTTGGCATGCGGCGTCCGGATTCCACTCGGCGCGATCATCAAGCAGCGCCAGCGTCGATTGCGCCTTGCCGGCGCAAATCGGCGCGAGATATTTTTTCTTCAGCTCGTCGCCGGCGGCCGCGGCAATCGCTACACCCGCGAGCGCCACGGTGGAAAGAAACGGACCGGGCACGAGCGCCATGCCCATCTCTTCGCAGGCCGCGGCGAGTTCCACCACTCCCAGGCCTAGCCCGCCGTATTCCTCGTCGAAGAGCAACCCGGTCCAGCCCTGCTCCGCCATCTTCGCCCACAGCGCCGGACTGTGCGCCGTCTCGGTCTCCATCAGGCGGCGGACTTCCTCGGGCGGACACTCGGCGCGGAAGAACTCGCGCGCCGAGTTCTTGAGGAGTTGCTGCGTCTCTGAGAGTCCGAAGAGCATCAGTAACTCTTGGGCAAGCCGAGCACGAAGTGCCCGATGATGTTCCGCTGCACCTCGGAGGTGCCCGCCTCGATAGTGTTGCCGCGCGTGCGCAGGAAGGAATAAGCCCACTGGCCCTCGTCGATGGCGCCCGGCGCGCCCTTCGAGAGCTGACCGTACGGTCCGAGCAACTCCATCGCGACCTGCTGCAGACGCTGGTTGAGCTCGCTCCACATCAGCTTTTGGATCGAACCTTCCGCTCCCGGCGTGCCGCCCTGGCTAATGCGGCTGATGATGCGCATCTGGTTCAGCCGCATCACTTCGATCTCGGCGTATTGCTGCGCCAGCTTCTGGCGGATCACAGGATCCTCCGCCGCGGGCCGCCCGTCGCGCAGGAGCGTGTGCGAAAGCTCCACCAGGCGGTCGAACCAGCGTTTGTAGATGATGTGCAGTCCCGCGCCGAGCGTGGCGCGTTCGTGCATCAGCGTGCCGAGCGCCACGTTCCAGCCGTCGCCGATCTTGCCGAGTACGTTTGCGACGGGCACGCGCACGTCCTGGAAGAAGACCTCGTTGAACTCGGTCTCCCCGGTCATCTGGCGCAGCGGCCGCACGTCCACGCCCGGCGAGTGCATGTCCACGAGCAGGTAGCTCAGGCCCTTGTGCTTCTCAGATCCCGCTTCGGACCGCACCACGAGCGCGCACCAGTCGGCGACCCATCCATAGCTGGTCCAGACCTTCTGGCCGTTGACGACGAAGTGATCGCCGTCCAGG
>CAZRND010000529.1:0-3069 GCA_964601345.1 uncultured Acidobacteriota bacterium | reverse complement strand
ATCATCGGCTCGTCGCTGAAGCACATGCCGGGCGCGATCTTCGTCTTGTTGCCCTTCACGAAGTTGGTCCACTCATGGCCGTCGAGACCGATGCCGTGCCCGGTGCGATGCGGCAGGCCCGGCACTCTGTATCCAGGGCCGAGGCCCGCATCGGTGATCACCTTGCGCGCCGCGGCGTCCACCGACTCGCACGTCGCGCCGACCTGCGCCGCCGCGAATGCGGCGTTTTGAGCCTTCAGCTCGAGGTCCCAAATCTTGCGCTGCTTGTCGGTAGGCTTGCCGAAGACCGTGGTGCGCGTGATGTCAGACTGATAGCCCTCGATGCTGCATCCGCCGTCGATGAGCACGATATCGCCTTCACGCAGTTTCTGCGGCTCGATGCTGCCGTGCGGGAACGCGCTGTACTTGCCGAGCCCCACCATGGCGCTGCCGGATGCGCCCTGCTGGCGGAAACCTGCTGCGATGGCCGCGCCGAGTTCTTGCTGCGTCATGCCCTCTTTCAGCGCGCCCAGCCCGACCTTGAACGCTTCGATGGTGATGTCGTTGGCTTTCTGCAGCAGCGCGATCTCCGCGGCAGACTTGATCATGCGGCAGCCGGCGGTTACCGGATCGGCGATCACATACTCGATTGCCGGCGCAGCCTTGCGAATGCCGTCGTAGAGGAAGAAGCGTACGCGCTCTTCGATTCCGACGCGGCCGGTCGAGATGCCGCGATCCTTCAGCGCTTGCACGACTACTGCGCCGGGACTTTCGTCCTCCTGCCAGACGCGGACGTCCTTGCCGAAGCGGATCAGCTCGCGAGCGCGGGCCTCTTCGAATCCGGGTACGACGTAGGCGATCTCGCCCTTGGCCGGGAGCACCATGCCGAACATACGCTCGCTCAAACCCCAGCGGACGCCGGTGTAGTAGTACATGCTCGATCCGGGCTCGAGAAAGATAGCGGCGATATGATTTTCCGCCATCAGCTTGCGCGCTCTTTCCATGCGCGCCTGGCGTTCGTCATCGGTGATGGGTACGACGCCGGACATGGAACGATTCGCTCCGCGCTGGGCATTCAAGGTCGGAGCCAACGTGGAGGCAACAACTGTTGCTCCGGCGGCAGCCAAAAATCCTCTGCGGTGAGTCTTCATGGTGATTTCCTGTCGTTTAGATAAGGTTTCATTTCGGGTGCGACGCGGAGAAATTCGCGTGCCGCCATCGCGCCGATTTCTTTTTGGCCCAGCGGCGCGAGGTGTGTCGTATCGAGCTTGCCGTCGGCCGCTCTCGGTCCCAGAGCCTCGCTTCCGGCGGGCCCAAGCTTTTCGGCCTGCGCAAGAGTCAACTCATATAGGTCGATCAGCAGGACATTCTTCGCCGCGGCGAGTTTGCGGACCGCTTCCGCGTAATGCACAAGCTGGTCGCGCTTGATCTTCCCCGCGGAATCGAAATTCCGGCGGACGATCGATGTGACCAGAACCGGGATTCCGCCGCCGGCGCGGACCTCCTCCACGTATCGCGCCATGTTGTCGCGATACGTCGTCTCCGGATCGGTTTCGCGCTCCGGACCCTTGCCTGGCTGGTCGTTATGTCCAAACTGGATCAGCACGTACCGCCCCTTCGCGTCGAGCACGCGCGCCCAAGCGCCTTCGTCGCGAAAGCTCTTTGAGCTGCGTCCATTGAGAGCGAAGTTCGCGACCTCGACGCGGGGATCGAACTGCGCGCGGAAACCCGGCCCCCAGCCGCCTTCGTCGTTGACCGTGGAATCTCCCGCGAGCGCGATCTTGACGGGTTGGGCGGCGAGCGTCATACCCAGCAAAAGGACGGCGGCGAGTTTCATTTGAAGGCGTATTATGGCACGTATGAACCCCCACGCGGAATGGCTCGAAGCGGACGGGTTGGGCGGATTCGCTTCGGGAACCGTTTCCGGGATTCGCACGCGCCGCTACCATGCCCTGCTGCTCGCCGCGGTCACGCCGCCGACGGGACGCTTCGTCCTGGTGAACGGCATCGAAGCGGCGGTCGAGACGCCCGCGGGACGGTTCGCCATCTCCGCGCAGGCCTACGGTCCGGACGTCACGTTTCCCGACGCCGTTGGACGCATCGAATCGTTCGAGCCCGATCCGTGGCCGCGATGGGTCTATCGTCTGGGAGACGGAGACGACGGCACGCGAATCGAACAGCAGGTTCTCGCGCTGCACGGCGAACCGACCGTCGCGATGTCGTGGCGTTTGCTCGAAGCGCGGCCCGACGTGAAGCTCTCGGTGATGCCCTTGCTCTCGGGGCGCGATTATCACGCGCTGCATCACGAGAATCCGGCGTTCCGGTTCGATCCGGAGCGAAAAGGCGCGCGCTTCACGTGGCGGCCCTATGAGGGCGTCCCGTCGATCAGGCTGATCACCAACGGCGAATACCATCATCATCCTTTCTGGTATCGCAACTTCTTCTATTCCGATGAACACGCCCGCGGCCTCGAGGCGACGGAAGACCTGGCGGCACCGGGCGAGTTCCACTGGAATCTCTCCAAAGGGCGAGCTTTCATTGTGTTCACCACGGCGCGGAGCGCGCCGGCGTTCGATGCCATCGTCGCGGAGGAGAAAAAGCGCCGCCGCAAGTTCAAGACCCGGCTCGACCGTTCCGCGTCCGCCTACGTTGTGCGACGGGGCAAAGGGAAAACGATCGTCGCCGGGTATCCCTGGTTCACCGACTGGGGGCGCGACACGTTCATCTCTCTGCGCGGCCTTTGCCTGGCCACTGGACGCGCTCACGAAGCGGGCTCGATTTTGCTCGAATGGGCGGGCGCGGTATCGCAGGGTATGCTCCCGAATTTCTTTCCTGACGGCGGGCAGGAGCCGCAGTTCAATTCCGTCGACGCGCCGCTCTGGTATGCCGTCGCCGCGCACGATTATCTGCAGATCGCCAAGCCCTCGCGGGACATCCGCCGGAAATTGCAGGCCGCTATCGAGGCGATCCTCGCGGGCTACACGGCCGGCACGCGCTACGGCATCCGCATGGATTCGGACGGCCTGCTGGCGGCGGGCGAGCCCGGCGTCCAGCTCACCTGGATGGATGCCAAGGTCGGCGACTGGGTGG
>CAZRND010000528.1:0-3076 GCA_964601345.1 uncultured Acidobacteriota bacterium | reverse complement strand
TCTCGGCGGGCAGCTTGCCTTTCTTGCGGATCGGGATGAAGCCGGCGCCGAGGCGATAGGCGACCGGCGCGCCGATGATGAAGCCGCGCGACTCGATGCCCGCGACCTTGGTGATCTTCTGGCCTGCGTAGCGCTTGACGATGTCGTCGATGGTGAGCTTGAGGCCCACCGGGTCCTTGAGGAGCGTGGTGATGTCGCGAAACATGATCCCCTGGTGCGGGTAGTGGGGGATCGTGCGGATCAGGTTGATTTGCCGCCGGTAATCCTCGTTTGTCTCGCCGGGGAAGCCGAGCAGGATGTTCCATGAGACGTGGACGTCATAATACGCGCTCCATTTAAGCGTCTGGAGGTTCTGCAGCGGGCTGACGCCCTTCTTCATCTCCGTGAGCTGGCTCTGGCTCAGGCTTTCGATGCCGGGCTGCATGGACTTCAAGCCGCCGTGCGCCAGCGTCTTGATCTGCCCCTTGCTGAGGTTGCTCTTTGTCTCGATGAAGATTTCCAGGTCGTACCGCTCCGCCGCGAACCGCCCGAACAGCTCGTCGATGTACTTCATGTCGATGATGTTGTCCACAAACCGGAAGCGGGTGGTGTTGTAGCGGCTGGACAGGGTCTTGAATTCTTCGAAGACCTGCGCGGGAGACTTTGACCGGAACTCCATGCTCTGCGCGTTGAGCCCGCAGAAGGTGCAGTGATGCTTCTCGCCCCACCAGCAGCCGCGTGAGGCTTCGTACAAGAGGATGCGGTTGACCCCTTTGGAGCGTTGCGGATCGAGCCGGTCGAGCAGCTCGAAGTAATCGTCGTAATCGGGCGGGCCGGTCTTCTGAAACTCGGTGAAGAGGTGCGGGGTGGGCTTGAACGTGACCGCGCCGTCCTTCCGGTGCGCCACGCCGGCCGGCAGGTCGCCGCCGCGCCCCTCCAGGACGTGCCGCCCGAGCGCGGGCAGCGCGGCTTCGCCTTCGCCGACCACCACGTAGTCGATCCATGGCCAGGCGCGCAGATGCTCAAGCCCCATCTCGCCGTCGAAGTTTGCGCCGCCGAAGACGATCTTCACGCCGGGATGTTCATCCTTGATCATCTTGGCCATCGTGAGGCTGGCGATGTTCTGATCAAACGTGGAGGTGAAGCCGATGAGCTGATATTGGCCCCAGTTGATGTCCTTCAGTTTCCGGGCGAGATACTGCGGGATGCCTTTGACCTTGAGGTCTTGAAGGTAGGCCGGAGGGCAGCCCGTCTCGCGCGCGACCGATTCGAACACGGGTTTGAAGGTGCGCGGGTACTCGGCGTTCTTCGGATTGTCGTGGAACAAATGATGGGAGAAGAGCCATTCGCCCAGCAGCGCGCGCTTTTCCGAGAGCACTTCATACAGGGGAGGGCCGATGTGATAGGCGAAATCCAGATAGAGGTGATGGGTCTTGACGCCGATCCCCTGCGCTTTCAGCAGCGAGGCCAGCGTGCCTAATTGAATGGACGGGTAACGGCTCGAGCTGAACGGCATGTTGACCAGCGCGATTTTCGCGTTCCCATCCATGGATTGTGAAGCTACACCTCCGCCGGAAATTTAGTCAAGAAATCGGGACCCCGCGATTCTGTGCGTGGATTTTTCCGCGGCGGTCTCCGAGCTAATGTCTCAAATTGTACATTTTGCACATAAGCCAGCATATTTCAAAGATCTTCCTCCAACCAAAGTCTAATTCCGCGATTCTACGATTGTCTGATAGACCTTCGTCTGGAAGGGTTCATTTCCGTTTCAGGGTGGCCGCCATGGAACTCACGGTTGAAACCATCAAAGCATTTGCCGCGCTCGGCATTTTTTGCTGGGTGCTCTCCATCCTCTTCTCTTCGCCATGTCAGGTGAGGCGGGGGCCCGAGAAGCTCTGTGAACCTTGGTGGAAGTCGCATCATTAATCAATCGATCCGCTAATCCATTCAAAGGAGGGGTCGCTATGTCGAAGCAATTACTGGCGGCGTCGGTCATGATGTTGTTCGTTGCGGCCGGCTGCGCTCCCGTCTCTTCCGAGAGCATCGGGGCGAGGGAATTTGCGAGCCAGAAGCCGGGGACGTGCTGCTGGGTCGACTACAAGCCGATCCGCGATCAAGGCCGGGACTGGTCCGGTCAAAATGCCGAACTGCAGGCCGCGCTCGCGGCCAGGGAAAAAGAGAACGCCGAACTGGCGCGGCAGGTGGCAGACCTGAAGGCCCGGCCGATACCGGCCGATCAGTCCGCGCAGGTGACCGAGCTGCAGCGGCAGCTGGCCGAGCTCAAGGGCCGGCCGATCCCCGCGGATCAGTCCGCACAAGTGGCCGATCTGCAGCGGCAGATAGCGGAACTCAAGGCCCGGCCTATTCCTGCGGATCAGTCCTCGCAAGTAGCCGAGTTGCAACGGCAGATTGCGGAGTTGAACGCGCGTCAGATTCCTGCCGATCTGTCCGGGCAATTGAGCGATGCGCAGAGCAGATTGGCCGCCAAGGACGCTGAGAACGCCGAACTCGCACGGCAACTGTCCGCATTGAGAGAAGCGAGGGAGAAACCGACCTCCACTCTGGCCAAGGCCCTTTCGGAGAAGGGGTCCGTCGCGCTCCGGGGCGTGTACTTCGACTCCGGCAAGAGCACCATCAAGCCGGCATCGGCGCCTGAGCTTGCCGCGATCGGCGAGGCGCTCAAGAGCGATCCGTCATTGAAGCTTGAAGTGCGGGGGCATACGGACAATGTCGGGACCCAAAACTTTAACCTGCGTCTCTCGAGAGATCGCGCCGAGGCCGTGAGGAGATACGTCACCGAGAAGTTTGGAATTTCACCCGAACGGCTGAGCGCGGCGGGCTACGGGCCGACCAGGCCGGTGGCCGACAACGCGACGCAAGAGGGCAGGGCGCAAAATCGTCGGGTCGAATTGGCCAAGGTGACGGACTCGGAGCAAGCTGTGCCGGCAAACGATCCAAGGCCTTCGCCGGACCAGCCTCCTCAGGGAGTCAAATTGATCAAGCAGTAAGATAAGTGGGTGCGGGAGGGGCGCCACCAGGCCGGGCCCCTTCCGCTCCCCCGAAGCCAAAACCTTCCGCCCCCTCCCTTGACAGATTT
>CAZRND010000527.1:0-3086 GCA_964601345.1 uncultured Acidobacteriota bacterium | reverse complement strand
GAAAGCCGTAGAGCGCCAGAACGTCCTCGCGGACATGCGTGTAGATGGAAAGCTCCGTCTCGCCCGGCGGATCGGGCAGCAGGTAGTAGGTCGAGACCGGAATGAACACCTCGTATCCGACGCCCTGAACATCCAGAAGCGCCAGGTTGGGCTTTTTTTCCAGCAAGCGTCCGCGCAAACGGGCAATCATGCCAAGGGGTCAGAGTAACACGCCCCGGCAAGCCGCCTCAACTCTGCGCCGCCGGAACATTTTTGTGCTATCGTGTTCTTGAAGGGAAGCGCTTCAACGTCGCATTTTTTGCGGGTCAGAGCGCACTAGCGTTTTCGACATGCGTTCTAGTACCGATAAAAACGGGCTCCTGTGCATATCTGTGGAAATTCTGTGGGCAAGAACTGTTAAGGTCTTGTATCTCACTGAATCACAATGGCTTGTGGGGCACAACTCTTCACACTTTGGGGGAGTCTTGGACTCACAGGTTTTCCACAACCTCCGAAGAGATTGAAGACAAAGCGCACTAGGCAAAATATGGAAAAACAGTTGACCGCGTTTCAAGATTTCATCAAGCATACTTCCTTGCCTAACGCGCCCACAATGGATCCGTTGATCGATCGCGGCCTTCCGGCGAGCCCGGACGCCGAAAAAGCGATCCTCGGCGCGATCCTGATGGACAACGCCGCGTACAACGTCGCGGCCCCCATCATCAAGGGCGACGACTTCTTCGTCGATTCCCACCGGCGGATTTATCTCCACATGGTTTCGCTCGTCGAGGGGAACCCGCCGCGCCCCGTGGATTTCACCACGCTGACCGAAGAGCTGATCCAGGCGAAGGAGCTCGAAGCGGTCGGCGGCGTCGCTTATCTCTCGTCGCTCACCGACGGACTACCCCGCGTCGCCAACGCCGAGCACTATGCGCGCATCGTCAAAGACAAGGCGACAGCACGCCAGTTGATCCACGCGGCGAACAGCATCCTGCAGCAGGCGCTCGAGGGCGGCGGTGGCGGCGGCGAGACCGGCACGAGCTCCGACGGCGTTGCGGGCCTGCTCGATCGCGCCGAAGCCGCCATTCTCGCGGTTGGCGAAGATCGGATCCGCGCCGGCCTGATGCCGCTCGGCGAGATCTTCCGGCAAACCTACTCCTCGATGGACGACTTGCTGCAACGCGGCAAGCGCATCACGGGACTCGAGACCGGATTCCGCCGCTTCGACGATCTCACCTGCGGATTGCAGCCGGCGGACCTGATTTTGCTCGCGGCGCGGCCGAGCATGGGAAAGACCGCGTGGGCGCTCGATGTCGCGCGCAAGGCAGCGGTGAAGGGACATACCGTCGGCATCTTCAGCCTGGAAATGACCAAGGAGGCGTTGCTCATCCGCATGCTCTGTTCCGAAGCGGGCGTGGATGCGCACAAGTACCGCTCCGGCTTCCTCAGCAAAGACGAGCTGCACCGCATCGCCGACTCCATGGGACGCCTGGCCGCCGCGCCGATCTTCATCGACGACACCGCGGGTCTGAATCTCTACGAGATGCGCGCCAAGGCGCGCCGCCTGAAAGCCGAGAAGGGGCTATCGCTGATCGTCATCGACTACCTGCAACTGATGGCCGCGCCCAAGGCCGAGAATCGCAACCAGGAAGTATCGGCGCTCTCGCGCGGACTCAAGAGCCTCGGCAAGGAGTTGCAAGTGCCGGTGATGGCGCTCTCACAACTCAGCCGCGCCCCGGAGAATCGCGGCAACGATCATCGCCCGCAGCTTTCCGACCTTCGCGATTCTGGATCGCTTGAGCAGGACGCTGATCTGGTGGCGTTTCTCTATCGCGAGGAGTATTACTTGAAGATGGCCGGCCGCGAGGTTCCCGAGGACGTGAAGGGCCGCGCCGATCTGATCATCGCCAAGCAGCGCAACGGCCCCACCGACAAGGTCCCGATGGCGTTCCTCGACAAGTTCGCCAGCTTCTCCGACATAGCCGAGGGCTACGAGTAGAGGGTTTAGGCGGCAGCCGTCTGCGCCGCTTCTCGCCAGCGTTTCAATGCGGGGATGCGCCGGGTGAACTGGCGGACCCAGAAGCCGGGAAAACCGAGGCTTCGCAATCGCGCCTCCACCAGCTCCATCATGTCGTCTGCGGTAAGGTCGGGATTGGTGAACTGCCCGCGCCGGTAACAATGACTGCAATAAAAGCCGGAGGTATGCCCATCCGCCTCGCTGCCGCCGTGCCGAGTGGCGAAAGGCATCGCGCAGCTCTGACAAAAAGGTCCTTTGGGTCCGAACATAGGATAGCCTCGCTAAAAGGTGACCATCCTACCACTGGCCGCGCCGGGGAATTATTAATTCTCTATTGACATGGGTTCGATAGATGATATATATCATCTTATAGGGATGCGTTACACCAAGGACCACAAACGAAGGACGCGCGCCCGGCTGGTCGAGACCGCCTCGCGCCGCTTCCGCAGCAAGGGCGCCTCGGGAATCGGAATCGCGCGCCTGATGCGCGAGCTGAAACTCACGCATGGCGGCTTCTATCGCCACTTCGGCAGCAAGGAAGAACTGCTGGCGGAGGCCATCGAGCGGTCGGGAGAAGAAGTGGCGGAACGAGTGTCCAAGGTTTTGTCGCAGGCCAAGCCCGGCTCGGAGCTGCAAGCCATCATCGAGAATTATCTGAGCGTACAGCATTGCGAGGATCCGGCGGATGGATGCCCGGCCGCCACGCTGGCCCCTGAAGTTGCGCGCCATTCCCGACCCGTGCGCCTCAAGTTTCAGGACATCCTGCTCCGCCAGAGAGCCAGAATGCTGCCATTCATCAAGGGCGCCAACGAGCAGGAGAAGAGCCGCAATCTCATCGTTCTCTTTTCCGGCATGGCCGGCGCGATGGCCTTCGCCCGCGCCGTCGCCGACGATTCCGTGCGCGACCGGATTCTCGCCTCCGCCCGGGAGTACTACATCGGAGCGTTTTGTCCATGACGCGAACTTTGCTTTTTTTTGCGACCGTTAAGATGATGTCTGTCATCTTATATACCAGGAGGCCGACATGCACTTCGTTGCTCTTCGGATGCTCACCGGCCACCGCGCCAAGCACGTCGGCATGATCCTCGCC
>CAZRND010000526.1:0-3096 GCA_964601345.1 uncultured Acidobacteriota bacterium | reverse complement strand
GCTACCAGCGCATTCTCGAAGGGGTTCCCGGCGGGGAAGGTTTTTCGCCCGATGACAGACGCGCAATGGCAATCGAACCGGATAGCCCACGAGGAGATGAATGTGCGTCATATAGAGAAGCGCCTTAGAGTCGCCCTTGGTGAGCAAATTCAGCACCACGGGGAGGTCATTTATGATCTTTGCATTCCGTGCGACTATCACGTAATCGGGGCACCTCGTCCACAAAAACAGTTTCGTGTCGAGTACTTGAATGGTGCAGATCGGGTTATCCGCAACACGGAACGAGCCCGGCTCGGTCCGATGCTATGTCGCCTCGTTGTGCGCCTGCGCCAATCGGCGAGTGTGACCTCAGGTTGCATCGACGCTATACTCTTGCGCGATCCTAAGACCCCTGCGGATCATGGGTGGTGAGTACGCCGGAGTCAGCGAGCGGAGGCGGCATAAGAAGGTTCACGTATATTCGCAAAAACATCCCTGACGAACTGCACAACGCCTTGAGCGAGCGCGCCATCTCCATCCTGAAGGACTCGCCGCCGACACAAGACGAGCTCCGCGCTCGGGCGGCTTTGTATCGGAAGATTCGGCAATGGCAATCGCGCAAGCCCCTGGCCAAAGGACCCTTTCCTTCGACGGAAGAGATGATTCGGCAGAGCCGGTCGCGGTGACTGCAATGATTTCCTTCCGCCTGTCTGTAATCCTCTCCGTCACAGCAAGCCTGCTCTCCGCGCAGAATGCCGCGCCGATGAAGCCGCCGATCATCGACATGCATGTTCACGCCGCGATGCGCATGGGCGGGCAGCCGGCCTGCGCCAACACGCCCGCCTTTCTCGCGTCCGATCCCAAGGACAAGGAATCCAACTTCGGCTGGAAACCGGTGCCCTGCGCCAACCCGTTGCTTCCCGCCAAAACGCCCGATGCCTACGAGAAAGAGGTGATGGCCGAGTATGATCGGCTGAACGTCACCGCCGTGGTCATGGGCGACGAGAAAACCGTCAACCAGTGGCGCGCGGACGCTCCCGCGCGCGTGATTCGCGGCACCAGCTTCGATGCCTCCGCGCTCAGCGGACCCAAGAAGGACGCGGAACTCAAGCGCCTGCGCGAAGCCTTCACCACCGGCGGATTTCAAGTGATGGGCGAGATCGCCCTGCAGTATCAGGGCATGTCGCCGAGCGATCCGGCCGTGGACGAGTATTTCGCGCTCGCTGAGGAACTGGACATCCCCGTCGGCATCCACATGGGCACCGGCGGTTCCGGACGCGCCAACGTCACGACGCCGAAATTCCGCGGATCGATGGGCGATCCGCTGTTGCTCGAAGGACTGCTCGCCAAGCACCCCAAGCTTCGCCTCTGGATCATGCACGCCGGATACCCGATGATCGACAACCTGCTGACGCTGCTGCAGGCCAACTCGCACGTCTACGTGGATGTGGCCGGGCTGATCTGGAGTTATCCCATCAAAGAAGTGAACCGCTACATCCAGCGGATCGTCGAAGCGGGGTTCGAAGACCGCGTGATGTACGGCACCGACCAGTTGCTGTGGCCGAACCTGCTGGCGCAGTCCGTCAACATCATCGATACCGCCGAGTATCTGACCGCGGAGCAGAAGCGCGACATCCTGTACAACAACGCCGCGCGTTTCCTGCGCCTCGATCGGGAACGCAAGTAGGTAGAATCGCCCGTATGAAGAAGGCCTTCAGTATTGACGCCAAACTCATTGAGGAGGCGCGAACCGCCTGCGGGGCTGAGACCTATACGGATACGATCCGTCAGGGCCTGGAAGCGCTCGTCCGGCACGCATCTTACCAACGGTTGCGGACTTTTCTGGGAACCGAGCCGCACGCCAAGGACGTTCCTCGCAAGAGGTGGATCCCTCGCGCAACCAAAAAACGCGTCGCCTATCGCGAAGAGCTATAACCCCAGCACCAGGCGGTCCACTCGCTGGCTGATGTCGCGCAGATACGCTTCGTCGCCGGCGGGCAGCTCCACGGTGGCGGGACCGTTATAGCCGACGTCCGCGAATGCCTGGCGCACGGCGGGCCAATCAATGCTCCCCTCGCCGAGGTTGATGGACTTGAAGATCTCCCGCTTGTAGTCCTTCAGATGGACGCGCACGATGCGCTTGCCGAGCGTGCGGATCCAGTCCTCGGGATACGCGTAGCTCACCACATTGCCGCAATCGAAGTAGGCGCGGATCCAAGGACTGTTGAATTCATCCACGTAACGGATGAACTCCAGCGGGCTGAGCAGAAACTTGTTGGAGACTTCCTCGATGCCGATGATCACCTTCGATTCCTCGGCCAGCGGAATCAGCTTGCGGATTTGGTTTTGCGAACGAGTCCAGGCGTCGCGGTACGTGGTTTGCGGATTCACCACAGCCGGCACCAACAGGACCGTTCCCGCTCCCCAGAGTTTGGCGTTGCTCAACGAAGTCCGCATCCCGGCGAGGCTTTTCTCCACTACGTCGGGTTCGGCGGCCGAGAGCGGAAAGCGCCAGTGGTCCATGTTCATCACCGAATGAATGCGGACCTTCGCTCCCTCGGCAGCCCGCCGGATCTCTTCCGCTTCCTGCGGATCGGCGATCGTTTGGGCTTCCACCAACTCGAAGCCTACGTCGCGCGCCAGCTTGAACCGGTCGGCGTAGGTCATGGTCTTCGGCAACATCGAAATCAAAATCGCCTTTTGGATTCCCATGGTGCTATGCTACGCCCAAGGAGTCCTGCTATGACAAATATCTCCCGACGCACCCTCCTGGCCGGAGCGGCCGGGGCAACCCTAACGGTCCTCCAACCTGAGCTGGTTCGCGGCCCGGGTAAAGAGCGCTTGAAGGCGGCCCTGGTCGGCTGCGGAGGGCGCCGGCCCGGGCGCATCGTCCATCCGGGCGAGGCCGTGTTCACCATCGTAAGCCCGGAGAAGCTCTGGATCGAGGCGTCGGCTCCGGATCCCTCGATAGCCGAGAACGCCGGGCGAGTCCGCCAGGCGAGTGCGACCACGCCGGAGGGGCAGACGACGGCCGTGACCTTTGTCGGCAGCGGGCTGGCGCCGAAAGAACAGTCCACCCCCTTTGTGTTCCGCATTGACAATCCCCCGGCCGGGACT
>CAZRND010000525.1:0-3102 GCA_964601345.1 uncultured Acidobacteriota bacterium | reverse complement strand
CGCGCCGTCCTTGCGGAAAATGGCGATCCGTTCGCCGGCGGCGGAGATCACGCGCGCGCACTTTTCGGGAATCTCTTCAAACGCGCACGCCTCGATGTAGCCGTCAGCGGCGGCCCGGAGGCGTTCGAGGTCCAGGCGGCGCTCTTTCCACGCCGCTGCCAGGTGCAGGGAAGCGACGACAATCATTCCCGCACCCGCGATCGCGGCCAGGCTCGCGCTGGTCTCCGATTGCAGTGCGCCAAGCGCTACGTGCCCGGCCAGCAGCGCGTAGGCGACGTAAACCATCATGTGCAGGCGCTTCCAGAAATACGGCTGCAGGTTGTGGAGCCAGAAATCGTGGCTCGTTGCGGCCATGAGAAAGAGAATGAGCAGCGCGAGGAATCCCAGCAACTGAAACGGAAATTGCGAAAGGCTGTCGAAGCGCATATTGCTGGTGAAGAGGCTCAACAGCGGCGATACGTAACCTAGGGCGTGGAACTGCACGAGGGAGAAAACGCCGTGCACAGCGGCGGCCAGAAACATGGTGACGCCGAGGTGGCGCCGGTTGTAGAGCAACGGCAGGAATCGCGCGTCCAGCCGACAGAGCGGACCAATCGCCAGGATCACATGCAGTAACAGCATCGCGAGCGTGCCGAAGGCGCGAATCACCAGGGTCTCAGCGGTGGCGTTCGGATGTAGGACGGCACCCAAACCGAGGAAACATCCCAAGTAGAGGGCGATACCCGAGGCAACCACAACGTCATAGGCGCGCTTCTGCGGATTCCAACTGACGGCTTGGTACTGCGCGCTCACGGTCTCACCGCGAGCGCTGCGACAAACAGCGCCGGCAGCACGATGGCCAGGGCGATCCAGATATGAAAGTGCGCGCGACGCATGGGCCGGGTCATTCGAGACCGCCGTTCCGGCCGCGAATCCATTGCCGCAACAGGACGGGCCAGAGCGCCACTACTCCCGGAAGGATGATGAGGCGGAACGCGATTCCAGCGTCGCGCGCTCCGGCATCCACGGTCACAACGCCTTTGCTCACAAATGCGATCGCGAAGAGTCCGCCGAGAGCAGCGTACGCTTCCAGAAAATCGATGAGCAAGACGGCGACGAGCACGGTCTAACCTCCGTGTACCGGAATCGCCGTGCCGTTGATGTGCGACGCAGCGTCGGACGCAAGAAAGAGCAACAGCTCCGCAAGCTTCAGCGGCGGCACCCACTTCGACGTGTCCGCGCCGGGCATGGCCGCGCGATTGGCCGGCGTGTCGATCGTGCCGGGCAGGATGGCGTTGGCGGTGATGCCGCGGTGAAAATTCTCGGCTGCCACCGTGCCGATCAGCGAAACCAGCGCAGCTTTCGACGCCGCGTACGCCCCGGCTGTCGGCGACGGCTGGATCGCCGCCATGCTCCCGACGGCCAAGATTCGTCCCGGCGAGCTCAGTTTCGGCAGCGCCGCGCGGATCGCGAAGAAGGCTGCCGTGAAATTCATGTCCAGCATCTTCGCCAAGGTTGCATCGTCCGTGTCGGCGACGGCGGCTCCACCCGCGTATCCGCCCATCAGATGGACCAGCGCGTCGAGCCGTCCAAACCGGGCGATCGCGGCCGCGATCATCGCCATCGCGCTTTCGCCGTTGGACAGTTCCGCCTGAATCGCCGTGAACTTGGGATGGGGGAAGTCCGAGTCCTTGATGGATCGTGACACACCCGCCACACTGGCGCCGGCTTTGAGGAACGCCTCGGTGACAAACGTCCCGAGTCCGCCCTTGGCGCCGGTAATGAGTACCTTCTTCCCTTCGAGACCTGTCACGTTTTGGCTCCCCTGTTCGAGTTGCACCCGGAGAGCCCGCCAGCCGGCAGAAATATTCCCGGGAATAAACAGGCCGGCCCGGTGGATTACCGAGGCATGAAAATCACTCTAGCAGTCTTTTTGGCATTCTTTGTCCTTGCTTCAGAGAAGCTCGTCGAGCCGGTCAACAAGAAGGACGGTCTGGCCATCAAGGGCTACGATGCGGTCGCCTACTTTACGGAAGGCCGGCCGGTGAAGGGACTATCTTCATTCGTCCACGTCTGGAACGGCGCGACCTGGCAGTTTTCGAGTGAAGCAAACCGCGAACTGTTCAAGGCCGATCCGGCCAAGTATGCTCCTCAGTTTGGAGGCTACTGCGCCTGGGCGGTAAGCAAGAACTACACGGCGGACACGGAGCCCGAAGCCTGGAAGATCGTGGATGGCAAGCTGTACCTGAACTACAACAAAGATATTCAAAAGAAGTGGGAAGTGGACACGCTCCAGCGCATCGAGGCAGGGGTCAAGAACTGGCCGGGCTTGCACAAGTAGTGCGTGCCGGCGAGCGGCTGATACACTATACGTAGTTGAGGAAGGAAGGCTTTCTGATGCCGCGATACTCGCAAGTGACCCCCAAGAGCGTCTATTTGAACCGGCGGCGGTTTCTTTCTGCTGGAGCGGCGGGCCTGGCGCTGTGGAAATCGACGGCCTGGGCTGGGACGAAGATCGCTCCGCTGGTCAAAAGCCCCTTCCGGGTCGACGAAGCGCAAACGCCTTACAACGTAGTCACCACGTATAACAACTACTACGAATTCGGCACGCGCAAAGACCAGCCCGCTACGGAAGCCAAGAACTTTCGAACTTCGCCGTGGACCGTCACGCTCGAGGGCGAAGTCCTGAAGCCGAAGACGCTCGACCTGAACGGCGTCATGAAGCTCGCTCCACTCGAGGAACGCGTCTACCGGCATCGCTGCGTCGAGGCGTGGTCCATCGTAGTCCCGTGGATCGGCTATTCGCTGAGCACGCTGCTCAAACAGGTGGAACCGACGTCCAAGGCCAAGTACGTAGCGTTTGAGACTTACTACGATCGGGAGCAGATGCCGCTCGGCGCCTGGGCCGGTTTCCCGCTGCCCTACGTCGAAGGCCTGCGTCTGGACGAAGCGATGCATCCGCTTACACTGCTCTCGGTGGGACTCTATGGCGAGACGCTGCCCAATCAGAATGGCGCGCCGCTCCGGCTAGTCGTACCGTGGAAGTACGGATTCAAGAGCATCAAGTCGATCGTCAAGATCCGCTTCACCGAAAAACAACCGCCCACGACGTGGAACATCGCC
>CAZRND010000524.1:1457-3107 GCA_964601345.1 uncultured Acidobacteriota bacterium | reverse complement strand
GCCGGGGGGCGAGGCGATCCCGAGCGGCGCGGCGCCCGACGCCGTGATCTCGGAGACCCCTTCGAAATCGTGGACGGTGATCACGCCGGCCCCTCTCTCAGCTTCGCCAGGATCGCCAGGGCCGCGTCCTTGCCGCGCTCGCCCGTATCGCCCACCGGCCCGACGCAGGACGGGCACCCCGCGCCGCACGGGCAGCCCGAAATCATTTTTTCGGTCTGCTCGAGCAGGCGGTGATGCAGATGGTAGAGCGGCTCGCTCAGCCCGATGCCGCCGGGCGCGTTGTCGTATAGATAAAGGTTCGGCGCGTAATCCGGCAAGCCGGCGTCGGTGACGGCCACACCGAGGTCCCGGCGATCGCACATGACGAGCAACGTCGCCATGCTGCGCAAGGCGTTCCCCAGCGCGGCCACGCCGTTTTGCCGCTCGACGGGCGAGAAGGGAAGCGCGGCCATGAACTCTGGTGAGAAGGCCAGCCAGTAGGCGGTCGTGTGCATCTCCTGCTCGGGAAGCTGCAGATCGCCCGCGCCGACGTTTTCGAGGGTATAGAACTTGATCTTCTTGAATCCCACCACCTGCGTGTTCACCTGAATCTCGCCGTGGACGCGCGCGGCGCCTGGCGCGGCCGCGGCGCGCGCGAATTCCTCGATGATCTTCACCTTGCTGTAGGAGATCGCGTCGGTGAAGTAATCGACGTCCACCTGCTTGACGTAAGCCTTGCGCTCGGCGTAATCGAAGCGCTCGACGTGATGCTGGCGCCCCTCGTGAATGTAGATGGCCTTTTCGTGCACGGTGGTGAGCGCGCTCGGGAAATCCACTTCGCCGATCACGCGCGGCTCGCCCGTCGTATCGACGATGACGAAGTTGTCCGAAGAGACAGCCCGCATGCTAATGGCGTCGGCCGGATAGGCCTCGTTCGTCCAGTGATAAGCGCCGCCGGAAGGATGCAGGTATCCGGTTTCCTCAAGGAACCGGCAGAGCTCGGGCAGGTTCGCGCCGCCAAACTTGTCCGCTCCCGCGCCCTCGGGACGCAGAGGCAATTCGAAGGCCGCGCACTTCAAATGATTCGTGAGGATCTCCGGATTGTCGGCATTGACATAGGCGTTTTCCGCGGATGGCCCAAAGAAGTAATCGGGATTCTGCACCTGGAACGGATCGGGCGGCGCGCTCGATGCCACCAGCACCGCGGCCGACGTTCCGCTGCGCCGCCCGGCGCGTCCGGCGCGCTGCCAGGTGGATGCGATCGTTCCCGGATATCCCGCGAGCAGCGCGACGTCGAGACTGCCGATGTCGATACCGAGCTCAAGCGCATTGGTGGAGACCACCACGCGGACGTGGCCGTCGCGAAGCGCTTTCTCGATGGCGCGCCGTTCCTCCGGCAAGTAACCGCCGCGGTAACCCCGAACCATGGCGGGATCCCAGCCGCCCTTCTCGTGCCAGACCTCGATTTCCGATCCACCACGCCCAAACGTCGCGTGCGGCGCCTTCTGACAAGCGTCCTTGAGATAGGTAACGAGAATCTCCGTGATCAGCCGGCTATTGGCAAAGACGATGGTTTGCAGACCGCGCGCCAGAAAGTTGATGGCCACCTGCCGCGTTTCGCTCACGTAGCTGCGGCGGATGCCCAACTGGCGGTTCACCACTGGAGGGTTG
>CAZRND010000524.1:0-1447 GCA_964601345.1 uncultured Acidobacteriota bacterium | reverse complement strand
CTTCTCACCCGCGGGGGTGCGGTTTTCCCCGCACCCCTCAACATCCTCTTCAGGAAGCGCGCGCGCCAACTCGCCGGGATTCGCGATGGTCGCCGAGGTGCAAATGAACCTCGGGCGTGATCCGTAGAAAGCTGCGACCCGCTTCAGTCGCCGGAAAAGATTGCAGACGTGACTTCCGAAAGCCCCGCGATAAGTGTGCAGCTCGTCGAGCACCACGTATTTCAGATTCTGAAAGAGCTTGGCCCACTTGGTGTGGTGCGGCAGGATGCCGGAGTGCAGCATGTCCGGATTCGTCAGCACGATGTTGGCTTGCGCGCGGATCGCTTTGCGGGCGTCCTGCGGCGTGTCGCCGTCGTAGACGAAGCTCTTGATCGCCGGCGCATCGCTGCCGAGCGCTTCGATCACGCCGTCGAGCTCTCCCATCTGATCGCGCGAAAGCGCCTTGGTGGGATGCAGGTACAGCGCCCGCATTCCGGGATTCCCGAGGATCGTGTCGAGTACGGGAAGGTTGTAGCAGAGGGTTTTCCCGCTGGCCGTGGGCGTGGCCACCACCACGTTGCGCCCGTAGTGCGCCAGTTCAACGGCCTGCGCCTGATGCGTATACAACGCCTTCATCCCTCGCGACGTGAAGACTTCGGCGAGGCCCTTGTCGAGCCACACTGGGAAATTCGCGTAGCGCGCCTCTCGCGGCGGGAAGTAGCGCGCGGCGGTCAGGCATTCGTTATCGGAGGCGCGGCGCTCGAGTTCGCGCACCGCCGCGTGCAGCAATCCTGACTCTACGGAAGTGATCGGCAGTGACATTCGCTATTATTTCGCCTGAACTATTTGTATCACAAAGGACACCGGGAAAAAACTGCTTGTTCCATCCGCGACAACGGGTCTGGTAAAGTACCTCTCTCATGGAATTGCGAAAGGATCCCATCACTTTGAGCTGGATGCTGGTGGGCGACGCCGAGGAAAGCGTCGCAGACCAGTCCAGCGGTTGTCCCTTGTGCCCGGGGACAGCCGCCTCGATCGTTACGGGGCATCTTCTTTTCAGCGCCGGGGACACGCGCGTGTTCCCGCATCCGAGTCCCATCTATCACATCGAGGGCGAGGAAGACCGCGCCGCCGAAGGTATCTACGACCGCATGCGCACGCTGGGGGCGCACGAAGTGGTGGTGGAGAGCTCGGCGCACGACCGCGACCCGTTGACGGCGTCCGACCACGACGTGGAAAACGTACTGCGCGCCTACGCGCAACGCATCTCCGACTTGAAGAAAGACAAGCGCTTCCGGTACATCACGGCTTATCGCAATCGCGGGCGCGTGGCGGGCGAGGAGTTTCCCCATCCGCATTCGGAGATCACCGCGACGCCGTTCATCCCTCGCCGCATGGTCTACGATCTGAGACCTTCGCCCCAGCATTACCAGATGAAAGAACGCCGCGTATTCTACCACTTCGTGAC
>CAZRND010000523.1:0-3141 GCA_964601345.1 uncultured Acidobacteriota bacterium | reverse complement strand
GCGCAGCGCAGGACGCGCGCCGAATTGCTGATGGGCATTTCCGGCAAGGCCGGGAACATCAAGGGAAAGAAGATCGAGGGCGGCAACATCTTTGAAGGTCCGCGCAGCACCGAGTATCCGACTCCGCCGACCAAGATTCCCTACCTCGCCGCGCTCTTTCGCGACGGCGCGAAATCTCTGGGTTACCATCCCTATCCGCTGCCGGCGGCGACGACCAGCCAGGCGTATACAAATCCCGACGGCGTCACACGCGCTGGATGCACCTACTGCGGATATTGCGAGCGATTCGGCTGCATGATCGGCGCCAAGTCGCAGCCATCGAACACGCTGCTGCCCGTTTTGAATAAGCGCAAAAATTTCACCCTGCGGACGCAGTGCTGGGTGCAGGAGATTGTCCATAAAGACGGACGCGCCACCGGCGTCATCTACAAGGACGCTGCGGGCGAAGATTGCTTCCAGCCCGCCGACGTTGTCTTTCTTGCTTCCTGGACGCTGAACAACACGCGCCTGCTTCTGCTCTCGCACATCGGGGAACCGTACGATCCCGAGTCCGGGCGCGGAACCGTGGGCCGTTGCCTCACGCATCAGGTTCAGACGCCGGCCGCAACGATATTTTTCGAGAAGCCGCTCAATCGCTTTATGGGCTCCGGATCGGCTGGAATGGCCATCGGCGACTTCGAAGGCGACGTCTTCGACCACACCGGATTGCCTTTCGTCCGCGGCGGCGCGCTGACCGTGGTGTGTTATGGATTCAAGCCCATCACCAACTTTGGAGTGGTGCCGCAAAGCGTGAAAACGAAATGGGGCGCCGAGTGGAAGAAGGCGGCGATCCACCACTACGACCGCACCGGACGCATCGGGATGCGCGGGGAACACCTGGCCTATCGCGGCAACTACATGGACCTCGATCCGACGTACAGGGATTGCTTCGGCAAGCCGCTCTTAAGGCTCACGCTCGATTGGCGCGACAACGATCGCCAATTAGCGGCTTTCCTCACCGGGAAAGCGCTCGAGGTTGCGCGCGCCATGGGCGCCCGCGAGATCACGCAATTCCCGGCCCTGCGGCACTACGACGCGACGCGCTATCAGTCCACTCACATTCAGGGCGGTGCGATCATGGGCCGCTCCCCGGAAAGCTCAGTCGTGAATCCGTGGATGCAACACTGGAAGGTTCCGAACCTTTTTGTTCTGGGCGCCTCGGCGTTCCCCTACAACCCCGCATTCAATCCGACACTCACCGCGGTGGCATTTACGCATCGGACAGCGGACGCGATTGTGGATCGCTACTTGAAGCACCCGGGCCAACTAGCCTGATCCATCCCCATCCCAGCAGCGCCCCTAGCGCGTAAGGCGGGAAATCCAGCCACTCAAAGGTCGTGCCGATCAGCGCGCGGCCCACGAAAGTCGATCGGATCATCTCGAGAAACGGTGGATGCCAGAGCTGCAGGAATTCGAGGAAGCAGGTTCCCAAAAACACGCTGATCGCAATGGATTTCACCGCCGATTGCCTCGGCCAGACAAAAAATGCGGCGAAGATCCAGAACATGACGTAGAACGAGCCCGCTCCATGCTCCCGCAGCCACAACGTTCCCCAGAATTTGGAGATGCCGCAGGCTGGCGCGGTGATCAGCATGCCGCGAAGGGCAAGTACGCGTGCACGCGTCATTCGTAATCCTCGGCCAGAACTTTGTCGAGCACGGAGATCACTCGATCGGCGTCGGATTCGGCGATCACCAGCGGCGGCTTCATCTTGACCACGTTGTGCAACGGACCTTCCGTCGTCATGAGGATGTCGTGATCTTTCATGCGCTCGGCAACATATGAGGCCTGCTGTGCAGTCGCAAGCTCGATCCCCAGAAACAGGCCTAGGCCGCGAATATCGCCGACGGCAGGGTGTTTCTTCTTGAGTTCCTCGAAGCCCTGCCTCAAGTGTCCGCCGATGCGCAGCGCGCGCTCCTGCAAGCCTTCGTCGTGGATGACATCGAGCACCGCGAGCCCGATGGCGCACGACACCGCATTCCCTCCAAATGTATTGAAGTACTCCATCCCGTTATTGAACGAGGCCGCGATCTCGCGCGTGGTAATCACTGCTGCCAGCGGATGTCCGTTGCCCATCGGCTTGCCTGCCGTCACGATGTCCGGAACGACCCCCTGCGTTTCGAAAGCCCAGAAGTGCGAGCCGACCCGGCCAAGTCCGACCTGCACTTCATCCACGATGCAAACCGCGCCCGCCTCCCGCGCGTGACGATAGGCCGCGGCAAGATAGCCGGGCGGAAGCACGATCTGTCCGCCTACGCTCAGGAGGCTCTCGCAGAGGAACGCCGCCGGTGCAATCCCGCGCGATTCGAGCTCTTTCACGGCATCGCGGACGTGCGCCGCGAACCGCTCACCGCGATTCGCATCGTCGCGCCGGTAAAGCCCGCGGAAGTCGTCCGGCGCCGGGACCTTGGCGACGTGCGCGGGCGCGCCTTCCCCTCCCGGTCCGTCAAATTTATAAGGGCTGACCTCCACGAGTCCCGAAGTATTGCCGTGGTACGCGCCGTCAATGACGACCACTCCCTTGCGCTTCGTGTGAGCGCGCGCCAATCGCAGGGCCAGCTCGTTCGCCTCGCTCCCCGAGTTCACGAAGTAACAGACTCGCAAGGAATCAGGAAGGGTCGCGGTGAGGCGGTCCGCGTACCTGAGGATCGTCTCGTGCATGTAGCGCGTGTTGGTGTTGAGCACGGCCATCTGACGCTGCCCAGCCCGCACCACGCGCGGATGGCAATGTCCGACATGTGCGACGTTGTTCACCATGTCGAGAAAGCGGCGGCCGGTTTCGTCGTAGAGATACTGGCCGTAGCCGCGCACGATTTGGAGCGGCGCGCGATAGGAAAGGCTCAGATTCGGCCCAAGCAACTCTTTCCTTTCGAGCACGGCGGCTTGTGCTGGTTTTGGAATGCCGACGATCAATGCCGGATCGGGCGAGATGCTCAGCCACACATCGCGGCGGCTGGCGGGCGCGACGCCCGGGAAGTCGCCGGACATGCCGAGCATGTCGGTGATGATCTGGAAATGCAGATTCGGCGGCCAGTCGCCATTCGTGGGAGGCGCGCCGATGCGCGGCAACCCCTGCCCTTTTCGGGTGGGAACCCCGGCCCC
>CAZRND010000522.1:0-3144 GCA_964601345.1 uncultured Acidobacteriota bacterium | reverse complement strand
CGCTTACAATTACCCGGTGCCGGCGCGTCGAGACCACTCACTCCCTGGGCCGCCTAGACGACAATAATTTTCTGCATATAGCAAGCGGGTGCTGGCAGCAGGCCGCCGCGCTCGCTCGCCGCCATCACCGTGATGGCGTTCGGCGTCCCGGTGGCGCATAGGTTCGTTCCCTCGAGCGGGTCCACGGCAATGTCCACCTCCGGAAGGTCATCCCCGCCGTTGACCTTCCCGACCTTCTCGCCGATGTAGAGCATGGGGGCTTCGTCGCGCTCCCCTTCGCCGATGACGATGGTGCCGCGCATCGGCACGCTGTCCATCACTTTCCGCATGGCCTCCACGGCCACGCGGTCCGAATGTTTGCGGTCGCCCATGCCCATCGTGTGCGAGCAGGCGATCGCCGCCTCTTCCACTACCCTAAGAAACCAAAGAGAAAGCTCACGCTCAACCATAGGGCGCTATTGTATATAATCCTCTCTCGTATGGGAGAAATCCTTCACGACGAAATTGAAACTTACATGAAAGGACTGCTGCCGAAACGGGACGCGGTCCTCGAAGAGATGGAAGCGTACGCCGCCAAGCACAAAGTCCCGATTGTGGGGCCGGCCGTCGGCGGATTCCTGCAGGTGCTGGTGAAGTCGATCGGCGCGCGGCGCATCTTCGAGATGGGCTCGGCGATCGGTTATTCGACCATTTGGCTGGCGCGGGCGGCGAGCGAGGGAGCGGAAGTCTTCTATAGCGACGGCAGCGCGGAGAACGCCGCGCGCGCGTCCGATTACATCCGGCGCGCGGGCGTGGCGGACCGCGTGAGAATCCTCACCGGGAATTCGCTCGAGCTCCTGCAGAAAACGTCCGGCGAGTTCGACATCATCTTCTGCGACGTCGACAAGCATTACTACCCACAGGCGTTCCCGCTGGCTCTGCCGCGCGTCCGCCGCGGCGGATTGCTCCTGGCGGACAACGTCCTCTGGCATGGGCGCGTGACGAAGCCGCCCGAAACCGACGATACGCGCGGAATCCTCGAATGGGGGAAGCTCGTTGCTACGTCGCCGGACCTGCTGACGACGATCGTTCCGTTGCGTGACGGCGTTTCCGTGTCCTGGAAGAAATAAGTCTTACTTCTTCGCGGCACGCGCCTTGGCCACCATCTCCTTCACCTCGGCCATGAGCGTCGGGCCGTGGTAGGGGATGCCGTCCTTGATGGTCCACTCGACGCCGCCCGTGTGCACGGTCTTTCCGTTCGCCACCACGTCGATGCCGGTGGGAAAGAGCACCTTGAGATTTTCGAGCGGATTTCCGTTCACGACGATCAGATCGGCGGTGTAACCGGTGCGCACGCGGCCGAGCTTGCCCTCCTGGCCGAGAAGCTTCGCGCCATTTGCCGTGGCGTGCTGGATAACTTTAAGAGTCGGGAATCCCGCTTCCTGGTGCAGCTCGAGCTCACGCAATAATCCGAAGCCGTAGATCTGATAGATAAAGCCTGCGTCGTCGCCCGTGGCGATGAGTCCGCCGCGCTTTTCGAATTCGCGCAAGGCCGCCATCCAGAGCCGGTAGTTCTCCTTCCAGTACGCTTCGTCGGTCGTCGTCCAGTTCAGGAAATACGAGGCGTGATTCGAGGGATTGGGCTTGAAGTACTCTTCGAGCGTGGGATGCAGATAGTCTTTGAACCACGGCTGATTCTGCGCGCGCTGCAAATCGCGGCTCGCTTCGTACACTTCCATCGTCGGCACCCAGGCGACGTTCGCGGCCGCCATGGCTTCGAGCACCTTCATCAGCTTGTCCCAATTCGCCTCGCGCCAGAGCCGGCCGGCATATCGAAAGCGATCGACTTCATTGTTGTAATTGAAGGACGAAGGAAAACGCTGCACGCCGTCGTCGAGCGCCGCGTCGGGGATGCCGTACCAGTGCTCGATGCTGGCGGTGCCGAACTTGATGTCGTCCCAAGCGTTCGTCTCTTCAACGCCGGTGTGATGCGCGATCGGAAGGCCGAGCTTGTGCGCTTCCTCTTCCATCGCCTGCATGATGTCGCGATAAATTCCCATGGACTTGATGCCGTCGACGCCCATGGCCTTCAGATCGCGAACGCGCTGCCGGGCTTCCTCGACGTTGCGCACCGGCGTCGAGGTTGTGGAGAAAAATGGATAGATGAATAGCCGCGGCGCGGCGATCTCGCCGCGCGCACTGCTCTCGCGGAGCGCGAGAGCCCTTTTTGTATCGCTGCCGACGTCGCGGACCGTGGTGATGCCGCAGGAGAGCCATATCTTCAGCTCGTACTCGATCGGCTGCGGGATGCCGCCGCGCTCCTCTTGCAGGTGCGCGTGCATGTCGATGAGGCCGGGCAGCACGTACTTGCCGGTCGCGTCGATGATTACGTCGCCCGCGGGACGGCGATTGGCTGCGCCTTGAATTTCGTCGCGGCTCACCGCCACCGGATCGAGCGGCACAATCGAGGTGATGCGATTGTTTTCGATGACGATGTCCTTCGGGCCGGACGCCGGCGTGCCGTTGCCTTCGACAACCATGGCGTTCCGGATCACCAGGCGGGGAACACGCCGTCCGCTCACCACCTGCGTCTGCGCGGAGAGCGTGGCGGCCAGAATCAGAAGAGTGAATAGAAGTCGCATCGGCAGCTAGAGTAGCATAACGCTATGCAGACGGCTGCCGGGCTGGTCGACCTTCAAGTCAATGGATTTGCGGGCGTGGATTTCAACGATCCCGCGATCGAACCCGCCGCCTACGCGCGCGTCATCCAGTCCGCGATCAGGAAGGTGCAACTTGATCGCGCTCTCGAAATCGGCACGGGCACAGGCGTGTTTCTCGACAAGCTGAAGGCAATGGGCTTCGCGACAGTTACGGGCATCGAACCTTCGACTGCGGCAATTTCCGCCGCGCCTGCGCATCGCCATGGCTGGATTCGCGAAGGTATCTTCGTTGAATCCGATTACGAACCCGAATCGTTCGATCTGGTCTGCTGTTTCATGACGATGGAACATGTTCGCGAACCCGCTGAAATTGCGAATTCCGTGCTGCGCCTGCTGAAACCGGGCGGCGCATTCGTGACCGTCACGCACG
Source organism: uncultured Acidobacteriota bacterium (assembly GCA_964601345.1). Classification (GTDB taxonomy): domain Bacteria; phylum Acidobacteriota; class Terriglobia; order JAJPHL01; family JAJPHL01; genus CAZRND01. The sequence goes on along the minus strand of CAZRND010000522.1, from coordinate 75 downwards.
ACTATCGGAGCGTGGTCGACCGGTTTATGGGACGTCGATTCCCTATCGTCGAATACTGGAACAGGCAGCTGTTTT
>CAZRND010000521.1:0-3146 GCA_964601345.1 uncultured Acidobacteriota bacterium | reverse complement strand
AGGCGAGACTCGCCGACGACGGGTTGCAGCAATTCTATGGTCCACAATTCCCTTCGACAAAACATCGCTGGAACCGGGCGACACCGAGTCAGCGAGCGGCGTATGTCCAGGAATTGGACAAGGAGGACGAGATAACACTCGCCCTCTTTCGCGATATCCGACGTACTCGTTGGAAAGAGATGGTTGAACGCCTAAGCAACGACGCCTTTCGCTACGAGGTGGCTGGGCTCTTCACTGACCTGTCGCTTGCCAAATCAGGGGATCGTGGATGGCTCGTCACCCAATGGTTATCTCAGCATAAGATTGAGCAGGTGCCGACCCGACCAGTTGGACGCCCTCCGGGCCGGAAAGCTGACGAGTCCTTGTTCATCGCCTTTGCGGTATGGAAGGCCTTCCTCGAAGACCATTGGACCATGGTCGAAGAATCTCGCCCGCCGCTACAGCGCGACTTGCCCGATTGGTTTGTGAACGTCCTCAGACTCAGAGCCGACGAAGCTGCGTTGGCACTCCGTTCAGGCGGTCGAAAGGCTTGCGCGATTCGGCTGACGGCTTACCGCCGAGACGGAACATCCGACGAGGACTACGTTCGTCGAGCAGTGCACCGGTTCGCAAAATCGAAGCCGAAAGCTGCCGCAGGCATCCTCGAAACAGTACGCAGCCAGCTGCGCGCCTGAGGGCTAACTTACTCGCATCTTCCATCGGGCCAGACACTCTCGACGCAACCGGTGCGGAAGTGCATCGTTTGAGATGCGAAGCTAAGGGGTAGGGAGGTCTTTTCGCGCCGGCGCGGACCCACCTGGAGTGAGCGCGGATGTTTTTTCAAAACTGTTTCTGAATTCTTAAAGTATTTTTTCAAGTTTCAATCGGCTGGGTCGCGGTCCAAGTCCTTACCCCCACTCCACACGGGCCAAGCCAGTCTGCAGCAATCTGAGCGGATCAGCTGGCGGGATTTGGACGTGCCAGTCGCACCAGCGGCGGCGCGTCGAGCCGTGGTCCGCGGTAAGCCTTCACGTCGCCGAAGCGTTCATGTGCCTGCCAATCGGCGCGAGCTTTAGCGATCTCCTCCGGCGTGCGCGCCACGAAGTTCCACCACATCAAGATGGTCTCGCGAAACGGCGGTCCGCCGATCAGCAGCAGGCGTGCGCCTTCGCGGCTCGACAGGTCTATCGAACTGCGCGCCATGCCTAAGTAATAAAGACTGCCAAGCTCGATGGATCCTTCGCTTAGGCTAGCGTCGCCCGCGAGCAATAGGAGCGCATGCTCGAACGACGGATCCAGTGGGACCTCGAGGTGCGACCGGGCATGAACCGTCAGGTCGGCCCCGACGATCGGCGAAAAGTGCTTCGCCGCCGATCTCGCTCCCATCACCTCACCGGCAAAAGGCGTCACGATCCCACCGGCTTGCTCCGCGCTTGCCACTTCCCCGACGTGCTGGAACGCGGCCGTGCCCTTCCGGTGCGCGTCCGGCAGGGCGACCCACAGTTGCACGCCGCTCAACGTGCCGCTGTTCTGCGGCGGCGTCTCTTCCGCGTGCGCGATCGCATCGCCCGAGGTCATGATGTTCACGCCGCCGGGCCGCAACAACGCTTCGTTGCCCAGGCTATCATTGTGGACGATCTCTCCCGCGAGCAGCCACGTCACCGTCTGCAAGCCCATGTGCGGGTGCGTCGCCACGTCCATCGGTTTGGAGTCGTTGAAGGAGTGCGGGCCGTAGCGGTCCAGGAAGCACCACGGACCGACGAGACGTCTTTCGCGGATGGGCAGCGCGCGCTGGATCTTCAGCGCTCCCAACTCGGCCTCGCGCGCCGGATACTTCTCGAAGCAATGCTGCACGGCGCCCAGCGCAGTACAAGGTTGCGCGGCTACGGAAACTTGCGTCATGCGTAGGCCGTCCCTTCGCTCGACATTAATTACCGATTGCCCGCCGCCGTCGCTCCTCGCCTGCAAGCTTCGACCTGTCCCCCAAAAGGAGGAGCCGCATCTCATCCTATTGGCCCAGCCAGAAACCGTTCCATATTCGGATGCGTCGCCAGTCACCAAACACTCAACATGGTGAGGGATGCCTCCAAAGTCACGTCGCAAGTGCCTCGACAACCACGGAAGTCACCTCTTCAGCAAAGGAGTCTCGCAATGAAGGATATCGAAAGACCGGTAAGGAATGTCGTCCTCGTCCACGGCGCCTTCGTCGATGGATCTGGGTGGCAAGGCGTCTACAAGGAACTCAAGAAGGACGGCTTGGAAGTCACCGTCGTTCAAAACCCGACCATCACGTTGGCCGATGACGTCGCCTTCACTCAGCGCGCGATCGCCGCTCAGGCGGGGCCGGTGATCCTCGTCGGCCATTCCTACGGCGGCGTCGTCATCACGGAGGCGGGAAACCACCCGAACGTCGCCGGTCTGGTCTACGTGGCCGCATTCGCTCCGGACAAGGGCGAATCGGTCTCGAAACTGATCGCCAACCCGCCGCCGGGCGCGCCGGTGCCTCCTATCCTGGCACCACAAGATGGATACCTCTTCCTCGACCGGGCCAAGTTTGCAGCTGCGTTCGCGGCGGATGTGGCCCCCGACGCGGCCGCCTTCATGGCCGACTCTCCAGTACCGTGGGGAGTGGAGGCTCTCAACGGCGAGATCAGCGAGCCGGCGTGGAGGAACAAGCCAAGCTGGTACCTCGTGGCCACGGAAGACCGGATGATCCCGCCCGACGCACAGCGGGCCATGTCCAAACGCGCCGGCGCCACTGTGACAGAGGTCAAAGCCAGTCATTCGGTGTATGTGTCGCAGCCGGCGGCGGTTGCTGCGTTCATCGCTCAGGCGGCGCAAGGTGCGGCAAAGAGAAGGCAGCCTGAAAGAGACAGTGCACTTGAGCAAGGGCGACGCTCATCGGCACAAGCATGACCCTGCAGCAGTGTTGCTTCGAGGAACTCGCACATCCTGTGGCGATTCAGGGGCCCGCTCACGCGAGTTGAGCGGGCCCTACTATGATGCTGTTGGTCCCCTGGTCTCGGGGCCTACCCCCAAACGGGTGCCGCGCATCATCCTTTTGGCATAGTCAAGACCTCGTCCGAGTTCCGGGAGCGCCGCCAGCCCCCACGACCCATGATAGGGGACCCACACCGCCCGAATCCGACCGCTCCTTTGGGCCGATC
>CAZRND010000520.1:0-3157 GCA_964601345.1 uncultured Acidobacteriota bacterium | reverse complement strand
CCGGATTCAACCAGAGCAACTCGATGAACGGGAATCGCGCCAACCAGAACAACTGGCAGATTGACGGCACCGACAACAACGACTTCTGGCATAACTCCGAAGCGGTGAACCAAGGCAGCATATCGGGCATCGCCGGCGTGACGCTACCGGTCGAGTCCATTGACCAGTTCAACCAGCAGGCTGCGGGCGGCGCGGATTTCGGCCGCAACGCCGGTTCGATGGTGAATGTCGTGATCAAGTCCGGAACGAACGTCCCGCACGGCAGCGCCTACTACTACAACCGGAACGAGTATTTTGCCTCGCCCGCTCCGTTCTCTCCCGCCGGCACCGCGAACAAGCTGAGGAACGAGCAATACGGATTCTCGCTCGGCGGACCGGTGATCAAGAACCGGACGTTCCTGTTCGTCAACTGGGAGAAACAGAAGTACGTGATCGGCAACCCGCTCTCCGCCACGGTTCCTTCCGACGCCTGGATCACGGCCGCCACCGCGACGATGAAAACATACAACGTCGCTGTCAACCCGGTGATGGCGGCCACGTATCAAAACCTGTGGCCGTCCCGGAGCCACGGCGCGCCCGCCACCACATCGAACTTCTTCTCTCAGGACAATAACTACGGCAAGAGCCATAACGGCGTCATCAAGATTGACCAGAACTTCGGCTCGAACAACACTCTCTCCTTGCGGGCCTTCCTGGGCACCGGCGAGGCCGCGCAGTACGCGGGAGGCTCCGTGTTCAAGGAGTATTTCCAGGTCGTTCCGAGCCGGCAGCATAACTTCGACGCGATCCTGAACAGCGTGATCACGCCCCGCCTGGTCAACCAGGTGCTGGTGGGCGTGAATTACTTTGCCCAGACGTTCAACGATGCAAGCACCGGCGCCAATCCTCCTTCCTGGGGATTCAACACCGGTGTCACCAACCCGTCCGATTACGGATCGCCCAATGTCACACTCAGCGGGTTCGACAACGGCCTGGTGGGGCAGACCGACCAGTTGGGACGCATTGACATTACCGGCCACATCACGGACAACGTTTCCTACAATTTCGGACGGCACGCCCTGAAGATCGGCGGCGAGTACCGCCGCGCCCGCGTGGACGGCTTCTACCGAAGGCAGACGCGCGGCTCGTTTACCTTCGACGGGACGGTCGGTCCTTGGAGCTCGAACTCGAGCCTCTCGACGCAAATGAAGTCGCTCTCCGATTTTCTGGCCGGATATCTGGCCGCCGGGAACGGCTCCATCGCGGTGGGCGATCCGCAGCGCATCTACATCGTCCAGTCGAATGAGTATTGGGTCCAGGACAACTGGCAGATCAAACCGAACCTGAACCTGAACCTGGGCCTGCGCTACACCTACAACGGCCGGCTCAACGCCGACGACATTTCGATCTTTTCGCCCAGCGTGACGAGCGGTCTGGCCGTGCTGGGGAAGGACATCAGCGCGCTCTATCCCGCGGACTACAACAATTTCGCTCCGCGGATCGGCTTTGCCTACACGCCGCGGAAGGGCGGCAAGGTGGTGGTGCGCGGGTCGTACGGAATGTACTACGACATCATCAATGCCAATCTGTTCGTGGATAACCGGGCGGGTTCCGACGCCGAGCGCGGCGTTTCCCGTAATCCGGGCGGCACGCGGCCGCTGTTCGGCATCAGCAATCCCAGTACGCTGACCATCGCGCAAGGAGCTTACATTTTCGGCGCGGCCACGCCGCAGCCGCCGTTCAAGGCTTGGACGGTGAGTCAGGATCTGCGCTCGCCGTACGTCCAGAACTTCAATTTCAACGTGCAGTATCAGGTGGCCAAGAACGCGCTCTTCCAGATCGGATATGTGGGGAACCAGGCGCGGAAGCTGCCCTACACGCACAATATCAACCAGCCGACGGCGGCCGCCTCGAATACGCCCGTCTCGGCCCAAGCGCGGCGTCCGTACAACGCGAAGTTCCCGAACTTCAGCGGCATCACGGAACTGGCAACCGAGGCGAATTCCCACTACAACGCGATGCAAACCTCCATCCGGACGACGAACTGGCACGGCTTCTCGTCGCAATTCCAGTACACCCTGGGCCACGCGCTCGACGAGCAGTCCGCGCCGCGCAACAACCGTCCGACGAACAATTACGACCTGAATCTCGACTATTCGAACGCCGCCTTCGATTACCGGCACGTCTTCAGCGGCTATGTGATCTACGAGGTCCCGCAACTCGGACCGGCGATGCCGAGGCTGACCAAAGGCTGGCAGTTGAACGCTTACATCACCTACGATTCCGGCAATCCTTTCGATCTCTCGGCCAGCGGGAACTTCTCGAACACGCTGAACCGGCTCGACCGTCCGGTGCAAACGGGCGACCCGTTCTCCGGGATCGTCCAGCCGGCTACGGTGAACGGCCGCTACGTGAACGGCATCATCTGGTTCAACACGGCGGCCTTCCGGAATCCCGATGTCGGCACGTACGGGACCTTAAAGCGCAATTCCTTCTACGGGCCGGATTTCAAGTCGTTCGACTTCTCGATCTTCAAGAACACGCCGGTCACCGAGCGCATCTCGACGCAATTCCGGGTGGAGATTTTCAACCTCTTCAATGCGCTCAATCTCGGCAATCCGAGCACGTCGCTCGCGGGCGGCGGCCTCATCCTTGGGACGCGCAACGGCGGCAACGCGCCGGGCATCGGCTTCGGCGAGCCGCGCAACGTTCAGTTCGCGCTCAAAGTGATATTCTGATTCCACCAGCGCCCGCCGGGCGCTTCCTATGGAGTCCATCTACTACGTGATGTGCTGGTTGTGTCATCGCACGTGCCGGCACTGTTACGAAGATCGTTTTCGCCCCTATTACGGGACCGAGCTGGACCGCGTGGTGGCGGAAGCGCGGGCGAACGCCCCACGGATCATTGCGAATCTTCCGGCGCGAATGACCTATCTCGACGGGGAAGCCGAGAAAACTGGGAGAATCATCCTGGCCGGAGGCGAGATCCTGCTCGATCCGGTCCGCGAGCCGGTGCTTTATCCTGCCATCCAGCTTCTCCGCGAAAAATACAAGGCGCAGGGCGGAATCAAGATCGTCATTCAAACCACCGGCGACACGCTCGGCGCGCGACTGGTGAGCGAGCTGCTCGATCGCGGAGTCTTTATGGTCTCCGTATCGGGCATGGATTCGTATCACG
>CAZRND010000519.1:0-3172 GCA_964601345.1 uncultured Acidobacteriota bacterium | reverse complement strand
CCGACTTCCAGGATGTGCTGAAGATTCCCAGCGTGATGATGGGCTTCGGCCTGCCCGACGACAATCTGCACGCGCCGAACGAGAAGTTCAACCTTTCGAACTTCTACAAGGGCGTCGAGACCGTCGCGCGATACTTCCAGGCTCTCGGCAAAAACTAGCGGTGTGAAATCACCAGGGTGCTGAAGGTCGGTGGCAGCCGCTGCATCTCGCTGCGCGCGAAGCCGGTCGCGCGGAACATCGCTTCCAGTTCCTTGAACGTGTAGGCGTCCCCTCCGGGCGTGCCGGCCAGCATCATCAGGCTGAAGGCTGCCGGAGTCGGCGGCGTGACGCGATCGTCATTGGGAACGAACTCGATGGTCGCCGCGCGGCCGCCGGGCTTCAGCGCGGCATGGACCTTGCGCAATAGTTTTTCGCAAGTCGGAATGTCGAAGTGGTGCAGGAAATTCGTCAGCAGCACCAGGTCGTAACCGGTGCCGTAGTCGACGTCGAACGCGCTTCCGGGCAGCGTGCGAAAGCGGCTGCCGAGTCCGGCCTTCTGCGCGTTTTCCTGCGCCACGGCGACCACTTCTTTCCAGTCCTGCGCGACGATCTCGGCATCCGGATTGGCAGCACCAATCGTCACGCCGAACAGACCGTGCCCAGCCGCGATATCGAGAACCTTGATCTTTCCCTTGGGGGCGAGCGCTTCGGTCATCTTCTGCGCGATCGGCCGCACCATGGGCGCCATGGCGCGCGCGAAGTCAACCCACAGTGGATAATCCGGCGCCATTGTGCCGTCCTGCGGCGTCGTGGTTCGTCCTTTGCGGACCGCGTTTGTCATGTCCTTGAAAGGATCGGTGAGCATGGGATGCAGCAGAAACTCGACCGCGCTGCCCACATAGGCCGGGGACTTCTTGTTGAGAAAGACCGCCGAATCCTGCGTGAGACCGTAGGCGCCGTCGGCCTTCGTGAGATGACCGTGCACCACCAGGAAATCGCAGAGCGTGCGCAATCCGCGCTCGGACGCGCCGCAGCGCGGAGCGAGCGCCGCCGGAGTCGTCAGGCCTTCCGCAATCGCCGTGAAAACTTCGAGCTCGATGGCGCTCTTGATCGCGGCCGACTGCGTGTACGCGTTGATGGAATCGAAAATCCGCTCCGGTGAGGGAGCTCGGCTGGGTTCGCTCATTTAGTCTCCAGTTGATATTTGCGCAGGATCTTATCCCACTGACCCTGGGCCCGCAGAATGATCTCGATGACTTCCCGGGCAGCGCCTTCCCCGCCCCGCGCCTTGGTCACGTAATGGGCCATGGCAACGACTTCCGGAACGGCATTTGCAACGGCCACGGACAAGCCCGCGCGTTTGAGAATCGGCGCATCCGTCAGGTCGTCACCCATGTAACAGACTTCCTCGTCCGTTACGCCGGCCTTTTCGAGGATCTCCTCGTACGGACCCAGCTTCGCCAGATGGTTCTGATACAGATAGGCAACCTGGAGCATTTGGGCGCGCGCGACCACGCCTTGCGATTCGCGCCCGCTGATCCAGCCCACGGGAATGCCGGCTTCCTGAATCCATCGAAAACCCATCCCGTCCTGAGAGTGGAAACCTTTCGTCTCCCATGACCCAGATGACCCGCCGCGACCGTCGGGGATGTAATACAAAAGCCCGTCCGTGAGAACACCGTCCACATCGCTCAAGAGGATGCGAATCCGGCTGGCATGCTTTTTGAGTGCTGCTGGGCTGAGCTTCCCTTTCATGCTTTCGCGAGAAGCGTTTCCCGCTTGCCGGCCAGGACCTTCAACAGTTGATCGAACGAATCGATGAAGAGCTTCACGCCGTCGTCCTGGAGTTTTTGCATCACCGCCGTGTAGTCGATCCCAGCCGCGGCGAGCCGCTCCATGTGCTTCGCGCACGCGTCGACATCCTCGGTGAGCGTGGTGGCGAGCTTGCCGTGATCGCGGAAGGCGGCGACGGTGACTTGCGGCATGGTGTCCACGGTTTCGGGACCGATGAGCTGCTCGACGTACAGCACGTCGCGATACGCGGGATTCTTTGTTGAGGTCGAGGCCCACAGCAGGCGCTGCGGCCGCGCGCCCAGCTTTCGCAGTTTCTCAAAACGCGCGCCGTGGAAGACTTCCTGATAGCGGCGGTAGAGCAACTTGGAGTTGGCGATGCCGGCCTTGCCTTGCAGATCGGCAGGCGCGCCTTTATCGGTGAGCATCTTGTCGATGAGAGAGTCGACGCGGCTGACGAACAGGCTCGCCACCGAGGCCATGCGATCCACCGGCTTGCCGGCCGCGGCCAGCTTTTCGAGTCCTTGGATGTAGGCGTTCATCACCTGCTCGTAATTCTCTTTCGCAAAGAGCATGGTGATGTTGATGTTGATGCCCTCCGAGAGGGCCTGCTCGATGGCCGGGATTCCCGCCTGCGTGGCCGGAATCTTGATCATGACGTTGGGCCGGTTCAGCTTGGCGAACAGATGCCGGGCTGATTCGATCGTACCGGCCGTATCGTTGGCCAGCCGTGGCGACACTTCGAGCGAGATGAATCCGTCGCGACCCTCGCTCGAGTTGTACACCGGACGCAGCAGGTCGGCGGCGTCGCGAATGTCGGCCACCATGAGCTCCTCGAGAATATCCGGGACGCTCTTGTCGCGGGACACCAGCTCGCTCATCGCCTGGTCGTATTCGTTCGAGCCGGCGATCGCTTTTTCAAAGATTGTCGGATTCGAGGTCATGCCGCGCAGGCCGTCGTTGGCCACCAGGCGCGCCAGCTCACCGGAGGAGATCAGGTGGCGGCTCATATTGTCGTACCAGAAACTTTGCCCAAACTTGTGGAGTTCGACGAGTGGATTCATGCCCCTATCATATACCGGCAAGGGGACCGCCTCAACGCTGGATGCGCGCCGAGCCGCCCTTGGCGAAGGCCCGGACCTGCTCCACGGTCGCCATGGTGGTATCGCCGGGGAACGTGGTCAGCAGCGCGCCGTGCGCCCAGCCGAGCTTGAGCGCGTCGTCTGCCCGCTCGCCGCTGAGGAGCCCGTAGAAGAATCCCGACGCGAAGCCGTCTCCGCCGCCGACTCGGTCGTGGATATCGAGCTCGCACGTCGGCGACATGTGGACGTGTCCCTGCACCCAGGCGACGGCGCCCCAACTGTGGCGGGTCGTCGAGTGGACCTCGCGCAGCGTCGTCGCG
>CAZRND010000518.1:0-3183 GCA_964601345.1 uncultured Acidobacteriota bacterium | reverse complement strand
AACATCACCGGCGCGCGCGGCGCGGCAGCCGCCGCCCCGGCAGCACCGCCGGCTCCCGGCGCGGCTGCCCAGCCGGTGAGGTACGGCGCGACGTTCTCTCCCGACGGGCGCTTCCTCTATTTCGCGCAGCGAACGGGCGGCGGCGGCTACAACCAAATGAACTTCGGCTGGCAGATTGCCCGCCGCGACATGAACACAGGCGACGTCGATATGATCACGCAGTCCGACGGCGCAGCCATTCGCCCGCTGATTTCTCCCGACGGCCACTGGCTCGTCTACGGCACGCGATTTGAGACGCAGACCGGACTGCGGATTCGCAATCTCGAGAGTGGCGAGGACCGCTGGCTGAAATATCCGATCCAGCACGATGACATGGAGTCGGCCGGCACACGCGACTTGCTGCCCGGCTACGCGTTTCTGCCCGACGGCCGCGACCTCGTCACGTCGTTCGACGGGAAAATCCAGCGCGTTAACGTCAATAGCGGACTGGCGACCGTGATTCCGTTCAACGCCAAAGTCTCGCAGGAACTCGGGCCCCTGAATCGCTATCAACGGCGCGTGGAGGAAGGTCCGGTGCGCTCGCGCCTCATCTTTGACGCCACGCAATCGCCCGACTCCAAGAAGATTGTCTTCTCGGCGATGACGCACATCTATGCGATGAACATTCCCGGCGGCACGCCGCGACGCATCACCTCAAGCGAGACGCCCGAGTTCAAGCCGGTGTGGTCGCCCGACGGTCAGTGGATCGCCTACGTGACATGGGATCACGACGGCAAGGGCGCCGTCTGGAAAATTCCCGCGTTTGGCGGCGCTCCGCAACAGCTCACGCGCGTCTCGGCGTTCTACACCGATCTCGCTTTCTCGCCCGACGGCCAGCGGATCGTGGCGCGGCGCGGTAACGCCTGGATGCGCGAGCAGAATCCCAGCGAGTTCGGCGGCATCCGCATCCCGCTCGATGTGGTGTGGCTCCCGGCGACGGGCGGCGACGTGAGCATGATCGTGCCCGCGCGCGGCTTGGGCGCGCCGCACTTCACCACCGACGCCAATCGCATCTACTTCAACTCGAACCAAGGTCTGGTCTCGATGCGCTACGACGGCACGGACCGCAAGACGCATATCCGCATTACCGGCAGAGCGACTCCCGGCGCGACCGGACCCGCGCCCGCGGCGTCCGATGCGCTCATCAGTCCCGACGGGCATTGGGTGGCGGCGCGCTACGCGAATCAGTTGTTCGTCGTCGCGCTGCCGCAGGTCGGCGGCGACGCGCCGTCCACCGGTTTGTTCTCGGCCGCGGTTCCCACGGTGCAGGTGACCGACGTTGGCGCGGACAGCTACGCCTGGACGCGCGACGGCAAATCGCTCACCTGGACCGCCGGTTCGACGTTCTTCCGGCGTCCTTTCGATAGCTTGACGTTTGAGCCGGCGCGCCCCGCCGCGGCGGGCGGCGACACGCCTCCCCCGACTGATGGGCCTCCCAAGCCCGCGCGCGAAGCGGATAAAGCGGTGGAGTCCTTCGAAGTGGTTATCGAGATGCCGCGCGCGAAACCGCAAGGCACGGTCGCGCTTCGCGGCGCGACGGTGATCACCATGAAGGGCGACGAGGTCATCCCCAACGCCGACATCGTCGTTACCGACAACCGCATCACGGCGATCGGCAAACGCGGCGCGGTAACGATTCCGCCGAACGCGAAGCAGATCGATCTAAAGGGTCACTACATCACGCCGGGATTTGTGGATGTTCACGCGCATTACGAGATGCGCACGCAAGGGGTGCTCGAGAGTCCAAATTGGAGCTATCTCGCGAACCTGGCATACGGCGTGACGACAGGTCTCGACGTACAGACATCGTGGAACGATCAGTTCGCCTATACCGACCTGATCGATGCCGGAATGATGCCAGGACCGCGAGCGCTCTCGACCGGTCCGGGAGTTTTCAACGCCAACGACTTTCAAAGCGCCGAAGCGGCGAAATATGTGCTCGAGCGTTACAAGAAGTATTATCGCAACGCCAATCTGAAATCCTACATGGTGGGCAACCGCAAGCAGCGCCAGTGGGTGGTGCAGGCCGCGAAGGACCTCGAGCTCACGGTAACAACCGAAGGCGGGCTCGACCTGAAGCTCGACCTCACGCACGTGCTCGACGGTATGGGCGGCAACGAGCACGCTCTGCCGATCGTGCCGCTCTACAAAGACGTTGTGGAGCTCTTCGCGCAGGCCAAGACGCACTACACGCCGACGCTGCTCGTCCTCTACGGCGGGCCGTGGGCGGAGAATTTCTACTACGAAACCACCGAAGTTCACGACAACGCCAAGCTGGCGCGCTTCACCCCGCACAATCTGCTCGATCAGGATACGAAACGCCGCCCCTGGTTTCGCCAAGATGAGCATTCCTTCCCGAAGACCGCGGCGCAAGCGGCAAAAATCCAACGCGCCGGAGGGTTGATCGGCGTCGGAGGTCACGGCCAGCTCCAAGGGCTCGGCTATCACTGGGAGTTGTGGTCGCTTGCATCCGGTGGAATGAAGCCGCTTGAAGTGCTGCGCGCCGCCACGCGCGACGGCGCGGAGATCATCGGCCTCGGGCAGGACCTGGGCGTGATCGAGCCGGGGCGCCTGGCCGACATGGTCATCATGACCAAGGATCCGCTGCAGGACATCAAGAACACCAACACGATCCACTACGTGATGAGGAACGGCGAGTTGTACGACGGCGACACACTCGACCAGGTGTGGCCGGCTGAGAAGAAGATCCCCGCCTTCTGGTGGTGGAACGACAAACCGGGCAAATAGATGGCTCTCGCCACCGGCACACGCGTCGGTCCCTTCGAAGTTGTTACGCTGCTCGGCGCGGGCGGCATGGGTGAGGTGTACCTGGCGCGCGACACGAAATTGAATCGCGACGTTGCGCTCAAGGTGTTGCCGGCGAACTTCGCGCTCGATGCTCAGCGGATGGCGCGCTTCCAGCGCGAGGCGCAGGTGCTCGCGTCGCTGAACCATCCGAATATCGCGGCCGTGTACGGCATGGAGGGCAGCGCCCTGGTGATGGAGTACGTGCCGGGAAGGATGCTCGCCGGGCCGCTCGCTCCCGCGGACGCGATGCCGCTCGCGCGGCAGATCGCCGAGGCGCTCGAGTACGCGCACGAGAAGGGCATCGTCCACCGCGACCGGAAGCCCGCCCACATCAAG
>CAZRND010000517.1:0-3219 GCA_964601345.1 uncultured Acidobacteriota bacterium | reverse complement strand
GCGCGCTCGAGATTCTGAGCCGCAAGTGGCCAGCAGAGCAAGACGAGCAGGATGAGCCAGACCCGCCTCATGGAAGCTTCCTCGCCCGCAAACGAAAATCCGTCGCTTGTGGAAAGTTGCTGAGGAAACTCACTTTCAGGCGGCCGTCCGTCTCGGTCGCAACCTGCACCGGCGTGTTCACCGACACTAGCTCGTAGCCTGCGGGCAGCACGATCGCGTTGCGCGGGATGCCGAACGACCGGTTGAAGACGATCGTTCCGCCTTCGCTGAAATAACTAGCGGCGTCTTTGTAAGTCTTGAGGATGAGCAGCCGGGCCTCGCCTGATTCCGGAACCGGCTTGGCCAAGCGTACGCGGATGTATTCTTCCTTCTCCTGCAGGCGCTGTCCGGCGCCCGTGCCGTCTTCGATCGCGGCCTTTCCACTGACCTGTTCGAAGGCGAGAGGCTTGCCGGTGGCGCGGTCGATCACGGATTCGTCGCTGGCCGTGCTCCCCGGGCGAATCTGATTGAAGTGATAGCGCGCTCCGGCGCGCGTCTCCGTCACTTCATAGATGATGCGAAAGCTGTGCGTATCGGGCGCCAGCAATTCGTAGCGCGTGTAGGTGTCGGCGGTGACGTACTCCCTGACCTGCGCTTGCGGCGACAGCAATACAAAGAGAAGGGCGGTGATTATCACCTCGAAAGTCTACCATGCTCGGAGAGTTGCTTGACGTGCTGGAAAACGCGCCGGTGCACGCTGTGGATGATCTCGTCGGACCACAGACGCCAGTAGCTCGCAGGCCACATTTCATTCTTGTACCAGCTTGTCCCCGTAAGCCGTGTCCCTCCGCCCGGGAGCGGCATCAACCGGAACTCCGCATATTCCGGATGTAGATAGCCGTCCAGATGCGGCGGATGGACGTCGGGATACGGACTCAACTCGTGCATCGGAGGAGCCTGCGCGGCGACCGAGAACTGGAGCAGTTTACCTTCATCCCATGCTTGAATAACCTCCACGAAAGTACCTGTAGAAAAAAGACATTCGCGCATGGCGCCGACGCCCTCTCCGCGTAGCCAAGCCTCCATGGGGAACGCGACTCCGGCGCGGAACAGCCACTCGGTAGGAGGCGCGACTCGCGGGAAAGCAACGAGCGATTTCCAGACCACGGCGGGAGGAGCGTCAATGTCCAGCGATGTGTGGACTTCATATCGAGGCGGATCGCGATGAATGTACGACTCAGCGCCCATCAGTCCGGGGACCGAGACAACGATGAAGAGCATGAGCGAGCTGGCAATGGCCTGCCGCCCCGGTCGCCTTTGGATGGAGTATCCAATCGACGCGCCGATGCTGGCCAGCGCGATCGCGATGGGCATGGCCATCAGCAGGCAAATCACTCCTTCGAACGCCAACGCAACGATGGCCAGGCCCAGGAACATCACGGCCAGCAGAGCCACGCCCTGGCATTGGCGCATGGATCGCGTCTCGTGATAGCCGTGGATCAGGGCCGCCACCAGGCCGAGGCAAAAGGGCAGCGCGACAAACAACCCGAAGCCGTATCGTTGGAAGAGCCCGACCGCGGCAATGCCGGCGATCCCAAGAACAAGTGTCACCAGCACGGCCATAGCCGCGCTACCCAGCGCGTCCTGTGGAATGACGCGGTCGAGGAGTGTCCATGTCCGCTGGGACGGCTCTCGCGTATCGGAAGGCAAGATGCTCAGCGCGACGAAAAAAACAACGTTGAGGTAGGGCGCGAAGAAAAGAACCACAAGCCACAGAGGCAGACCCACGTCCCGAAAACGGCGGACAGTGAGCACGACTCCGATCCAGACGAAGGGCAGCGACAGGGCCACCATCAGCGCCAGGAACCGTGCATCCGCAGGCGGGAGCCGCGTGATCGTGGCGGCGTTGGCGAGCGGAAACCAGTAGCTGGCCAGGCTCCAGGGCCGGTTTGCGAGGCGAATCGCCACGAAGCGGTCGATGTTGTGCTTGACCGCAAACGCAAGCAGGCCGATCAGGGCATATTGGCCGCGACCGATCACGCCATCCCATCGCCAGAGGTCTGAGAATTTGATTCGCATATCAGGCCGCTTTCGGGAGCTCGGGCTGCGCGACGCCCAGCAGGTGCCGCAACGCGGGTTCCAACTCAGGATAGAGGAATCGGTAGCCCGTCGCAATCAGCCGGATCGGCGCGACACGCGTGCTCGCCAGCAGCAGCTCGTTGGCCATCTCGCCGAAGGCCAGGCGCGCGGCGAAGGCGGGCATCGGCAGCACGGGGGGACGTCCGAGCCCGCGGCCCAGTGTCTCGGTGAATTCGCGGTTCGTCACCGGGTTCGGCGCGACCGCGTTCACGGGTCCGGCAAGCGTCTTCGTTATGAGCGCGCGGAAGATGACGCCGACGGCATCGTCGAGCGCGATCCAGCTCATGTACTGGTCGCCGCTGCCCAGCACGCCGCCGAGACCAAGACGGAACGGCAGGAGCATTCGTGCCAGCGCGCCGCCCGCGGGGCTGAGCACCACGCCGAAGCGGAGTTGCACTGCGCGCATCCCGGCGCGCGAGGCGGATTTGGTGGCCTTCTCCCACTGGTCGCAGACTTCGGAGAGGAAGGACGAGCCGGGAAGGCTCTCTTCCTGCACCGTCTCGATGCCGCGGTCGCCGTAGTATCCGATCGCGGATGCCGAAACGACAACGCGCGGCGGCCGTTCGAGCCGCGCGAGGGATTCGCACAGGGTGGCGGTGCCCCAAACGCGGCTAGACCGGGATGCCGCCTTCTTGCCTGTGGTCCAACGGCCGGAGGCGATGCTCTCTCCTGCCAGATGGATCACGGCGTCGTGGCCTTCGAGCTCGCTCAGATCCACGATCTCGCCGCGATAAATCAGCCGCGTCACTTCATGTCCCTTCGACCAGAGAAACGCCGAGGTTGCCTTGCCGATCAATCCGCTCGACCCGGTGATGAGTATCTTCATATTCTCCTCCTATCAGTTATTTCTGTACAAACAGAAATCGTCATGTCAAAAAAAAGACCTAGCCCATGCCCAGCAATTTCCGCATCTTCCCTCGCAGCCGGATCATCCTGCGCAGCGCTCCGGGCGGCAGCCGGTGGACTTCCTGGTAGAGCGAGGTCATCGTTTCGAAGAATTCGAGCATCTCCTCCAGGCTTTGCCGCGTGTGCGCCTCAGCCGGGCCGGCCTTGGCCAGCTCGCCGACGCAGCCCTTCAGGATGGCCACCGTCGGATCGATC
>CAZRND010000516.1:0-3225 GCA_964601345.1 uncultured Acidobacteriota bacterium | reverse complement strand
TGATCTGGCTGGTGAGCGCCACCATGCGCGCCTCTTCGAGCAGGCGCTTCTGCTCTTCGAGCATGCGTTCGTTGCGCGTGATGCTCCAGATTTTGATGCCGACGGCGATCGAAACGATGCTTGTGGCCACGATCGCCACCAGCAGCACCTTCGACGGACTGTGCAGCGAGAAGAGCAGACCGGGATAGAAGCGCGCCAGCACCATGTGATTCGCTTCCACAGCCGCGATCATGAAGAAGAAGAGCAGTTGCCAGGATCCGCGCGGCCGCCCGAAGCGGCGCTGATACCAGCGGTAGATGTTCATGTCCACGAACGGCGAGAAATGCCAGATGCCCTCGGTCTGGACGGCAATGCGCCGCGCCGCGCCGCCGACCAGCCCCGCCACGGCCATCACCGGCGGCGTGAGCCATTCGGGGCCGGCCGCGCTGAACAATGTCGGCAGCGCCGCCAGCAGTCCTGCCGTAATGCCCGCGACGTGTCCGCCCAGCACGCCGGCCAGAAGCGCCGCTTCGAGGTCCAAGTCCGGCAGGTCGATATGGAATTGGACGCGCAACATCACCCCGATCGCCACCGGCACGCCGATGTACGTGCCGAACTCCAGACACTCGCGAGGAGTTCGAATATCGCGGAAGACGAGTTCCTTGAACCGCACGGAGCGGATCAGGACGCTGGCAATCGAGGCGATAATCCCCACTTTCAACAGGAGAGTCGCCAGCAATCGCCAATGTGGCTCGGCTAGATTCATCGAAAGACCATTATAATGATCCCGTGCTCTCCAAGATTGCCGACGCCGACTTCCCGACCCGTCAGGGACACTTCCGCGTCCTGGGCTTTCGCCAAGGAACCGAGGAAGCCGTGGCGCTGGTTATGGGAAAACTCGCCGGTGCTCCGCCGCTGCTGCGCATTCATTCTCAATGCCTCACGGGCGACGTGTTCCATTCGCTGCGTTGCGATTGTCGCGATCAGCTCGATCTGGCTCTCGACAAAATCGCCAAGGAAGGGCGCGGCCTGCTGATCTATGAGCAGAAGGAAGGACGCGGCATCGGCCTCATGGCCAAGCTGCAAGCTTACGAATTGCAGGATCAGGGCGTCGACACGGTGGAAGCCAACCGCCGTCTCGGGTTCGATGCCGATCTGCGCGATTACTCGATGGCCGGCGCGATCCTTCGCCACTTGGGGGTCGCGAGCGTGCGGCTTCTGTCGAACAATCCGGCCAAGATCGAGGCGCTCGAAGCGGCGGGTATTCGCGTCGCCGAACGAGTGCCGTGCGAAGTTGCGGCCACGCAATCCCGCCGCCGTTATCTCAAGACCAAGAAAGAGAAGATGGGCCACCTGCTCACGAAGGTGTAATCATGCGCAACGCACTCCTGACACTCTGCGGATTCGCCGCGCTCTGCGCGGGCCAGGCTCCGGAAGGTCCCGACAACACCGTCGCCGGCATCCCGGCAAACTATCGCGAGGCGATGGTCGGAACGTACACGCTCCCCGACCCGCTGGTCTTCGCGAACGGCAAGCCTGTGCGCAACGCGAAGGACTGGGAGAAGCGCCGCGCGGAAATCGTCCGGCTCTTTGAAGAAAATCAGTTTGGACGCAGCCCGGACCGCCCCGCCGGCATGACCTTCGACGTCTTCGACAAGGGAACTCCGGCATTCGACGGCAAGGCGACGCGTAGGCAGGTCACGATCTACTTCTCGGCCGATAAGTCCGGTCCGAAGGCCGATCTGCTGATCTACACTCCGGCGGCGGCGAAGAAGCCCGTGCCGCTGGTCCTTGCGGTGAACTTCGCCGCGAACTCGAGCGCCGTGGATGATCCGGGCGTCAAGCAAGGCGAGGTCTGGAATCGCGAAAAGAAACGTGTCCCCGCGCAGCCCGGCGGCATCGGACGGCTCAACGTCGCGCCGATCCTCGAACGCGGATTCGGCGTGGCGACGGTCTACTACGGAGACATCGATCCTGATTTTCTCGGCGGCATCCCCAACGGCGTGCGCGCCCTGTATCCGCCGCCCGGGGACGGCGACTGGGGATCGATCGGCGCGTGGGCTTGGGGTTTGAGCCGCGCGATGGATTACTTCGAAACCGACAAAGCGGTCGACGCGAAACGCGTGGCCATCTTCGGCGTGTCGCGCCTCGGCAAGACCGTGCTGTGGGCCGGTGCGCATGACCCGCGCTTTGCCCTGGTGATCGCGAGTTGCTCAGGCGAGGGCGGCGCGGCCATCAGTCGCCGCAACTACGGCGAGACGATCGCGCATCTCACCGCGCCGACGCGATATCCCTACCAGTTCGCCGCGAACTACGGGAAGTTCGGTACGCGCGTGAACGAGTTCCCGGTCGACGCGCACATGCTCATTTCGCTCATTGCTCCACGTCCGCTGTTGCTGCAAACGGGATTTACCGACGGTTGGTCCGATCCGAAGGGCGAGTTTCTAGCCGCTGTGGCTGCTGGTCCCGTTTACAAGCTCCTGGGCAAACAAGACCTGGACACCACCGAATGGCCCAAGCCCAGTGAGGCCGTGCTTCATACGCTCGGCTACTATATGCATCCTGGCGGACACGGCAGCGCTCCCGACGACTGGAACATTTTCCTGAAGTTTATGGAGATGCACCTGCATCCCGAACAGTAACAAGAGCCGCCCTTCTCGCCTGACCATGCCAAGCAGTTGCGTGTCTTTGGTGTCCCGAACGACGGTCTCTTACACCTAGCGGCTGGAGGATGCTGACATCGCCTTGAGCCACGCGTCCATGGTCTTGGCGTACCCAGGGAGTCGGGCGAACATTGCGTTGGCGAGGTCTTCGTTATAGGTATGGACGCTCAAATTCCGATCCATAACCATCTGCAGACAGGTCCGCGTTTGAGCTTTCGAAAGAATCCCGAGACTGCTGCAGGCACGAACCACGGCTGCCGGCGAAGCCGCCTGAATCTTCTCCACCGTATCCAGGTATTCCTTCCCCGCCTTCCAGACAGTCTCGAAGGTGTACTCGAACCGCTGGATACAGGCATCGCGTACAACTTTGCTCGGTCGACGCCGCCGCAACAGCGTGTTTAACGTCCTCCACGCTTTGCGGGCAACGGCGATTCTTTCTTGGAGTCGTTCCACAGGATCCCTTCGCGCATGACTCGTCTTCGGAAACTCGGACTGGTTTGCGAAAGATCCACCAAGTCCACCTCGGGAATCACCAGACTATTCTCCAGCGCTTCTTTGATGTCCCACCACGTCTCAATCGGAA
>CAZRND010000515.1:0-3248 GCA_964601345.1 uncultured Acidobacteriota bacterium | reverse complement strand
GAGAGCAGGCGGGCGCGGGATTTCCCGAAACTCAGGGCCTTGTTGCCGCCCGATTGCATCTGCCGCATCATGAAAATCCAGAAAAAGATCAGCAACAGGATCGGCGCGCCGTTGATCAGCATGCTCAGGGCCCAGCCGCTCGACTGCTCCTTGATGTTGATAACCACGTTGCGCTCGCGCAACGACTTGATCCTGTCCGGATAGTTCGCGGGCGCGGTGGTTTTGAAATTGCTGCCGCTTTTCTTCTTGCCGGTGATTTCGTTGCCGCCGGCGATGGTGACTTCGGTGATCTCGCCCCGATCCACCTGCGTCATGAAGGCCGAGAAGGACACGGGATCCTCGTGCGCCGAAGGGCTGGTCTTGACCACCAGCCACAACAGCACCGCCGTGGCCAGCATTACCACCCAGAAGACAATCGTTTTGACTGTGGAGTTCACGCTTTCACTGCTCCTTGCGGCGCTGTGACAGGCGCCGCTTTCCCTGCCGCTTTCAACTCTGCTACGTAGGGAAGATTCTGATACAGGCCGTTATGGCCCAGTCCGTAGCCGACCAGGAACCCTTCCTTGATCTGGAAGCCCCAATAGTCGGGCTTCAGATCCACGCGCCTCTCCTCCATCTTGTCGATCAGCACCGCGGTCTTTACGGAGCGCGCGCCTTTGGTGAGAAGCTGCTGCACCAAGTGATCCATCGTTACGCCGGTGTGCAGCACGGCGTCCACCAGCAGGAAATCGTTGCCCTCCACGTCGGTCACCGAGTCGTAGAGGATCTGGCGCCGCTCATGCCCGTCCTGCATCAAGTCGACCGTTGCCATGCGCAGGAACTGGCACTGCACCGGGCAGGTCATGTGGCGCACCAGGTCGGCCATCAGCATGAATCCGTCGTCGAGCACGGCGATGATGTTCAACTTCCGCCCATCGGCGTCGGAGGAGATTTTGGCCCCCATCTTCTCGACCCGCTTGTTGATCTGTTCCTCACTCAGGAGGATTTTCGGCTCCATCCGCCCACTCCTCTTCGACGATCAGATATGCGGCCCCCTTGGCCGGTTCGGCGCGGAACGATCGCGCCACGGGGAAACCCCTTGCCCACACCAAATTGCGATCCTGCTCTACCACCGGCCAGAGCCGGCGCTCTTCGCGAGGTACGCGCCTCTCGAGAAAAAGAGCCTTCAGTTTCTTTCGGCCCCGCGACGTTTCCAGCACGTCTCCGGGACGCCAGTTCCGCACCGTGAGAGGATTGCGCACTGACTCAACAGCTACAAGCAATTCCCCCCCATTTTCATTATAGCCCCCCGTCCGTCTGCCCGCCTCAACTAATTTGAAACACAGGCGGATGCCGGCTTCGGGGACCAAACAGGCGCCGGGAGCGTCGAAACGATACTGGAAACCCGGCTCGGCTGCGCGGGTTGCGGATGGGGCTTCGGCCGGGGACCGGAAGAGCAGCGCATCCAAACCGCGTTCCACGCGGCAACGCGGCAGCAAAACTGCTCGTCCGCTCTCGGACCAGAGACCGAGATCGCGCGCCTGCTCGACGTGGAGAAAGTCGAGGCCCCTCAAATCGCCGCGCGCCCTTCGCAATACTTCCCGCAGCAGCCTCCGTTGTTCGGCCTCACTTAATTGGACGAATTCTGTGAGCGGAAGTTTCCACCCCCCTGGAGTCGCTCTCAGCACTCGTCCGGCGAGGTCTTCTACGTGTTTATTCCAAAAGACTTCCTCCGCGCGGGCCACTTCGGCGGCGCCCGCCAGGACCTCCGTGAGACCGGGATTGTAGTCCCGCTCGAGCGCCGGCAGAAGCTCGTTCCTGATCCGGTTCCGAAGGAATTTGGGATCCCGGTTCGAGCTATCCTCGCGCCACTTGAGCCCTTGGTCCTTCGCCCACCGGCGCAGTTCCTTTCGGCGGATTTCGAGCACCGGGCGGATCAGCCACCCGTCCCGGACCGGATAGATTCCCGCGAGCCCCGCGGTGCTGCTTCCGCGCAGCAGCCGGCCGAGAACCGTCTCGGCCTGATCGTCAGATGTGTGTGCGGTCGCGACTTTGTCGGCGAGCTTTTCGGCAATCAGGCTTTCGAAGAATGCGTAGCGCTGGCGTCGCGCGGTCTGCTCGATGTTTTCCCCGGCCGGAACGGTCCCTCGCGCCGAGAGGAAATCGACGCCGCGCTTCTCGGCAAGTTTCCGGACCCAGGCTTCGTCGGCATCCGACTCTGCTCCGCGCAGCATATGATTGAAGTGCGCGACGGACACGGTAATCCCCAGTTTCCGGCGCATTCCGAGCAACAGTTCGAGCAGCGCGACGGAGTCGCCGCCCCCGCTCACAGCCACGGCGACGCGGTTGCCGGCGGCGAGCATTCCCTGGCGGTGGAGATAGCGGGCCACGCGTTGTGACAAGCTGTCGCGCATGGGGTGTCCTGATACAATACTAGCCTATGTCCCAGATGATCCCTTTTTCGAACGAACCGTTGACGGACTTCAAGCGTCCCGACAATCGCCAGGCCATGGAAGCGGCCCTGGCCAAGGTGCGCGGCGAACTGGGCCGCGAATACCCCCTGCGCATCGGCAAGGAACGCCCGAAGAATAAGGAAAAGCTGCGTTCCACCAATCCATCGCGTCCGAGCGAAGTAGTGGGAGTTTTCTCGAAGGCCACTCCCAAGCAGGCGGAGAAAGCGATTCAGACGGCGCAACTGACATTCGCGTGCTGGCAACTGACGCCGGGCGAAAAACGCGCGGCCATCGTGTTCCGCGCCGCGGCGATCATGCGCCGCCGCAAACACGAGCTATCCGCGTGGATGGTCCACGAAGTCGGCAAGACCTGGCCGGAGGCCGACGCCGATACGTCCGAGGCGATCGATTTTCTGGAGTTTTATGCCCGCGACGCCATGCGCCTCTTCACCGAACCTGGGAGTGGGCGCGTCACGCCGATTGCCGGCGAGCGCAACGAGATGCGTTACATTCCGCTCGGAGTCGGAGTGGTGATCCCGCCTTGGAATTTCCCTCTGGCCATTGCCACGGGGATGTGCGGCGCGGCCATCGTCTGCGGAAACACTGTGGTCCTGAAGCCGTCGAGCGATTCGCCGGTTATGGCGCAAAAGCTCTGCGAAGTTTTCGAAGAAGCGGGACTGCCCGACGGCGTCCTGAACTTCCTGCCGGGCAGCGGCGGGAAGATCGGCGATCTGATCGTGAAGCATCCCAAGACGCGATTTGTCGCCTTCACCGGATCGAAGGCAGTTGGGCTGCGTATCAACGCGCTGGCCGCGG
>CAZRND010000514.1:587-3255 GCA_964601345.1 uncultured Acidobacteriota bacterium | reverse complement strand
GATCGTCGGCCTACTGGCCCTGTGCTTCGCAACAGTGGGCGCGGTCCTGTTTCAGCCATCCCACACGTTCACGCGTCCATGGCTGTGGCGCGGTGTCCTCTTTGCCATCACGGGCGCCGTGTTGTCGTTGCCCATCGGGCTCCTCATCGGCCACAAGCATCGACGGACAACACGGTTCATCGCGACGATGATTGTAGGTGCTACTACCGGCATCACCTTTAACGCGATTCTTACCGTATACGCCGCGAATCGATTTGACCGCGGGTTGCTCGCAGCCATAGCGAGTTTGCGGCAGGGCCTTGGCAAGATCGAATTTGAGAGTGGTGCTAACGCACCGCCTGCGGTTCGTGTAGTCGGTCCTGACAACATTGAGCGTTCTGTTGGGGTTGTCCTGGCACCAACACCTTTGGAAATACGGATCTTGTGCGCCGGAGAGGACGAACGCTGCTTTACCCGGAAATCGAATGTTGACGCCCAAGCTCTTCTCCGCGTCGCGGTGAAAGCACTTGAGCGAATGTTTCAGCGAAAGACCGGGAGACTGCCTGGTGGTTCGAATATCAGCGAACAGGATGCTGGGCTACTGTTGCATATCAAGCCGACCGGAAACACAGCGTTAAACCAGAAAGTAACAAAGAGCCTTGCTGGAATGCGGCTAGACGATTTAGTCACTCGCGAAGAACAGGTGGGGATCTATTTGTCATTGGCCTCGTTCGGCACGTGGCATGGACAAGAGATTATTGGTATCGCAGCTGCGAGTCGCATCTTCTATGGCAAAGACCACACGGAACTGGGCGTGCCAGAACTTGCGGAACTCGTCGCCAGACTGCGTGATCCGTCCTTCTATTTTCCATACATTCGGCCAGACGAGACGCCAGACCATTACCAGCTACGAAAGACCCGATTGCATGATCGTGCCATCGCGATCATCGAAGTTGCCGAGCGGAACGGTTGGATCAGCCAGAAGGAAGCACAAAATGCCGGAAATACCCTTTTTGATTCGCTCACAAGTCCGGAAGCCGCAAGCGAGGCCCTCGATCTGCCACACATGGACATTCTGATTGGGATCGTGCAACGCCAGGTTCCGGACGCTGCAGCGCGACGCCTTCAGGTCCGAATCGGATTCGACAGGCAGATCGAAGCGGCACTCACGCGTGCCGCGAGAGTCGGTTTCGAGCGATTTTTACCATCGCTTCCAGCGGAGCACCACATAGGGGATTTCGTCGAAGTCGATGCTAGCGTTGCGGACGACGAGACCGGCGTGATCATCGGTGAACTTGGCATGGCCGCCAACGACACCGACTGCGCCAGTCATTGCAAGCCCGAACTCTACGGGTACGCCCTCGAAACAGGCGTGTTATCAAATATGGGCCAGGTAGTGCCCGGAACACGGATCATGGCCTCATATGCCCTTACCAAGAGCATCAACGGCCCCGCATTGAGCCTAGTCTCCGTGCTCGGTCCCTCCCGTTATGCGCGCTACCTCGAGACTCAGGGCTATTCTGTCGTAGGACCTTACTCCCCGATTGCGCTTGGCGCAGGCGTGAGCGTCTCGCCGCGTAAGGTCGCTACAAACTTTTTGAAGTTCGCCTATGTCCTACCCGGGTGGCGGACGGAGGCTCCTTTGATCGCTCGGGTCGTCGATGCCAATTCCGGCCTTGTGCTCTATCAGGCTTCAAGAATCCAGGTGTTCCAGTCAGCGACGGCGATCGAGGTTAGGAAGGCTCTTGAAGATGTTCCCCGTTGGGGGACGGCCTCACACGCAATGCGGGGACTGATCGCATCCGGGACCGGCCTCGCTGTGAAAACGGGTACCAGCGGCTTCTACCGACAGGGCATGGGCTGGCAGGGCACCGGCGGTTCGTGGACCGTCGCCGCAGATCAGTGCAGTGGCCTGACCGTTGCGGTCAGGGTCCGCTGGCGGAGTAATCGGCCGTTCGAGCTCGAAGGCGGCCAAAGCGCAGCGCTCATCGTCGCCGATTTTATAAGGCAAGTACGAAATATGCGCGGCGACAGATCAATGTCTGCAACAAACTCAGCTGAGCCAAGAGAGAGGAGAACGATATGAGGATACTTACGGTCGCGTTCTTGATAACTACTACGTCGGTGATGCTCGCCGCTGGAGCTGGCGACCCTCCGGTGAATACTCCAACGAAGCCACCGCAGAACTCAGCCTCCAGCTTCGCGGTCCCACAAAGATCGAAGGCGGTCACGCATGACCCAGGGGCCCGCGCCGGTACAAATACCGCGTCACCTTCTACGAGAAAGGGCGGTCAAGCCTTTCGGCGAGCCAAGGCGGCGCTACAAAAGCGTCGCGAAGCACATTCGCGAACCGCTCGCCCGGCGTTGCGTCGGAAAAAGTCGAGAAAGAGTTGAATGTTCTGAGGAGAACAACCTATGCCAACAGTCCTCCAATTTGCAAGGTCGGTCGTTTTACTCGTGGTTGTCTTGTCCGTCGTGGTCTGGTGCCCTGCCGCACCGGTCGCACAAACGCCGGCCCCACACCTCGTCACTATTGTGGCGGTGGATGTCTCGGCAAGCCAAGCCAGTGCGGCACAGCGCTGTCGAATGGAAGTGAAACAACTGATAGATAACCTGCCGGACGACGCCACCGTAACGGTTCCCGGCGTTGGCGGCCTCCGGACACCGGCTGGGGACCTTCAAATCCAGG
>CAZRND010000514.1:0-577 GCA_964601345.1 uncultured Acidobacteriota bacterium | reverse complement strand
CCTTGGACAGGCCAAACCAGTGCGGCAAAACGTTGTGGAATGGAAGTGCAACAACTGTTGGATAACCGGCCGGACGACGCCACCGTAGCGGTCCTCGCCGTGGGCGGCTCGGTTCGCGAGATGTTCGAAGGAACGCTCGAACCGGCGCGCCGCACCGCCGTGCGGGCAGTTGTGGACGCGTTGCCTTTCAATAGTCAAAACACGGCGCTGGCGGAGGCCCTCGCTCAAGCAACTTCAATCCTTGCCCGGATATCCGGCTCGCGACGCGATATTTGGATTTTCAGCGATGGCCAGAACCGGCCAGTTCCTGGAAGCCGATTTCGTGGCAGATCGTTTCAGGAGGTGTTGGATGCGTTTGCGTTGCCGGGTGGTGAGGATCTCCATATTCGAATTTACGGGCCTGAACCGCTGACTTTGGTGCGCTCCGGTATCTTCATCCATCGCACAGCACCAGATTGGCCTGTAGTGTACCGACGAGCGGTGCCGCCTCCGATGCTCCCCATCATACCAACGGATAAAAACCCTAATCTTGCTGGGCTATTCATTCCTGGTGGTGTTGTCGTGTGCGCTTTTCTTG
>CAZRND010000513.1:1398-3259 GCA_964601345.1 uncultured Acidobacteriota bacterium | reverse complement strand
GGGGATTCGAACGATTCATGGCCTCCCCCGGCGGTTACCTGAGTTGCCGGGCCACCCTCGGAAGGCGCTTTAAAGATTTGTTGCCTGCCCGACCGATTGGAATAAAAGTAGATCCAGCGGCCATCACGAGACCAGCTCGGCCTTCCTTCCTCGGAGTGCTCGGCCGTCAGGCGCCGGAGCCCGCTCCCGTCAGCGGAGATGATATAGATATCGCGATTGCGCTCAACCATCGCTGAGAATGCAATCGATTTTCCGTCCGGTGACCATCGTGGCGCGTTCACGAGGTCGGCCTTCATGGAAGTCAATTGGAAAGGATTTGCACCATCCGCGCCACATGACCAGAGTTCGAGGACGCCGGATCGATTCGAGGTGAACACAATCGTCTTTCCATCCGGCGAGAACTGAGGATTCGTGTCGGTTCGGGTGGAGGCAATGAGCCGCACAGGTGTCGCGTCTGGTCCTTTCCTGAGCCAGATATTCAGGTCAAGCTCGGTTCGAGAGTAGACTAGACGAGTGACGCTTCCCCCGGCGGGACGCGAAAGGGCGGGCTCCGCAGCGCCTTCTTCGACCGCTATCGGTTGGGGCAACGCGTCTGAGCTCTCCCCAACGGCCACGCGCCACAGGCCGCCCAAGCGCGAGGGCGCATAGATCACCTCGCGGCCATCGGGAGTCCAGACTAAGCCGTTGACACCTGCGCGAAGGGCCAGCAATTTCCTGGGCTCGCGGCGCTCGCCGACCGCCGGAGTGGGCATGAGCAGAAGATCTGCTGTGCTGGTCACCTGCCGGGCAAACACCAGATCCTTTCCGTCCGGAGAAAAAGCGAATGCGACGTCTCCCATCTGATCCGCCGGCGGGAATGTAATCTGCCGCTTCTCTCCCGTTTCCACCGAAATAAGATAGATACCCTGCCGCCAACCGCCAGCGGCGATCGATTTTGCATCCGGAGTCCACGCCAGGCGACTCGCGTTGAAGTCGGTCAATTTCCGCTCCGGACCTCCCAACGGTGGGATCAGATATATGGCCCCCGTGCGCTCGAAGGCAATGTAGCGGCCGTCCGGAGACCAGGCCGGGAAGCGGTCGGGCGCCGGGTCGCTGGTGAGCCGCAGCGGATTTCCGGAAGCCCCGACAGGTTTTACGTAGATATCGAAGTTGTCTTCGTTCTCGCTATTCCAGCTAAAAGCAACCTGATCGCCGCCCGGGGAAAACGTCGGGCTGTACTCCGAGCCACGATAGCTCGTGAGCGGAATGGGTTTTAGCGGCGTCTGCGGCTTCGGATGGGAGGCCAGGAGGAACCAGAGCGAGCTGATAGCGGCTACGACTGGGAGGGCAATCGTCAGGATCAAACGAAGGCGCGGTCCTCGGTGTCCGTTCGCATTCGACTCCTTGACATCCCCCATGAACCGGTAGCCTCGCCTGGGCATCGTTTCGATATAGGGCCTGCCGTCTGCCGCCTCTCCCAGTGCGCGCCTCAAGGTCGAGACGTTCACCGCGAGAATCCCCTCCTCAACGAAGCTGTCCGGCCAGACGGCGCCCAGCAACTCTTCCTTGCTGACGACCCGCGAACGGTTTTGCAGCAGAACCACGAGCATGTCAAAAGCTTTTGGGGTGAGAGAAACGACTTGGTTCTCACGGAAAACCAGGCGGTCGGCCAAATCCACACGAAAGGGGCCGAACTCATAGCGCGTCTTATTTTCCAGTGACTTAGCCACTTTCAGATCTCTTTAATCGTTCTTTCAGGCTGCTTGCAGGACGTAAAAGGCCAAGCGCAAATATGCTTCGGCTCATGACGCCAAATCGGTTCGAGCGAACACCGTTCCATCTTACCCTCGCACTCCTGGCCGGACCAGCGGCGCTCCACTGC
>CAZRND010000513.1:0-1298 GCA_964601345.1 uncultured Acidobacteriota bacterium | reverse complement strand
TGGCCACGCTTCATTTCCAATTGGGCCGCTACGCGGAAGCCGAGCGTCTTTACAGAGCGGTGATCGCGGTTCGTGAGAAATCGCTGGAAGCTGCACATCCCGGTCTCGCAAGAGCCTTGACGAACCTGGGAGAGCTTCTTCGGGCAGGGCGGCGTTTGGCGCAAGCCGATGCCCTCCATCGGCGCGCGATCTCAATTTATGAGCAGTCTCCGGGACCGGAACATCCGGAACTTGCAACCGCTTTGCAGAATCTGTCGAATATATCACTGGAGCGCGGAAGGCTTGAGGAAGCCGCGACTCTTTTGCGCCGCGCCATCGCGATCCGCGAGCGGACCCTCGGATCGGAGCATTCCGCCGTGGCGCTCGGCCTGAACAATCTCGCGGAGATCCTGGCACGGCAAGGCTGTGACGCAGAGGCCGAAAAGACCTACCTGCGCGCGTTGAAGATTCTGGAGACCTCCTTCGGGCCCAGGCACGCAACCACCGGCATTACCCTCAACAATCTCGGCGAATTCTATCGCCTGCGCGGCAGGTTCAATGAGGCCGAAAGTTTGTTCCGGAGGGCCTTAAGCATCGAAGAGGAAGCCGTCGGACCGCTTCATCCGCATGTCGTTCAGGTGCTTGAGAACTATGCCCGGCTGTTACGCGCCACCAGGCGCAAAGGGGAGGCAAGGGCGTTTGAGACGCGGGCGACGACAATCCTGGCCGCGAGGGCGAAGGACAATCCTGCGGACGAGGTCACCATCGATTTTCGGGATTTGGGCAAGAACATTCGTTAATCCGCGAGGCTGGCAATTGTATTCGGCTCAGCGCGCCGAAGCCTACTTATGCGCCAGCCGGATATCGGCGACCACGCGCTCGCCCGAGTTACTGGCCACATAGACGGCGTTTTCGGGCACCGCATCGGCGGCGTCCATTTTCTGGATCATAAGGTCGCGGGGGGCCAGACCGCGCAGGCCGGAGACGTCGCTATCGCTGATTCTCGTAACATCGTGCGCCACTACCACCGGCCCCACTGGTCTCTCGGGCTGGCGCAAGCTGTAAATCAGCTTATCCAGGTCAACGGCCTGTTGGGAGTAGATGACAAACAATTGTTCCTGCCCGACCTGATCGTCGAAAACAAACGCCTGGGTTTCGGAAGGAAGCAGATACCCGCGGCGCGCTGCAATGCGGTTATCACCGTTAGCAACCTCAGGTGAAGGAAACATCGTCTTCCAGGTGCCGCTCGCGCCGCGCGCAATGATATACAGGTAACCCTCGCGGTTGCCCTCCACTTTCAGGTAGACTTCGTCGCCAGA
>CAZRND010000512.1:0-3272 GCA_964601345.1 uncultured Acidobacteriota bacterium | reverse complement strand
GGCCCGGCACCGGTGCGCCAAGCTCCCGAACGACCACTCAAAGGTCAGCAGCCGGACGATGACGACGATCCACTCTTACACCAACGACCAGAAAATTCTCGACTATCCGCACTCTGATCTTCGGCGGGCGCGCGCCGCGGCGCTCTCCATGATCCCGACTTCCACCGGCGCGGCGAAGGCCCTCAAGCTGGTAATCCCCGATCTTTCCGGCAAGCTCGACGGCTTCTCCATGCGCGTGCCGACGCCCAACGTCTCGGTGGTCGACCTGGTCGTCTTCACCGAGAAGGCCACGACGGTCGCGGAAGTGAACGCCACGCTGAAGGCCGCCGCCGATGGTCCCATGAAAGGCATTCTCGGATACACCGACGAGCTGCTCGTCTCCTCCGATTTCAAAGGCGACGACCGCTCTTCGATCGTAGACTCCGACATGACGCGCGGGGACGCCGGCAACTGCGTCAAGGGGATCGCGTGGTACGACAACGGGGGGGGTTACTCCTGCCGCGTGCGCGACCTCATCAAGTTCCTCGCCGGCAAGGGTCTGTAAGACTGTGTCGAAGCTGTCGATTCGTGATCTGGAGCTCTCCGGGCGGCGCGTCTTCGTTCGCGTAGATTTCAATGTACCTCTCAGCGCCGCCGGCGCGGTTGAGGACGACACGCGCATCCGCGAAACGCTGCCCACTTTGCGTTTTGCCCTTGAGCGAGGCGCGCGGCTCGTGCTCGCCTCGCACCTCGGCAGGCCCAAGGGCAAGGTCAATCCCAAATACAGCTTGAAGCCGGTGGCCGCGCATCTCGAGCGTCTGCTCGGGCGTTCCGTGGCCTTCGCTCCGGATTGCACAGGGCCCGACGCGGAGAGTCAGGCCCTGGAGCTCTCGAACGGCGAAGTCCTGCTGCTCGAGAACCTGCGCTTTCATCCCGAAGAAGAAGCCAACGATCTCACCTTCGCCAAACGGCTCGCTTCCCTGTGCGATGTCTACGTCAACGATGCTTTTGGCAGCGCACATCGCGCTCACGCGTCCACGGAAGGCGTTCCTCGCCTCGCGGGACGGGCCGCCGCCGGATTGCTCATGGAAAAGGAACTCACCTACCTCGGCAAAGCCACATCGCATCCCGAGCATCCTTACGTGGTGATCCTTGGCGGCGCGAAGGTCTCCGACAAGATCGAAGTGATCCGCAATCTGCTGCCGGTCTGCGACGTCATGATGATCGGCGGCGCCATGGCCTACACGTTTTTCAAGGCGCAAGGCATCGCGACGGGCAAATCGCTCGTCGAGCCGGACAAGCTGGATGTCGCCCGCGAAGTGATGGCCAGTCCGAAGTTGCGCCTGCCGGTCGACCATGTCATCGCGCCGAAGATCGAACAGGGCGCGGAGATGCGCATCCAGCCGACGGAGGAGAACGTTCCCGCCGACTGGCTCGGACTCGATATCGGACCGGCGACCGTGGCTCAGTACGCCGCGGAAATCGGAAGTTCAAGGACCATCGTGTGGAACGGCCCTATGGGCGTCTTCGAGGTGGACCAATTTGCGACCGGCACGCTCGAGATCGCCAAAGTGGTCGCGTCCGCGCACGCCACCAGCATCGTGGGCGGCGGAGACTCCGTGGCCGCGCTCGCCAAGTCCGGACTCACGAGCCGCATCACGCATGTCTCGACGGGAGGCGGGGCGTCTTTGGAATTTCTGGGGGGAGTGAAGCTGCCGGGCGTCGAAGCCCTAAGCGATGTCTAGCTGAATCGCTTTGTTGACTTCCAAGCGTTTGCCACCAGTACGTCCGATGGTCTTGGCCGGCACGTTGTGCTGCGCCGCCACCGCCTGAAGCTTCGCGAGCATCTCTTCCTTCAGACTAACCACATAGCGTGACGGATCTTCGCTGAAGAGCGAGCCTTCGACTTCGATGCGTGCGCCGATGCCGCCGTCGCAGCACTCCGCCAGAGCCACGGCGATGCCGCCGTCGCTCACGTCGTGCGCAGACTCGATGATCCCCTGCTTCACAAGCTCGCGGCAGCAGGCTTGCACGCGCTTTTCCTGATCGAGATCGAGCGCCGGCGGAAGGCCCCACACGCGCCCGAGAATCACTTTGGCGTATTCGCTCGACCCGAAACGCACCGGGTCGCCGATGGGAGGTTTGCCGATCAGCGCCACAACTCGGCCGTCGGCCTTGAAGCGGCTGCCGACGGCCTTGCGAGCGTCGTCGATCACGCCGACGATGCCCATTACGGGCGTGGGATAAATCGGCTCGCCTAGTGTCTCGTTGTAGAAGCTGACATTTCCGCCGGTGATCGGAGTGCCGAGCGCTTTACATGCCTCCGACATGCCGGCAAGCGCTTCCGCAAATTGCCACATCGTCTCGGGCTTCTCGGGATTGCCGAAGTTCAGGCAATTGGTCGCTGCCACAGGCTCCGCGCCCGTGGCGCTGACGTTCCGGCATGCCTCGGCCACCGCCAACTGCGCGCCGAGTCTCGGATCGAGCACGCAGTACCGTCCGTTCCCGTCGAGCGACATGGCCAGGCCGCGTCCGGTTTCCTTCAGGCGCAATACGGCCGCGTCGCCGCCCGGTCCGGCCACGGTGTTGGTGCGCACCGTATAGTCGTACTGTTCCCAAATCCAACGCTTCGAGGAAATCGAAGGCGACGCAAGCAACGTCTTCAGATCGGCCGTCGCATCGCGCGTCGTCGGAATCTCCACCGGAGGATCGAGCGGAAAACGCCGCGACGCCGGCTTCTGCGGTCGCGCATAGACGGGCGCTTCGTCGGTGAGCGCGGAGTTCGGGATATCGGCCACGACCTGGCCATGCTCTTTCACGCGCAGCCGTCCATCGCCCGTGACCACGCCGATCTCCGCGGCCTGCAAGCCCCATTTGTGGAAAATGGCGAAGACTTCGGATTCGCGCCCACGCTCGGCCACGAGCAGCATGCGCTCCTGCGATTCGCTGAGCATGATCTCGTAAGGCGTCATGCCCGTCTCGCGCTGCGGCACGCGATCGAGCTCGAACTCGATTCCGGTTCCGGCGCGCCCGCCCATCTCGCAGGTCGAGCAGGTGAGTCCCGCGGCGCCCATGTCCTGGATGCCGACCACCGCGCCCGTAGCCATCGCTTCGAGGCACGCTTCGAGCAGCAGCTTCTCCATGAACGGATCGCCCACCTGCACGTTGGGCCGCTTCTGTTTGGACTCTTCGGTGAATTCTGCGGAGGCCATGGATGCGCCGTGAATGCCGTCGCGGCCCGTCTTTGCGCCGACATAAATTACGGGATTGCCGATGCCGTGCGCGCGGCCGAA
>CAZRND010000511.1:0-3276 GCA_964601345.1 uncultured Acidobacteriota bacterium | reverse complement strand
CTGGCCACGATCACGCAGTCGCGACGCTCGAACAGCGAGCGCGTGGCCGAGAGACGCAGCTTGTCGAGCTCCTCGTTGATCGTCGATTCCTTTTCAATGTAGGTGTCGCTGGCGGCGATGTAGGCTTCCGGCTGGTAGTAGTCGTAATAGCTGACGAAGTATTCGACCGCGTTGTTCGGGAAAAACGTCTTGAACTCGTGGAAGAGTTGCGCCGCGAGCGTCTTGTTGTGGGCCATCACCAGGGCCGGGCAGTTGATCTCTTCGATCACCTTGGCCATGGTGTAAGTCTTGCCGGAGCCGGTGACGCCCAGCAACACTTGATGCGGCTCGCCCTCGCGCAGCCCGCGAACCAACTGGGCAATCGCCGGCCCTTGGTCTCCACGCGGCTGGTAATCGCTGATGAGTTGGAAGTCCATGCCCTGCTCGTGTCCCAATGTCGGCCCTTACGCGGGGCGCGTAACCTTTGATTATACGACATCCGATGTAAAGAATCCGATCCGTCTGCCGATAAGACCTGCATGGGGACGATGCGAGTTCATAAGGCTCAGACCGAGGGGCCGACGAGCCGGTCTCAAGCGAGCCGGCCGCTGTGTTCGGTCTTACTCAAATCAGGTTTGCTGGCCGCGGACAAGCTGGATGCGGCCGTCGCCACATCCGAACTACAGGGGCGGCCGCTGTGGGATGTTGTGCTCAACGATCTGAAACTGCCCGAGGAAGCGTTCGCTGATGCGATCGCCGCGCAGGCGCGGATTCCGCACATCCGGCTGGCCGCGGTGAATATCGATCCGGAAGCCGTTGCGCGTCTTCCCGAAGACTTGGCCGGCCGGCACGTTTGCATACCCTTGAAGGTGGAACACAGGCGTCGGAGCGGCGAGGGCAGTCCGGGGTCCAGAACGGCGGGCCGTGGTTCGCTCGTCCTGGCGATGGTCAACCCGACGGACCTCGATACGATTCACGACCTGGAGTTTTTCGTAGGGCTGGCGCTGCAGCCCATGGTGGCTACGCTCACCGAGATCAAGGACGCCATCGGGCACTTCTACTCTCCGGAAAAATCCATGCACGAATTCCTGCGGGACGTTCCCGGAAACGAAGAAATCCAAATCAAGGCGGAAGAGATTTCGGAGGCGGTCGATCCGACGGCCGAACACGCCCGGCAGGCTCCCGCGGTCAAAATGGTCAACCTGATTCTGCAGCAGGCCATCAAGCAAGGCGTGAGCGATATTCACGTGGAACCCAACTTGAACGTGGTCCAAATCCGCACCCGGCAGGAAGGGCTTCTGCGGGAATTCTTGACCGTCCCCAAGTGGATCCACGAGCCGTTAGTTTCGCGGATGAAGATTCTCGCGAAGCTCGATATCTCCGACCGGCGACGCCCGCAGGACGGAAGGATCAAGGTCACGCTGGGAAAGAAGGAAGTGGACCTGCGCGTATCCACGCTCCCGACGCACTTTGGCGAAAAAGTGGTCTTGCGGGTCTTAGGATCGGGTCACGGAATCCCGTCCACGTCGGACATGGGTCTGAAACCGAAGGAGCTGGAGGCGGTTCGGCAAGCCGTCAGCCAGCCGCAGGGTCTGGTTCTGGTCACCGGCCCGACGGGAAGCGGAAAGACCACTACGCTCTACTCGTTTATCAATGAACGAAAGGATCCCACCGTCAACATCACCACGGTGGAAGACCCGATCGAGTTTCAATTGCCGGGCATCAACCAGGTGCAGGTGAACAGCAAAACGGGGCTGAGCTTCGCCGCCTGCCTCCGCTCCATCCTGCGGCAGGATCCGGACGTGATTCTGGTCGGCGAAATCCGCGACCTGGAGACGGCCGAGATCGCCTTCCACGCCGCCATGACTGGCCACCTGGTGATCTCCACTCTGCACACCAACAGCACGCTCGCGACGATCGGAAGGCTCCTGGACCTGGGGATCGATCCTTACTTCATTTCGGCGGCCGTCAACCTGATTGTGGCGCAGCGGCTGGTGCGGAAGATTTGTCCGTCGTGCAAAACGGAACATCATCCGGAAGCCGCCGATCTGGCCCGCCTTCATCTGGAAGACGCGAATTTCCCCTTCTTCAAAGGCGCCGGATGCGAGCATTGCGGCCAGACCGGATACGCGGGACGGGTGGGAATCTTCGAAATGCTGCGCATCACGCCGACGCTGAAGCGACTCATCAATCGCAAGGCGCCCGAAGCGGAGCTGCGCAAAGCAGCCGAAATGTCGGGTGCCGGCTTCCTCCTGCCGGAGGCGCTGGCCAGGGTGCGAGAAGGCGTCACCACTATCGAGGAGGTTTTTCGGGTCGTGCAATTGCAGGAGGAGGAGGGCATCCTCTGCCCGCAATGCGCCGGCGCTATCCATCCCGACTTCTCCGTCTGTCCCTTCTGCCTGTACTCTCTGCGCAGAATCTGCGAAGGGTGCAAGCAGGATCTCAAACCGGAATGGCGGCTCTGTCCTTACTGCGCAACGGCCTCCGCGGCGCCGGCCTCGGCGCCGGCGAAAGCGCCCGAACCGCAGAGGGGCCACGGGCTCGCCGAAGTCCAGCGGCCCAAAATCCTGGTGGTGGACGACGACAATGTCTGCCGCACCCTGGCTCTCGGCGCGCTGAAGAAACTCGATCTCGATCCGGAGCTCTACGCCGAGGCGTCCGGACCGGACGGCCTCAGGGCCGTGGAAGAGCACAAGCCGGACATGATCATCCTGGATGTGATGATGCCGGGCATGAGCGGGTTCGAGGTCTGCAAGAAGCTGCGCTCGAATCTCCAGACCGCTTTCATTCCCATTCTCATGCTGACCGCCAATGTGGATGAAGCGAGCCGCACCGACGGTTTTGTCGCCGGCACCGACGACTACATGGGCAAGCCCTTCTCGGTTCCGGAACTGCACGCCCGAGTGAAACGGCTGTTGCGGCGAACGTATGGGGTCTAGACTTCGAAGCGAACGTAATCGCTCTTGCGGACCTGCGTAACGAGCGTGCGTTTGCGAATGTCGTCGAAAGAGGTGTGGTCGAGGATTCCTTCCACCGCCTCGCGCACTTCGTTCCAAACGAACTTCAGCCCGCAGGAATCCACTTCAGGACACGCGTAATTGTCGAGCGGGACCTTGGACTCCGCCTCGGGACAACTGCCGCCGGCGAAGTTTCCGTCCACGATCCGCAGGACTTCGCCGATCGTAATCAGTTGAGGTTGCTTGTTGAGCTGGTTTCCGCCCTTGCTCCCGCGCCGGCTGCGCCGCACTCCGGCGTTCCTGAACATCGGAAGGATGGTCTCCAGAACCCTCAGCGGCA
>CAZRND010000510.1:0-3282 GCA_964601345.1 uncultured Acidobacteriota bacterium | reverse complement strand
GGTCCGGGCGAGGAGTAGATGCCGATCTTGAGCCCCTTCGAGTGGACATAGTCGCAGAGCGCCTTCATGTCCGGAAATTTTTTGTTGGTGGTGATATTGCCGCTCGCGTCGCGGGATTGTCCTTCCCACGTGTCGTCGATGTTCACGTAGACGTATCCGGCCTTGGCC
This sequence comes from uncultured Acidobacteriota bacterium, assembly GCA_964601345.1. Lineage (GTDB taxonomy): Bacteria > Acidobacteriota > Terriglobia > JAJPHL01 > JAJPHL01 > CAZRND01. The sequence continues at coordinate 3,114 of CAZRND010000510.1, read as the reverse complement.
ATGCCGCTCGCAACCATGGCGTCGGCCATGCCGCGCACGTCGGCGTCGGTAACGCGTCCAGCGAATTTGTTCCAACTGTTCCAGCCCATCGGGGGCGTGCGCACCAGCCCGTTGTCGCGGACGTCGTGCAAATCGGGGAGCGGCAGGCGCACCGGCGGTTGCGCCGCCTCGGGCCTGCTGCGCGCCATCTCGCCCGAGATCGGATCGCGTCCGGGAGCCATGGATGAAAGTTTGCCCGTCGCAGGAGTCCCGTCGTAGGTGATCTGAATAGAAGGATTGTTCCCGCGGGTAACGGTTGTGATGAAGTGCAGCTTACCGTCCTTAATTGTGCCGTCGGCGATCGGCGTTCGCCTGGTTCCTTGAATCAACGTGCCGGTGACCTTCTCGCCTTCCTGCTTCAACTCCAGGAAGTTTTCCGTGTAAGTGCCGTCCGGCCGCGGGACGCGGAACGACCAGAATCCGGTCAAGTCCGTTTGGGCCACAGCAGCGCAAACGACAAGAAGAATGGCGAACTGTAGGCTGCGTTTCATATGAGCCTCCGAGGGCATTTTACATTTTTCTACTACCAAAGTTTTGAATTATGATGTTCGGTTGGGAGCCTGACACCATGACCGTTCGTCGCATCTTTTCTTGCCTCATCCTGACTGCTCTTCCGTTGTTTGGGCAGACCAAACTGCTTCGCTTTCCCGACATTCATGTCGACAAGATCGCCTTCGTCCACGCCGGCGATATTTGGGAAGTATCCGCCAAAGGCGGCACGGCGCATCGTCTGACCGCGCACACCGGCATGGAGCTTTTTCCGAAGTACTCGCCCGACGGCAAGAAGATCGCCTTCACCGGTCAGTATGACGGCGACGAGCAGGTCTACGTCATCCCCTCCGACGGCGGGTCTCCCGTGCAGTTGACCTACTATCCGGCGCAAGGTCCGCTTCCGCAGCGCTGGGGCTACGACAACCAGGTGCTGGGATGGACGCCCGACGGCAAGGGCGTTCTCTACCGTTCGTTCCGCGACGGCTGGAGTCTCTCGGAGGACAAGCTGTTCACCGTCCCCGCGACGGGCGGCCCGAGCGTGGCTCTGCCGATGCCGCACGGCGGCTCAGGTTCCTTTTCGCCCGACGCCAAGAAGATCGCCTATTCTCCGCTCTTCCGCGATTTTCGCAACTGGAAGCGCTACGAAGGCGGATGGGCGCAGGACCTCTATATCTACGACTTCGCCACGAACAAGCACGAGAACATCACCAACAATCCGCGCACTGATCGCGATCCCATTTGGGTCGGCAACAAAGTCTATTTCTCTTCGGACCGCACCGGGACGCTGAACCTCTTCGTCTACGATATCGCCAGCAAGCGGACCACGCAGTTGACGCACAGCACCAAGTGGGACGTCCGCTGGCCGAGCGGCGACAGCGAAGGCAACATCGTTTACGAGCTCGCCGGAGAGCTGCACGTCTTCGACGCGCATTCCAACCAGGACCGCAAGATCGACATCGTGGTGCCCGACGACGGCCTGCATTCCCGACCGGCGCACATCCAGGCCGACGCGCTGGTCGAAGGATTCGCGCTCAGCCCCAAGGGCGAGCGCGCCGTCTTTGCCGCGCGCGGCGATGTTTTCACGGTCCCCATCGAGAAAGGTGCGACACGCAACCTCACCAATTCGTCGAACGCGCATGACCGCTGGGGCCGCTGGTCGCCCGATGGAAAGAAGATCGCCTTCATCTCCGACCGCTCCGGCGAGGATGAAGTTTGGATGATCGATCAGGACGGCAACGGCAAGCCGGAGCAGTTAACCAACGACAGCAAGGCCATGCGCTACGCGCCGGAGTGGGCCGGCGACGGGAAGCGCATCGCCTTCTCCGACAAGGACGGCAACCTCTTCGTCCTGACGATGGACGACAAAAAAGTCACGCAAATCGCGCATGACCGGCGCGGGGCGATCCGCGATTACACCTGGTCGGCCGACGGCGGCCACCTTTCGTTCACCATGAACGAGGCGAACGGTTTCAGCACGCTGCAGGTCTGGAGCGTCGCGGACGCCAAGCTGCGCCGCATCACCGATACCTGGTATAACGTGCACAGTCCCGCATGGGATCCGGAGGGCAACTACCTTTACTACGCCGGAACGCGCGAGTTCCAGCCGCAGATCTCGACCTTCGAATTCAACTTCGCCACGGCGCGCACGGATTATCTATACGCTCTAGCGCTGCGCAAGGACGTGAAGAATCCCTTCGCGCCGGAGAGCGACGAAGTCACGATCGCGCCAGAGAAGAAGGACGACAAGCCCGCGACACCGCCGGCCGAGAAAAAAGAACCGCCCAAGAAGGAGTACATGAAGATCGACTTCGACGGTTTGAGCCAGAGAGTGGCACGCATCCCGATCGACGCCGACAACTACGGCGGCCTTTCCGCTATCAAGGGCAATCTGATCTATGTCAAGGTTCCATCGTTCTTCTACGGTCGCGCGCCCGAGAATCCGAATGTCCTCAAGGCCTTCAACATTAAGGACCGCAAAGAGACGGTGATCGCCGAGCGGGTCGCAGGCTGGCAGGTGTCCGAAGATGGAACGAAGCTACTGGCGCGCATCGGCGCGGAGTTCCGGCTGATTGATCTGCCGCCGCGTGCGCCGGCGCCCGGACCGCCTGGGAAGGTCGTGTCGATCCGGGGGCTCACCGTGGACCGCGATCCGAAGCAGGAGTGGGCCGAGATCTTCGAGGAAGTGTGGCGGCGCTACCGCGACTTCTTCTACGTGCCGAACATGCACGGCTACGACTGGAAGGCGCTGCACGACCAGTACAAGCCCCTGCTCGAGCATGTGCATCACCGTGCTGATCTGAACTACGTCATCTCCGAGATGATCTCGGAGCTGAACATCGGTCACGCTTACATCGCCGGCGGCGACTGGGTCACTCCGCCGCGTCCGCAGGTTGCGTTGCCCGGGGCGCGCTTTGCCCTCGACTCCGCTTCCGGCCGCTACAAGCTGGCCCGCATCTTCAAAGGACAGAACGAAGAGGATCGCTACCGCTCGCCGCTCACGGAAATCGGAATTGACGTGAAGGAGGGCGACTACGTCCTGGCGATCGACGGCGAAGAGCTCAAGCCTAACGAAGATCCCTACAA
>CAZRND010000509.1:382-3319 GCA_964601345.1 uncultured Acidobacteriota bacterium | reverse complement strand
CGTCGAAGCGGCGGTGGGCGAAGTGAAGAAGCTCTCGAAGCCCGTCTCGGGGGACATGATCGCCCAGGTGGCCACCATCTCGGCCAACAATGATTCGACCATCGGCGGGATTATCGCCGAGGCGATGAAGAAGGTCGGCAAGGACGGCGTCATTACGGTCGAGGAAGCCAAGACCATGGAGACGCAGCTCGACGTGGTCGAGGGAATGCAGTTCGACCGCGGCTACCTCTCGCCCTACTTCGTCACCGATCCCGAGCGCATGGAAGTGGTGCTCGAGAATCCCTACATCCTGAATCACGAGAAGAAGATCTCGGTGATGAAGGACCTGCTGCCTCTGCTCGAGCAGATTGCCCGCTCCGGCAAGCCGCTGCTGATCATCGCCGAGGAAGTGGAAGGCGAGGCGCTCGCGACGCTCGTGGTCAACAAGCTTCGCGGCACGCTCACCGGCGCTGCCGTCAAGGCTCCGGGCTTCGGCGATCGCCGCAAGGCGATGCTCGAAGACATCGCCATCCTCACCGGCGGCAAGTGCATCATGGAAGAGACCGGCATCAAGCTCGAGAACATCAAGCTCGAGGACCTGGGCCGGGCCAAGCGCATCACCATCGACAAGGACAACACCACCATCGTCGAGGGCGCCGGCAATCACAAGGGCATCGAAGGCCGCGTCAAGCAGATCCGCGCTCAGATCGACGAGACCTCCTCGGACTATGACCGCGAGAAGTTGCAGGAGCGGCTGGCGAAGCTCGTGGGCGGCGTGGCGGTGATCAAGGTCGGAGCGGCCACCGAGACGGAGATGAAGGAAAAGAAAGCTCGCGTGGAAGACGCCATGCATGCCACGCGCGCGGCCGTCGAGGAAGGCATCGTTCCGGGCGGCGGCGTCGCGCTGCTGCGGGCGACCGCGGCGGTCGACAAGGCCGTCAAGGGCCTCGAAAACGAGGACGAGCGGATCGGCGGCAACATCGTGCGCCGCTCGCTCGAGGAGCCGATCCGGCAGATCTCCAAGAACGCCGGACATGAGGGCGCGATCGTTGCCGAGCAGGTGCGCAGCAACGAGAAGAACCCCAACTACGGCTTCAATGCGCAGACCGGCGAGTACGAAGACCTGGTGAAGGCCGGCGTGCTCGATCCCACCAAGGTGGTCCGTCTGGCGGCGCAGAACGCAAGTTCGATCGCCGCGCTGATGCTGACGACCGAGGCGCTGGTCTACGAGGTCCCGGAGAAGAAGAAGGAAGCGGCGCCGGGCGGCCCCGGCGGTCACGAGATGTACGACTAAGAGAAAGTGGGGCAGGTTTTCAACCTGCCCCTTTTTTTTAGGCTTGGCGCATCTGTCCCGGAAGTATGGCGAGAATCCGAATCTCCGTTGAACTCGCCGAATAGTAGAACAAGTAGCGATGCGCCATGAAGTACCGAAGACCCTTCATCAGTCCGCGACGACGGACGGGAAACATTTCAGGATATTCGCCCAGAAGATCGAGCAACTTGGCTGCGCGGACTTGAACGGGGCGGGGCAGGTTGCGGAAGGTGTCCTCGGCGCCTTCGCCGAAGAGGACGGTCACAGGCCGGCCTTACGCTTCACCTCTTCCCACGTCTTGACTCGGCCCGCTTGAAAATCTTGCTTGGAGCGTTCGAGCTGATCCTTCAAGGAGACAGCATTCTGGTCTTCTATTTCGTCCAGGAAGGCGGCAATGACGCCCTGTGCGCGGAGAGCCTCACGAACGGCTTCGCTCCTATCTCCCTGATGCTGCGCCGCCAGTGAATCCAGAATCTGGTCGGTTTGATCGTCCAGAAGAATCTCGACTCGCTTCATCAGCCTATTGTACACGACCGGGAAGCCCTGGTCTCAGCGCCCCAAACTGAACGGGACGTTGCGCTCGCGGTTCAGGGTCTCGGTCGTAGCGTAATCGAGTTGCGAGAGCGGAGCGTTGTGGCTCCGGCCGTCGCGCGCGATGTAGTGAATGCGGTCGCCCTCCACCCAGTAATCCATCGCCATGTAGATCGCGTGATCCCGGAAGGCCAGGAGCGTCATTGGCTTCCCTTGCTGCGGCCCAGGCCCAGGCGACGCCTGGTTCGGGTCAGGCGAGTATTGCGGCGTGCTGCTCACCGGCGGCGGAGTTCCGCGGGTTGAGTATCCCGGATCATACGTAGGATCGGGGTACGAGTAGACCGGCGCGGGATAGCTGTAGGTGTACGGGTAAGGGTAAGACGGATAGTAGTAGTAGGGATCGTAGTAGGAGTAATAGGACGGCCCCCAGTACGAGCCAAACCCGAGATAGATGCTGGTTCGGCCGCGATATCCACTATACCCACCGTACGGACGGCCGCGATAGCCGGGATGTCCGCCGCCGCGGTTGAAGCTCGGTGCGCTTCTGCTGAAGCTTGGCGTTCCCCGGCTCTGGCCGCCGCTGTGCGACCCGCTGTTTCCGCCGCCATGGGAGCCGCCGTGCGAGCCTCCCCGCTGCGCCATCACCGGCGCCGCGATTAGCGCCGCCGCCAAAATGCTGTTTCGCCACACTCCGGTCATGGTCCCTACCTCCTGTTCCTTGCTAATAGGGACGGAGGCCACCCGGTTTCGGTTGCATCCGGAAGCCCTTGCCTCCCGATCCCGTCCTGTGGTATACTATGCATCGTTCCGTAAATTTTTCCAACCCAGCCCAAAAAGTCTTACCCTGAAGGAAGAAGTCCCGTTTTATGACAATTTCAGAACTTAAAGAAAAGAGCACCACGGAACTAACCCGTGTAGCTCGAGACCTTGAACTGCCGGGCGCATCCGGCATGCGCAAGCAGGACCTGATTTTCCGCATCCTGCAGGCCCAAGCCGAGAAGGAAGGCTTGATCTTTGCCGAAGGCGTGCTGGAGATCCTGCCGGAAGGCTTCGGCTTCCTGCGCTCCCCCGACTACAACTACCTGCCCGGCCCCGACGACATCTACGTTTCGCCG
>CAZRND010000509.1:0-372 GCA_964601345.1 uncultured Acidobacteriota bacterium | reverse complement strand
ATCCGCAAGTTCGCCCTGCCTACCTGCGCCACCGTCTCCGGCCAGGTCCGGCCCCCCAAGGAGGGCGAGAACTACTTCGCCCTGGTGAAGATCGAAGCGGTCAACTTCGAGTCGCCGGAGGAGATCAAGAACAAAGTATTCTTCGACAACCTGACGCCGCTCTATCCGAGCGAGTGGATGAAGCTCGAGACGACCAAGGAAAACCTGTCCGCCCGCGTGATGGACCTGCTCACGCCGCTCGGCAAGGGTCAGCGCGGCCTGATCGTATCGCCGCCGCGCACCGGCAAGACCATGCTGTTGCAGTCCATCGCGAATTCCGTAACGGCCAACCATCCCGAAGTCGCGCTGATCGTGCTGTTGATCGACGAGCGT
>CAZRND010000508.1:0-3342 GCA_964601345.1 uncultured Acidobacteriota bacterium | reverse complement strand
ACAATATACAAAAGGACGAGGATATGCCGGCCGTCGACCGGAAGATGGGCGACGCCCTGCTCAAGGCCGGCCGCCCGATCGTCTACAGCCTCTGCCAGTACGGCCGCTCGGAAGTGTGGAAATGGGGCGGCAAGGTCGGCGGCAATCTCTGGCGCACCACCGGAGACATCAGCGACCGCTGGCAATCGCTCGAACGCATCGGGTTCGGTCCCGCAGTGCCCGGGCAGCGCACGCAGCTCGACATCGCGCTTGTGCTGAAGCCGGGACAATTCAACGATCCCGACATGCTCGAGATCGGCAACGGCGGCATGACCAACGACGAGTACAAGCTGCACATGAGTTTGTGGGCGCTGCTCGCCGCGCCGCTGCTCGCGGGCAACGACCTGCGCTCGATGACCGACGACATCAAGAACGTCCTGATGAACGCGGAGGTTATCGCCGTCGATCAGGACAAGGACGCGCTGCCGGCCGTGAAGATTTCCGAAGAAGGAAAGACGATGGTGCTGAAGCGGCCGCTGTCCAAGGGTCAAATCGCCGTGGGATTTTTCAATCGCGGCGACGACACCGCGCAGGTCTCCGCTACTTGGGCGAACATGGGTTCGAAGAAGAAGAAACCCAAGGTCCGCGACCTGTGGGCGCACGCCGATCTCAAGGTCAGCGGCGACAAGTTCACGGCCATGGTCCCGAAGCACGGGGTGGTGCTGCTGAAGGTTGCGCAGTGATTGGACTGGCCGCGGTTTTACTCCTGTGGGCCGCGGAACAACCGCAATTCAATTTGCCCGATGGCGTCGTGCCGCGAATGCACGCCATTGAGATGACCATCGATCCAGCCAAGGCAACGTTCTCCGGCGTGGCGCGTATCGACGTGGCGCTCAGCGCGACGCAGTCCGTGATTTGGGTGAATGGGCGCGATCTCGTAGAGCTTGAGGCGTCGATCGAGTGGAACGGCAAGACGCTTCCGGCCAAAGCCGCGGCGGCGGGCGGCGAGTTCATTTCCATCACGCCGGAACAGCCGGTTGGGCCGGGCCGAGCGACGCTGACGATTCGATATCAGGCGCCGCTTTCGGACAAAGCTGTGTCCGGTCCCTATCGCCGCGAGGTGGAGGGCGAGTGGTATCAGTACACCGTCTTCACACCCATCGACGCGCGGCGCGCTTTTCCCTGCTTCGACGAGCCGCGCTTCAAGACGCCGTGGGAAATGGCCATACGTGTCCGCCGCGAGCATCGCGCGTTTGCGAACGCGCCGATGATTTCGGAAACGGACGAGCCTGCCGGGATGAAGCTGGTGAAGTTCGCCCGCACACAGCCGCTGCCCGCGGAGATTGTGGCATTCGCCGTTGGTCCTTTCGACGTTTGGGAAGGCGGCACGGCGGGCGGCAAGCGAACGCCGGTCCGCGTGATCGCTCCAAAGGGCCAGGCCGAGCGCGGCAAGCAGGCCGCGCTCGCCACTCAGGAAATCCTGCCGCGCCTCGAGCGCTACACCGGAATTCCCTACCCTTGGGACAAGCTCGACCACATCGCGCTGCCGCAGGGCGCGTTTGGCGCCGTCGAGAATCCCGGCCTGATTACGTACCTCTCGCGCAGTCTGCTGATGGCGCCCGCGGAGACCGATCCTCTTCCGCTCCATTCGGTGCGCGCGCTGCAGGCGCATGAGATCGGGCATCAATGGTTCGGCAACCTCGTCACGCAATCCGATTGGACCGACGTCTGGCTCAGCGAGGGATTTGCCACGTGGTTCGCCGCCAGAACCATGGACGATTTCGAGCCTCCCGACCGCAAGCATCTCGGCTTAATCGCCTCCCGCGAGCCGATCATGGTCGCCGACGATAGCAAGGATACCCATCCGGTCCGCTGGCCTCGTCACAACCGCGAGGAAATGGACAACGTCTATAACCGCTTCGAATATCAGAAAGGCGGAGCCATATTGCTGATGCTCGAAGGGTGGTTGGGGGAGGACCCTTTCCAACGAGGATTGCGCACGTACCTCACCGGACATGTCATGGGCAATGCCACGACGCGCGACCTCGAGTCGGCCCTGCCCTCCGCGGCCGCTCCGGTCATGGAGGCATTCTTGAACAGCACGGGCGTACCGGTCATCGGGTGGCAGTGCGAGGCAACTAAGCTCGTGATCGAGAACCGCTCGACACTGCCGATTCCGATCTGCTGGACGGGCGGCTGTGCGGTGGTCGATCAGCCAAAGAAAGAAGTATCGGTGGCGTCGTGCCCCGCCTATCTCAACGCCAACGGCGCGGGATACTACCGCACGGCCTGGAGCGCCGCGCAGTTAGAAAAATTGGATATCAGCCGGCTGAATGGAGCCGAGCGCTTGACGCTGGTCTACGATCTGCGGGCACTCCACAGCAAAGACGCCGAACCGCACTTGAACACGCTCACGAAGGATCTCCAACCTGAAATTGCCCGCGCCGCGCGCATTGCGCTCGGGCTTGAGACCGAGCAGCCGTCCCAGAGACGACGTTAGCGCCCGGTCCGTTCGATGCGCCGGATCGTTTCTCTTACCGCCTTGGCAAGGACGCGAGTGTCTGGATTCTTGTCCAGATCGGCCTCGCGCTGGCGGAGTTCCGTCAGGGCCGGAGACGCTTCTGTTCCCATTAGCTTCAGGGCGCCGAGAGCGCCATTCGCGGCATCATCGTCACCCGGCACGATATAGGCAAGCAAGATCCAGCAGCGTCTCTCCGCGGGCAGGGCCAGCTTAGCCATCAAATCGAAAACGAATCGCCGCGCCGTTCCAGTGCTGTCGGCGCGAGCGCGGAGAGGACCTTCCAGGTCCGCCGGGATCTCCGGAAGATCGTGGATGGCCATTGCCAGATCGTATCCGGCGGTCGTGAGATCGAGGTAGTGATCGTCCACCTGGCCGTCCTTGGCTGTGCGCGGCCCGCTCTGTTTCTCGATCTGCTTCATTGTCGCAGCGCCATCGGCGGCAAGTGCGTCGGCGGCGTCCAGTGTCTCCGGGATGTGAGCAGCCACCAAGGCGAGAGTCGCTGCGGAATCCCCGCCTCGCAAGGCGGCGAGGCGGCCTTTTGCGATGGCCCGCTTGAGGAAAGCGCCTTGATCTTCCGGCGACTTCTTCATGACGTCATGCAGCGCCGCCACGTCGATCGCGGGCTCTTTGGGAGCGGTGCGGCACGCTCCCAACAGCAGTACCGCGGCAATCAGGCTAAGCGAAAGGCTTCTCAATAGACACACTCTGTTTGCTGAAGAATTTCGGTCCGTTTTCCGTGATGTAGATGCAATCCTCGAGGCGCACGCCGAACTCGTCGTAGTTTGTGATCATCGGCTCGTCGCTGAAGCACATGCCGGGCGCGATCTTCGTCTTGTTGCCCT
>CAZRND010000507.1:2705-3343 GCA_964601345.1 uncultured Acidobacteriota bacterium | reverse complement strand
GGGTTTACCAGCTGACGCGGGCAAAGGCTTACGAGGGGGCCTTGGCCGAAGGGTGCGACCACCATCCGAATGACGACGAGGCCGCCATCTTCCATGCGCTGCAACTGGTGGCCATCGGCTACCTCAATCCCACGGACAAGACTTACACGTGGCAGAAAAAAGGCGGGGAGATCCTGAATCGCCTCCTGCCGAAGCATGCGAACCATCCCGGCGTCGCGCACTACATCATTCACAGCCTCGACTATCCGACCACCGCGGAGCTGGGGCTGCGCGCGGCGCGCGCCTATGCGAAAATCGCGCCGGATGCGCCGCACGCCCTGCACATGCCCTCGCACATCTTCACGCGCCTCGGCTTGTGGGACGACTCGATCGCCTCCAACACGGCTGCGGCCCAATCTGCCCTCGCCAAGGGGAAGCGGCTGGCGTGCTATACGGCCTACAATCACCGGTTCGGGCCGCACATCGCGCGCGCGAGGGAGGCGATAGCCGCCGGAGCGATAGGCAAGCTCTATTCGCTGAGGATGTTCTACGGGAACGGCACGGCCCGCGAGGTGCGCGGCTCGCCCTGGCGCGACGCCGGGATGGGCGTGCTGCCCGATCTCGGCTCGCACCTGCTCGACACCCTACTATTCCTCCTG
>CAZRND010000507.1:0-2695 GCA_964601345.1 uncultured Acidobacteriota bacterium | reverse complement strand
CTCGATCGCCTCCAACACGGCTGCGGGTCAAGCTGCCCTCGCCAAGGTGAAGCGGCTGCATGGCGGCGGAGGAGGATTCGACCAGCTTCATGCCATGGATTACCTGGTCTATGCCGACTTGCAGGAGGGGAAGGACGCGAGCGCCAAAAAGATCCTGACGGAGATGGGCGCGCTCACGCGGCTCGACGAGAATCAGTTTGCCGCCGCGTATGCCTTCTCCGCTTCACCGGCACGATGGGCGCTCGAGCGGCACGACTGGAAGGCCGCGGCGGCGCTCGAAGTGAAGCCGGAGTGGTTCCCGTGGAAGCAGTTTCGGAATTCGGAAGCGTTGGTCCACTATGCGAAAGCCATCGGGGCGGCCCGCTCAGGCGACCTGCCTTCGGCGCGCCGTTCGCTCGACGAGATTGCGGCCATCCGCAAGTCCCTTCCGGCGACGCGAGACTACGACTGGGTCGGTTCCCTGGACGCTCTTTGGGAAACAGCCACGGCGCTGGTTGCGTACGCCGGCGGGAAAAAGGATGAAGGCCTGACCATGCTGCGCGCCGCGGCCGACCACGAAGATTCCATCGACAAGCATCCGGTGACGCCGGGAGCGCTGCTGCCGGCGCGCGAGATCCTCGCTGACATGCTCTTAGAAAATGGCCGGCCGACCCAGGCGCTTCGCGAATACGAAGCAGTCCTCAAGGTCTCGCCGCGCCGCTTCAACTCGACCGCCGGCGCAGCGAAGGCCGCCGATCAATCGGGTGACCGCGCCAAGGCGCGCGCCTATGCCCGCCAGCTTTTGGAGATTGCCAAAGACGCAGAGGTCCAGCGTCCGGAACTCGCTTGGGCGCGGGCTAAAAGTTAGTCAGCGTCCGCATCGCCGCCAGATTCTCTTCGAGCGGAGCCTGCCGTCCGTACTCGAGCGCGGCGTAACCGTCGTAGCGCTCGCCGAGCTGATAAATTGCTTCGAAAACCTTGCGATAGTTGATTTCGCCCGTGCCCGGCTCGTGGCGCCCCGGAACGTCCCCGATGTGGAAATGCCCGATGCGCTCGATGTTGGATCGGATGTTGTCGATCAGGTTCCCTTCCATGATCTGCACGTGGTAGATGTCGAAAAGGATCTTGACGTTCGGGCTGCCGACGCGATCGACAAGCTGCGCGGCGTCGCGCACGTAGTAGAGAAAATATCCGGCGTGGTTCACATAGGTGTTGAGCACTTCGATGACCGCGGTGATGCCGTTGCGCTCAAGAAGGGGCGTGACCGAGCGAAGGGCCGTGACGGCGTTCGCCATCTGCTCGGCCCGCGTCAAGCCGCCCAGCTCGTTGCCGGTGAGCGTCACCAGGCGCTTGCATCCCATCTTGTTGGCGGCGTCGACGGCGGCGGCCATCTCCTTCTGGAAGGTCTCACGCTCGCGCGGATTCACGAGTCCGCAGCCGGCGGCCGTGGGACCCTTGTTCGAAACGAGCGTGGCGCAAGTGAGCGGATACTTGTCCTTCGCGGCGACGAAAGATTGCAGAGTTGCCGCGTCCCTCCAGTCGAACATCTCGTAGGCGTCGTAGCCGAGCTTGGCGAGAAGGGCGAGTCCGTCGGCGGCGGGAGTCCGGCCCATCATGCCCCAGGTGATGGAAAGCCGCAGGCCCTTGGCTCCGGGCAGGTTGGCGCGCAAGAGAGCGGGCGCGGCGGCCGCGGTTAACGATGCTTTCAGGAACGATCTTCGGTCCATGGCGAATATAATATCCCGATGGCCTATCGCGATCTTCGCGAATTTGTGCGCGCCCTCGAAGCGGCCGGCGAGCTGAAACGCATCAGCGTCGAAGCCGATCCGATTCTCGAGATCTCGGAGATCACCGACCGCGTCTCGAAGAAAATCGGTCCGGCGCTGCTCTTCGAAAAGCCGCGAGGATACAACATTCCAGTGCTGATCAACGCCCTCGGCTCCGAACGGCGGATGAATCTGGCTCTCGAAGTGAATGCGATCGAGGAAATTGCCGAGCGCATCCGCGCCTACCTGGACTTCAAATCGCCGCAGGGCCTGCTCGAAAAGATCAAGATGCTGCCCAAGCTGGCCGAGATCGGAGCGTTCTTCCCGGCGATGGTGAAGAACGCGCCCTGCCAGGAGGTAGTGAAGCAGGACGGGTTTTCCCTCTTCGATTTTCCAATCCTGAAATGCTGGCCGCAGGATGCCGGGCGTTTCATTACGTTGCCGCTGGTCTTCACGCGCAATCCCGAGACAGGGAAACGCAACGCCGGCGTCTATCGCCTGCAGGTCTACGACGAGCGCACCACCGGGATGCACTGGCAGATCCACAAGCAGGGAGCCGAGCACTTCCGGCGGTCGGCGAAGGCCGGCGCGGACAGCATCGAGGTCGCCGTGGCCATCGGCGCCGATCCGGCGACGATGTTCTCCGGCGTCCTTCCCCTGCCGCCCGATCTGGACGAAATGATGTTCGCCGGTTTTCTTCGCAACAAGCCCGTGGAAATGGTCCCTTGCAAGACGGTTAACCTCGAAGTTCCGGCCGAGGCGGAGATTGTTCTCGAGGGGCGCGTCAAGCTCGACGAGCTGCGCACCGAAGGTCCGTTCGGAGACCATACCGGCTACTATTCGCTGGCCGAGCCGTATCCGGTGTTTCAGGTCTCATGCTTCACTCACAGAAAAGATGCGAACTACGCCACGACCATCCTTGGTCACCAGCCTATGGAGTATGACTGGAT
>CAZRND010000506.1:0-3346 GCA_964601345.1 uncultured Acidobacteriota bacterium | reverse complement strand
CCGACGTCGCGCACCGTCGTGAACCCGGCCCGAAGCAGGTCGCGCGCGTTCCGCACGCCGCGCAGCAGACGCACGCCGGTCGATTCCCGCAGGTAGACCGGCTCGATGGTTTCGCCGGGAGCGGTGTAGAGCGTGAGATGGGAATGCGCATCCATCAGACCGGGCATCACCCAGGCGCTCGAGAGGTCCACAATCTCCTCGCCAGAGAGGGCAATCGGCGCGCCGACCGCGGTGATCTTGCCGTCCTTCACGAGGATGACTTGATTGCGTGAAACCGTGCCCGTCGCGGGATCGATCAGATTCCCGGCGCGAATCGCGATGGTCTGGGCCGCTGCCGGCAGAATCAGAACAAGTACAAGAAGTATCCTCATATCTTCTACCTTCCCGCGTAATAGCCTCGGCGCGTCTGGACCATGAGGTCCTTTTGCCGGGAATACAAGCGGATGTTGTGGAAGCCGCCATCCTTCTTCTCGGAAGTAAAACCCAAACTGTATTGCGTGCGCATCTCTTCTTCAATCTGCTTGTAGACGGCCTCGATCGGTTGCTTCTTGCTGACCTCGAAATACGATGCGCCGGTTTCGGACGAGAGGCGCTTGAGCACTTTCCGGCCATCGCCCAGGAAGTAGCCGCCGTAAAACGAATCATCGGAGAAGAGGATCGAGTAGACCAGCGTGTCGTTCCGTTGGGCCTCCGCGATGCAACTGTCGAGCGTTTCAATGCTGGAATTGTCCACGCCGTCGGTGAGCAGGATGAGCGCCTTGCGCCCGGTCTGCTTCCGCATCAAATCGTGCGAGGCGAGGTAAACCGCGTCGTAAAGGGTTGTGCCGCCGGATGCCGGCTGGCGGCGGCTCGGTGTGTCGACCAACTCCAGCGCGTTCTCTAATTCGGACCGGGACGCGGTGATGTCCTGGAGCAACTCGACACCCAGATCGAAGTGCATGACGAAAGCTCGGTCCTTGCCTTCGCGCAGCACCTGCTCGAGAAAGCTGTAGCTCGCACCACGCTCGAGGTCAATGACCTTGCGCTGGCTGCCGCTCGTATCGACAACCAGTCCGATCGTCAGAGGCAGGTCGGTCTCCTGCGCGAAGTAACGGATGTTCTGGATCTGCCCGTCGTCTTCGAGGGTGAAGTCGTCCTTGCCGAGGGTGCGGACCACCTGTCCCTGCTTGTTGCGTACGGTAGCGAGCACGCTCACCACCTTGACGTCGACAGAGAAGGTCGCGTCCTGCGTGTTCAGAAGGCAAGTGGCCAGCAGCAGGATTCCCAGGAGTCGCATTTCTCTCGCTACGACCGCAGTAGACCCAGGTTCTCGCCCATCTGGAAGCCGGGGAAGACGCGGCTCAAATCCGGCTGGCCTATGTGGCCGCGAATCAGTTCGCTTAAGACGGCGCGATAGTCCGTGGTGACGGCGAGATCGCGTCCTTCAAAGAGTTGCTCTCTTTCCAGGCCGGGCCACTTGCCGTAGACCTTGCCGCCTTGCACCGGACCGCCCATCACCATCATGAAGCTGCCGTGACCGTGGTCGGTTCCGGAATCGCCGTTTTCGGCGACGGTGCGGCCGAATTCCGACATCGTGACGAGGACAATGTCCTCCATACGGTCGCCCATATCCTGGCTGAACGCCGCCAGAGCGCCCGAGAACTCGCGCAGCACGTTGGACAACTGCGGATTCTCGTTGCCGTGATGATCCCAGCCGCCGATGTCGGCGAAGGCAGCCTCGACTCCCGCGTCGGCCTTGATGAGCCGCGCGAGCTGTTGCAGGTTGCGACTCAGCTCGCCGCCCTGATACTGCGCGCCGTTCTGCGGAGAAAAGTTGCCCTGGTTGATGGACTTGATCCGCTTCATCACGTCAAACGCGTTCTTTCCCGTGCGTCCCCACTGGCCGTCATGGGAGGTCGTGTACATGTTTTCGAGGATGTTCGAGGCATCCTGGTTGCCCATGTTGAACTGCTGGGAATCGCCGACGGCGATCGCCTCGCGCTCGCCCCGCAGAGTCCGCGCCACCTGATTGCCGAGCGCCACGGCGCGCAAGGGTGACGCGTCCGATCCTGCGGGCGGCAAGGCGCGATTCAGCCAGCCGTCGCCCATGGTCTTGCTCGCCGTGCCCGATTCCATGTAATCCTGTGCTTCGAAATGCGAGCGCGAGGAGTCGGGCGATCCGGTGGCTTCGATGATCGCGAGTTGCTTCTTGTCCCAGAGAGCTTTGAGGGGTTGCATCGCGCTGTTTAGCGCAAAGCGGCCATCCAGATCGATCGCGTTGCCGAATGGGCCCTGGAAGGCGCCCGGAGCGGTGGGCCCGGACGGAGGCGAGATGGCCAGCGTCGGCCGCAACTCCGAATAGCGCCTTTCGGAGAAAGGAATGACGATATTCAGGCCGTCGGCCGCGCCGCGCATGAACACTGCGACCAGGATCTTGCGCTTCTTTCCTTCGGCGGGAAGAGCGGCGGCCCGGGCCAGCCAGGAGGGCACGGCTCCCATCCCGGCCATGACGAGAGCGGAGTCGCGCAGAAAGATTCGTCGAGTCGACATGTTACCTCCTCTGAAAATCCGGAGATCCGAGAACCAACGAGGCGATGAACGCGGTCGACCGGTCCTTGCCGTCGAGACCCTTCTCAATGGCCGCCTTCGTCTCGGGAGACGCTTCGCGCCCCAGAAGGTCGCGCGCAATCGTGGACTTATCCTCGCTGGCGAGCCAGGCGGAATTGATCGTGATCCCAGGGACCATGCCGGAGACCAGCGCCGCCGAGAAATTCATGCGTCCCATAATGCCCGCCGTGCTCAACCACGATTCGCCGGTGACGGGATATCCGGTCGGTTCCAGCTTGTTATACAGCGGCTCGCCCAGGTCGGCAATCTTTTGGACGAGCATGGAAGTGTCCGAAGCCTCCGCGCCGAGGGCGCGCACCGCGCCGACTACCGCTTCCAGCGGGGATTTGATTTTGGCTTGCCAGGCGCCCGCCGACAGAAACTCGGGCGAGGAAAACATCATGTCCAGGACGGCGCGGAGATCGCCGTCGGTCTTGGTAAAGATCTGCGCCATGCGCTCGACTAACGCCTCCGGCGGATTGTCGGCGACGAAGCGCTCGGCGAGCTTCCGGGAGATAAACGTGGCCGTGGACGGATGATGCGCCAGGATGTCGATGACTTGCAGGCCGTCCTGCTCGCCGCCGCCCGCGGCAATCTTGTGGCCGAGCACGCTCTTCTCGCCAAAGTCGTGCATAAACGGCGCGAAGACAAACTCCGGATTCTCGAAGCTGCGTACGGTCCATCCGGTGAAAGCGCGCGCCACGGCGATCACGTCGCTCTGGGTGTAGCCGCCTTTCACGCCCAAGGTATGCAGCTCCAT
>CAZRND010000505.1:0-3368 GCA_964601345.1 uncultured Acidobacteriota bacterium | reverse complement strand
GACCTTCGCGATTTGGGCAACCATCGGCCCAGAGCCGCGTCTGGCCATTGCGCTGCTCAACGCCGTTGCCGTCCTGATCATCGCCTGCCCGTGCGCGCTGGGACTCGCGACCCCGATGTCGATCATGGTCGGGACCGGACGCGGCGCAGCATCCGGCGTTCTGATCAAGAACGCCGAGGCGCTCGAAGTTCTCGAAAGGGTCGATACGCTCGTTGTCGATAAGACTGGGACGCTCACCGAGGGCAAGCCGCGCCTTGTTTCAAATCCTAGCGACGAGCACTTGCGACTGGCGGCAAGCCTCGAGCGATCGAGCGAGCATCCGCTGGCGGCGGCGATTCTCGCCGCCGCAGCGGCGCGCGGCTTGCGCCTTTCGGAGGCGCAAGCCTTCCGCTCGATTACCGGCAAGGGTGTCGCCGGAACCGTGGACGGCCACGCCGTCGCGCTCGGCAACCGTGCTTTGCTTGCTGAGCTCGGCATCGCCGGAGGCGATGCCGAGCTATTCCTGGCGATCGACGGCCAAATTGCCGCCACGCTCGAGGTCTCAGACCCAGTGAAAGCGTCCACGCCGGAAGCAATCCGCATGCTGCAGCGCGAAGGCCTGCGGATCGTCATGCTCACCGGCGACCATCGCACGAGGGCCGAGGCCGGGGCGCGCGAGCGCGGTATGAACACCTTTGAAGCCGAAGTCCGGCCGGGAAAGAAAGCAGCGATTGCCAAGCAACTGCAATCCGAAGGACGAATCGTCGCAATGGCGGGCGACGGCATCAACGATGCGCCTGCGCGGGCGCAGGCGCACGCCGGCATCGCCATGGGCACGGGCACGGACGTGGCCATCGAGAGCGCCGGGGTCACGCTGGTGAAGGGCGACCTCCGCGGCGTCGCGCGAGCGCGCCGCTTGAGCCGCGTCACAATGCGCAACATCCGTCAGAATCTTTTCTTTGCGTTTGTCTATAACGCGCTCGGCATTACGCTCGCCGCGGGCGCGCTCTATCCGTTCTTTGGATTGCTGCTCAGCCCAATGATCGCCAGCGCCGCGATGAGCTTCAGCTCGGTCTCGGTCATCGGCAACGCCCTACGGCTCCGAAACCTCAAACTGGAACCACAGATGAACACAGATAAACACAGATAAGAACTGCGTGAAAATCATCGGTATCCGCACGACGCAGCCATCCGCCGTGAGGCCGATCTTGCCGCCCAGGCGTGCTCATCGGCGAACATCGGCGTTCATCGGCGGTTGCCCTTCTGCGTTTTATCTGTGTCCATCTGTGTGCATCTGTGGTTTCGGTTTTTGGTTTTACTGCTGAGGCACGAAGCGCCACTCGATGCGGTCGCCTTGCTTCACCACGTACTTGTCGGCGGATTCCGCGGCCGCAGCGCCGTTGATGTAATAGGTCCAGTAGTGCCCTTCGAGACCGTTCTTGCGGTTGCCGATACCCGTGACCATTTGCCCCATGGGATACGTCTTGGTCTCGACGCGGTGCTGTCTCTTCAGCAGCTCGAGAACCGTGCTGCCGCCGCGCGCGTAAAGAGTGATGCGTTCGTTCAGCCACTCGTCGTGCGACACCATCCAGGCCGTATACCAGACGTCGCGCAGCATCGATGCGCCGTCCGACAGCCGCTGCGCCGTGAAAGCCTTGGCTTCAGGTGATTCCTTGCCCGATCCAAAAGCCGCGCTCCGGTCGAAGTCGTAGAGCATCTCGACGAAGCCGTTGTTGCGGCGGATAAACTTTTCCGCTTCCGGCGTCCAGGCGCCGACGCGGTGCGGCTCGGTGGTCTTCAAGTCCTTTTCTGAGATCGCTGCCTCCACGAAGTCGCTTTCAAACCGTCCGTGAAGCCCTTTCGAATCTCGAGGTCCGGGATATCCGCGTGGATTGGGATAATCTTGCGCCCATCCGTTGTGATGCACGGTGGTATGCAGCGGATTCGCGATGTCGGTGACGAAGTGTCCCAGGATGCCGGCCGTGTAGATCGCGCCCTCTTCCACTTGATGTCGGATTTGGCGCGCGGCCTCCGTGTCTTCCGTCGTCTCGCGCCACTGGCGAAAATGGACCGTGAGTCTTTCGGCCAGCTCGGCGATAACCGCGGTCACCGTCCCGAGGTTGGCGATCGGCTTTGTATCGCTGACGATCCCGCGCTTGATCGCGGCCAGGATCAAGTTGTAGCGCCCCGCCGGGATGGGAGCATCTCCCCAAACTTCCAGGTCCATGTAGTGATCTGCGGTATTCAGCGCATCGAGGACGGGCTCTTGCGGGCCGCGCCAGCGGTCCGGCTCCGGGCAGAGATACGCCAACCGCTCACCCGCCTGCAGGAAAAACTGCGGCATGTCTTTGGGAAGGGCTTTAGCGGCCACGCGCGCGGAGATCTCATGTCCTTTGGCGCCCCACCCGAATGCATATGGTGCAAGCGTCAGGAGCGCGAGGACCAGAACCCTAGCCAAGCAGGACTCCCACGTCCGCGCCGCGGTCGGCGGCGAGAATTCGGGCGGCTGATCCGCGATTGGTCGAGAATTCCAGGTAGCCGCTGCTGCCGACGAGCGCGAACACTTCTCCCGCTGCGCTCTGCGCGTAGGTGAGGTTGAGCTTGGTGACTTCGGTCTTGCCGACGACAAACTTGAATGGCGGCGGATTCTCCGTGAAGATCTGCGGCACATCTTCCTTGGTGATGTTGGTGATGAGGTTGCCGAAGCGGTCGACCTTGAGCACCTTGCCCTGGATGAACTTGTCGTTTACCACTTTGACCCGCGGCGGCGCGAACTTGATGTAGTCGGTGATGTAGTCGCCGAACTTGCTCGCTTCGACGCCGCGCGTCATCCAGCCGACGATGGGCGCGAAGATGTCGCGCGCCTGAAACGTGGGACTGACGGGACTCGCGAAATAGTGCTCGGCGGTGATGTGCCGCACGAAATGGTCCGGCTCTTTGGCGTACATGAACGAGAGCACGCCGTTGTCCGGCGCCACGAACCAGTGATTGGCGCTGTTCGCCAGGATCGGACGGCGCGCCGTGCCGACGCCTGGATCGACTACCACTAGGTTGATGGTCCACGCCGGGAACTGCTCATAGGCCTGGGCGATCGTAAAGGCGCCGTCGAGGATGTCGTAAGGCCGGACGTCGTGGGTGATATCCACAATCTCGATTTCCGGATTGAGCTTCAGAATGACGCCCTTGATGACCCCCACAAAGTGGTCGCTTTGCCCAAAATCGGTAGTCAATGTCACGAGCTGTCGCGGCATAGCGAAACTATAACCTGCCCGATGCTAAAATAAAAGGACCATGGAGCGCGTCTATCTCGACCATAACTCCACCACGCCCGTCGCGGCGGAAGTTCTCGAGGCGATTCTCCCGTTCTTCGGCGGCGTGTAAGGAAATTG
>CAZRND010000504.1:0-3370 GCA_964601345.1 uncultured Acidobacteriota bacterium | reverse complement strand
AGTCCGAAATCCACCTGCACGAACATAGGGTGTGGAGCCTGGTTGGGAACGTGGTCGAGGTCGGACTCCGGATCGGGCGTGCGGTAGTTGATCGTCGGAGGAATCACCTGGTCCCGGATCGCCATAACGCAGATGCCCGCTTCGAGGCCGCCCGCGCCGCCGAGCAGATGGCCGGTCATGCTCTTCGTCGAGCTGACGGCCACTTTCTTCGCGTAATCTCCGAAAGCGCGCCGGATGGCCATGGTTTCGAATTTGTCGTTGTACGGAGTGGAGGTGCCGTGCGCGTTCACGTAGTCGACGCGCTCGGGCCCGACGCCGGCGTCCTTCATCGCGTTGCGCATGACGCGATAGGCTCCGTCGCCATCCTCTGAGGGCTGCGTGATGTGGAACGCATCCGAGGACATTCCGTATCCGGATATCTCGGCCAGAATCCGCGCGCCCCGGCGTTTCGCGAATTCCAGTTCTTCGAGCACCAGGACGCCGGCGCCTTCGCCGATCACAAAACCATCGCGATCCTTGTCGAAGGGACGGGAGGCCGTCTCCGGCGAGTCATTGCGAGTGGAGAGCGCGCGCATGGCCGCGAATCCGCCGACGCCCATGGGCTTGATGGCCGCTTCGGACCCGCCGCAGATCATCACGTCGGGGTCCGAATGCTGGATCAAGCCCAAGCTGTCGCCGATGGCGTGCGCCCCGGCCGAACAAGCCGTGGCGGTAGCCGAGTTCGGCCCTTTCGCGCCGTAACGGATGGAGAGATGGCCCGCCGCGAGGTTCACGATGCTGCCGGGAATGAAGAAGGGACTGATGCGCCTCGGCCCGTCTTTGAGCAGGACGGCGTGCTCGCGCTCGATGACGTCGAAACCGCCGATGCCCGAGCTGATGTAGACGCCGACGCGCTCGGCCGTCTCCGCCGTCACAGCCAGGTTCGCTCCCGCCGGCCCTTTCACCGCGAAATCGCCCGCGGCCACGGCCAGATGGATGAACCGGCCCATCTTTTTGATTTCCTTCTTTTCGATCCAGTTCAGCGGATCGAAGTTCTTCACTTCAGCGGCAAAACGGCAAGCGAAGTTTGTGGCGTCGAACCCGGTGATGGGCGCTACTCCTCCTCTTCCCGCCTGCAGGGCCTGCCATGTCTCCTCGGTCCCAACGCCGACCGCGGAAACCAGACCCACGCCCGTGACGACGACGCGACGTGCCAATGCGCTCCTCCTTTTGCCTAGCTCTTTAACTTGCCGCCGTGACTTTGGATGTACTCGATCGCCGCCTTCACGGTTGTGATCTTTTCGGCGTCTTCGTCGGGGATTTCGATCTCGAAGGCTTCCTCGAAAGCCATCACCAGCTCCACCTGGTCGAGCGAATCCGCGCCGAGATCGTCTACGAACGAAGCCGTCGGCGTCACTTCGGCCTCATCCACTCCCAGTTGTTCGGCGATAATCTGCTTCACTTTTTCTTCCAGCGTCATTCGTGCCCTCCTTGGGTCAAGCCTTAAAACTCTATCACTAGTCTCTAGCCGCTCATGAACATTCCACCGTTCACATTCAGCACATGTCCGGTGATGTATCCCGCCTCTTCCGAGGCGAGAAAACGCACCGCCGCGGCCACGTCGCGATCGGTTCCCATGCGTCTGAGGGGAATCATGGCGATGAGCTTCTCGCGCGATTCTCCTTCGATTTTCTCGGTCATGCCGGTGGTGATGAATCCGGGGGCCACGGCATTCACCGTGATATTGCGCGAGGCCACTTCGTGCGCCACCGCCTTGGTGAGGCCGATGAGGCCGGCCTTCGACGCGGCATAGTTGGCCTGTCCCGGATTGCCCATCTGTCCGACCACCGAAGTGATGTTGACGATGCGGCCGTAGCGCTGGCGAAGCATCACCGGCAGCGCCTGCTGGATGCAAAGGTGCGCGCCGGTCAGGTTCGTCGTCAGCACGTCATCCCAATCGCCCCGCTTCATCCGCATCACCAGACCGTCGCGAGTGATCCCGGCGTTGTTCACGAGGATATCGATCCGCCCGAACTTTTCCTTTAGCTGGGCGAAGGCGGCCGTGATCTGCTCGGCCGCGGCCACGTCCATCTGGATGGCAACGGCCTCGCCGCCGAGCGCCGCGATTTCCTTTACCGTCTCGGCCAGCTTGTCGGCATTTCGCGCTGCCACAACAACTTTGGCTCCGGCCTCGCCGAGCGCGAGCGCGCAAGCTTTGCCGATGCCCTGGGAGGCGCCCGTTACCAGCGCGACTTGTTCTTTCCAGCTCATGCCGTCTCCGCCGTCATTTCCTGGCCCAGACGCGTCAGCGTCGCCTGCAGCGACTTTTCATCTTCCACATTCAGCGCGATCAGGCTGCGGTCAATCTGCTTCAGCAGTCCGCAGAGCACGCGGCCCGGTCCCGCTTCCACGAAGATTCGCGCGAACAGCGACGTGAGCCGGGCGATCGATTGATCCCACTGAACCGGCGCGGAAACCTGATCGATGAGTCCCTGGCGCGCCTCTTCCGCGGTGTGGATCTGCTGGGCGCGCACATTGTTCACCAAGGGAATTCGCAGAGGTGAAAAATGCAGATTTGCCAAATCGGCGGCCAGGCGGTCCTGCGCGGGCTTCATCATCGCGCAGTGGAAAGGCGCGCTGACTTGAAGCATCACGGCGCGTTTCGCGCCGCGACCCTTAGCCAGATCGGCGGCGCGACGCACGGCGGCGTCGTGCCCGGCGATCACGATTTGCTCGGGGGAATTGTAGTTGGCCGGGGAGACGATCTCGCCGGGTCCAGCGGCGTCTGCACAGACTTCCTCCACCGGACCCTTCGCCATTCCCAGGATCGCGGCCATCGCGCCGGCGCCTGCCGGTACCGCTTCCTGCATGTACTGACCGCGCTTGCGCACGGTCACCACTGCGTCCTCGAGCGAAAGCGCGCCGGCCGCAACCAGGGCGGAGTATTCACCAAGGCTGTGCCCGGCGACGAAGTCCGGCTCGATGCCGCGCGTCTGGAGCACTCGGAAGCACGCCACCGAGCAGGTCAGGATCGCCGGCTGCGTGTTCTCGGTAAGCTTGAGAGCGTCTTCAGGACCTTCGAAGCACATCTTCGAGATCGGGAAGCCGAGCGCGTTATCGGCCGCGACAAAGACTTTGCGCGCGGCCTCGTACTTCTCCCACAGCTCGCGGCCCATGCCGGGGAACTGCGCGCCTTGCCCGGGAAAAAGGAAGGCGCGTTTCATTCCTTCACTCCGGCGGGAGCCGCGGCGGCTTTGCGTTTCTGCGAGACGGCCAGTTCTTCCTCGATGCGTTGGTTGATGCGCGCTCCGGCGTATTCCGCCGCCACGCGCACGGCGTTCTTGAAGGCGTTCGCGTTCGAGCTGCCGTGGCAGATGATGCAGCAGCCTTT
>CAZRND010000503.1:0-3370 GCA_964601345.1 uncultured Acidobacteriota bacterium | reverse complement strand
AAGTTTTTTTGGAACGGGAATCCTGCGCCGATCTTCTTCAGCGGTCCGTGACAGATCAACTTCCAGGTTCCCTTCGAGCTCGAAGGCCAGACGAGCGCGACCGTTCGCGTCACGCTTCTCGGCTACACAACTCCGGCGGTGACCATCCCGATCGTGACAAACGCCCCCGGACTGTTCACGACCACCTCCGACGGCAAGGGGACAGCCGTGGCCCAGCACGCCGCGGATTCTTCAGCCGTCACGACGGCGAAGCCCGCCGTCGCCGGCGAGACCGTCGTGCTCTACGGCACGGGATTCGGACCGGTGGATAAACCCGTGGCCAGCGGCGCGGCATCACCACTCAATCCTCCGGCGAATACGAAGACGCCGGTCACCGCGAAGATCGGCGGCGTGACGGCAACCGTCGGGTTCGCCGGACTCGTGCCCGGCGCGGTGGGGTTGTATCAAGTGAATGTCGTCGTGCCTTCGGGCGTTCCCTCGGGCAGCGCCGCGCTGGTGCTCTCCATGGGCAGCGCCAACAGTCTTTCCGTGAATCTGCCCGTGCAGTAGCTCTACAGATCTTCCATTCGCAGCTTCACGTCGGCGTTCTTCCAGGCGCTTTCGAATTCCGTCGCGATCCAGGCGGCGTCGGTCGTTTTCCTCTGGGCCTTGAGGCACTCGGCCAGGCCGAAGAGCGAACGGCCGTTCCGAGGATTCTTGTCCAGATCGGCGCGAAAAACTTTTTCCGCTTCCTGATGATTGCCCGCCAGGAAGAGCGCCGCGCCCAGCGACTCGCGGATCGGATAATACCAATCGGCGGGCTCGTCGTAGCCGAGCGCGTCCTGCGCCTCCACGGCCTTGCGCCACGCGGCGATCGCGCCGGAGCGATCGCCCTTGGCCGCGGCGATCCGTGCTTCGAGCACGGCGGCAGCGACCTTGAGGACCGCCGGGGCGGTGTTGAGTCCGTAGGGCGCGCTCTCCGGAATCGACTTCACCGTGGCGTCGAACGAAGCTTTCTCCGACTCGGCTCTCGGCATCTGCTTCGCTGCGGCGAAGCCGATCCCGCGCGCGAAGTGATAGAACGCCGTCGTGATTTTCTGGCTCGCGGGCGGCGCGGGGAATTTGGCAACCTCGTCCCAGCGGTTGAAGCGCAACGCCACAAAGTAGGGCGTCGGCATGAACGCCTCGAGCGGCGCCATCATCGCGACGCCTGGACTCACGTTCGCGACCAGTTGCTCGGCGGCCTTCTTCGCTTCGGCCGAGCGTCCGGAAAACTTGCATGCTTCGACGATGAAGTGCAGGTTGTGGCTGTAATACATCATCGGATACACGCCCATCACGCCCGTGGTCGCGATGTACGAGCGGTCGGCGGCGGCGGCATCCTTGTTGGTCTTCTCAGCCGCTTCGAAATCCCCCGTCCGAATGAAGATGTGCGCGGGCATGTGCACCAGATGCCCCGCGCCGGGCATCAGGCCCGCCAGACGTCCCGCGCTCGGCAGCGCCTGCTCGGGATGCGGCGACGCTTCGACGGTGTGGATGTAGTAGTGGTTCGCGCCGGGATGACTCGGGTTGCGCTTCAGCACCGACTCAAGCACTGCCTGAATCTCGAGCGTGCCCTCGGCGGGCTTGCCGTCGGCCGACCACAGCGCCCAGGGATGCAAGTCCATCGCGCTCTCGGCGAAGAGCGTGGCGGCGTCCAGATCGTCCGGATAACGCTCCACGAGTTTCCCCATCGCATTCTTGTAATCGACCGCCAGCTTCTTCAGGTCCGCCTTCGGATCGATGGAGTATCGCGTGACGAGCGCGGCGATGTAGGCGCGCTCATTTTCCGGCGCCCCAGCCGCGAGCGATTGCGCTTTCTGGACGGCTTCGTAGGCGGCTTTTTCCGCGTCCGGCTCGATCGGCATGTTGATGTTGGGACCGAGCGCGAGAGCGATCCCCCAATGCGGCATCGCTGCTTTGGGATCGAGCTCCGCGGCACGCTTGAATGCTCGCACCGCTTCGTCATGATTGAAGCCGTAGACCAGCGCGAACCCCTGATCGAAGTAGCGCTGGGCCTCCGGATTCGTCGTGGAAATGGGATGGTGATGGTTTCCGAGTCCCGGCAGGATCGTCACTGGTTTCGTTTGCGCAAAGCCTGCAACTGTAAGTAGCGCTACTAAGGCGAGGCATTTCGCCGTGTCACTGTGTAAGAAATGCATGTCCAGCGACCTCCATCGAGATTGTAAGTGATTGAATATACAGAACAAGGGAATTGGCACATCGCTTGCTACTTAACAGGAGAATCAAGTTTTACCCTACCCCACTCAACGAGGCCCTCGTACCCCCGAGGGCCTTTTTTTTACACCGTATACTTCCCGGCGTCAAGCAAGCGCCGGCAAACGCGACGGCGTATCGCGATCGTGTCCATTTGTTTCGGCTGCAACGGAAACGGATCGACACCGCACGCCGACAGGACCGTCTCCGCCTCGGCATGGACTCGAGAATTCGCGCCATACGCGCACAAGGCCGCAAGATCGGCCGCTTGCTCGGTGCCGAGCCGCGCGGCGCGAAGTTGCGCGCTTTCCGAAACGTAAATCTCGAAGACGATGTTCGACAGACCGGCCAGGACTTCCTGCTGGTCGGCAATCGCTTTCCCGAACTTCTGCACGGCTGCCGCAGCCGCGGTAAGGAACATCTTCTTCAGGTGGCTCACCTGAGCGTCGCCCGACAGCGGGACCTGCCGCTTGAGCAGCATGTTGGCCACTAGCAGCCGGTTGATTTCGTTGGTGCCCTCAAAAATCCGATTGATCCGCGCGTCCCGGTAGGCGCGCTCGGGCGGATAATCGGCGTGGAAGCCGTAGCCGCCGTAGATTTGCACCGCTTCGTCGACGCAGTAGGCGAGCGATTCGCTGCCCACCACTTTGCAGATGCTGCACTCGACGGCGTACTCCTCGATGCCCTTGCGCACATAATCGGGCCGCGACTGATCCGCCGCGGCCAGCTCGCGGTCGATGAGTCCCGCGGTCCGGTAAACCACGCCCTCGGTGACGTATATGCGCAGCGCCATCTCAGCCAGCTTGTGCTGGATCAGTCCATAGGACGCGATCGGCTTGCCGAAGGTGGTGCGCTCTTTGGAATAGCGAAGCGAATGTTGCAGAGTCTGCTTCATGCCTCCAATGGTCCCCGCGCCGAGCTTCAGCCGCCCGACATTGAGACAATTGAACGCGATCACGTGGCCGCGCCCGATCTCGCCGAGCACGTTCTCGACCGGGACCTTGCAATCGGAGAGGATCAACGCTGTGGTCGATGCGCCGTGCAATCCCATCTTGCGCTCTTCCGCGCCGTGCGTAACGCCGCCGAAGCCGCGCTCCACCATGAATCCGGTGAAGTGCTCGCCACCGATCTTTGC